>JAAZYT010000001.1 GCA_014239505.1 Fidelibacterota bacterium | reverse complement strand
GCCTCTAAGGTATAATTCCCTGGCGGAACTTTTTTTAGTTTAAAATCCCCCTTTTTAGATGTTTCGTCTCGATTGGCCTCTGTTCCGTCTTCACTTAAAAGTAAAACAGTAATGCCTTTTAGGCCATCACCGCCACTATTAATTAAAGTCCCTGATACAGTACGGGGTTTTTGCGCGAAAAGCACAGATGAGAAAAGGGTAATGAGTACCCCGATGAATACTTTGTTTAAAATGCTTTTTTTTGCCATTTATCTTTACCTCGGATTGTGTGGCATTTAAAGTTATAAGCCTATTGGGCACAGAAAGTTTAACTCTGCCCTATTCTTGAATCAAGTCAAAAATAGAGGATAATGCTATCTTTTATCTATTTTTAAATTCACTATTTCCAAAAATCCTCATATGTTTTTTTCCGCTTTAAAAGAGCCAGGCGAGCTGATTGAGTTTTTTTTTGCATATCATTTTCAAGAAATAGACTAAGGGCTTTATCGTAAGATTCTAGCGGGAGCTCAAAATCCATTTCATCTTTTTTTTCATACGATTGCCCTAACCAATAATAAGGCTCGCCCAAGGTATCAATCAGAGCAGCAGCTTTAGCAAAAGATTGTATTGCATCCCATTGCCCGTTTTTATGTCCCTTTTTATGGTGATTTTTACCTTTTTCAAGATTGATATAATAATTTGCACTTTTATTATTTGGCTCAAACTTTATTACAGCTTTATAATGACTAGGGTCACTATTAGCTCTAGCCAAATTAAGATGTGCTTGTACAATAGCATTGCGCAGCTCAATATCATCCGGCCTTTGTGCTATCAGTGAATCTGCATTATTAATTAATATTTTTGGGTTAGTTTCCGCCAACTTGGAGGCATTAGGTGCGCAGCTAATAATTATTAGAAAAAGAAAAGTTAAAGATAGTATCTTGTTTTTCATTCTAACCTTCAAACCAAAAGAGCTCTTGATTATTTTTAAAAGACTTGTATAGTTCTTCCATAGACTTAACAACGTAATACCGATCTTGAATTTCACTATAATTAAAACTTGTCATTACTATCTCTTCAATATCATAAGGTAAAATTTTAGACTTTTCTGATAGACCTTTAGCACAATTAATAACATTTAGTGTTTCATCAAAAGAAGAAATAATTCCAGATCCATATATTTCGTATTCCATGTCATTTTCTTTCCTTCGAAAATGATTCGTATCAAGATTATTGTAAATAAGTCCAAACTCATACGTCCACCAAGCAAAATTTTGTAAACGACGAAGATTATGTGAAACTAGCTCTGCACCAAGTCTGCGTTCATCCTTTAATATATTATCGCCAAGGATGCCAACTTCATGCATAAAGTCAGCATAAGGTTTATTCATTAAAAAGGGTATATGACCCTGAATATCATGAAAGATATCTGGCTCTGGAGTATAGCCCTCTTCATTATGAATGCTCTCACTTGAATATTTTTCTTCAAAGCGAGGAGATTTCCTAATTATATCTGTTACTGGGAATTTTCTATTTGCATTAAGATCAAAAAATAAATCTTCTGTTAAGAAGCCAGATACGGGTACTAATTGCCAATTAGTAGAGTTTTCTATTAATGGAGAAATTGCATCAAATTCTGGGAAGCGGTCTTTTGGTATTGGTAGCGTTCGCATTCCAAGAAGATATTCTCTACAAACATACTGATCAATTAGAGGGATTACATTTATAAATAAATCTTCCCAAATACGATTTTCTAAGTTTGTGACATCATTATATTTTTGAGGCTTAAAATAATCATCATCAGCGCCAAAAATATGTATCCCAGACATTGATGCTGGTGAGACATTTTTAAATAAATGGTCGTATTTGTTTTTATTTTTAATCATTTAGCCAACTAATATAAAAAAATTAAAAATACTAACAATCACCAAAACCAAATATAAGTTATTGCGCTATTTTTTTTACCAAGATCAGGATCATATGGCGAACCACACTCTGCGCGCATATTTGCAGAATCATGATTAAATAAATCATAGTCTTCACCATTAACTACCGCCTGAAATCGACCTTCTTGATTTTGGCACCACTCTCTAACGCTTGTTTGTAAAGCGCCAGTTCCATGACCATGAATTACTTTTATTACGCGAACTTCGCCTTGATAAATGCTTTCGCTAACTTGTATTTCAAGCTCAGTAAGTGCCCGATCTAATGAAAAACCTTTATGGCCAATATCTATAATTTTAAATCGCTTTGACATTTTAACTCCAGAGTTTCCGTAACTTTTATCTTCTAATAAAAGGATAAAAATGAAAAAGATTGTGTTAGGAAGAACGGGCGTTAATGTATCAAGAATTAGTTTAGGGACTTGGTCTTTTGGTGGCGCAAGCGTATCAAGCAATAATCAACCTGTTGGTTGGGCGGGTCAATCAGAAAAAGACAGTCAGTTAGCATTGCAAAAGGCACATGAAGTTGGAATAAACCATTGGGACACAGCCGATGTTTATGGCAGTGGAATTTCAGAAAGTATTATTGGGACTATGTGGAATAAGGTCTCAAGAAATGAAATTTTTTTAGCTACAAAAATAGGATGGGACATGGGTAGCCATGATCACTGGTATCACCCTATGCAAATGAAAATAAATATGGAACGATCTTTAAAAAACCTTAAAGTAAACTGTGTAGATTTAATGTATTTGCACCATTGTAATTTTGGGAAACAGGATGAATATTTTGAAGAGGCTCTAGAGGTAATAAAAAAATTCCAAGAAGAAGGGAAAACGCGCTTCATTGGTCTTTCGGATTGGTCTTCAAATAAAATAATGAAATTTATAAGCCGTGTTAACCCAGATGTGATTCAGCCTTACCGAAATGTAATGGATGACACTTATGCATCCACCGGATTAAAAAATTATGTAGAAGCCAATAATTTGGGCATCTGTTTTTTCTCACCCCTCAAGCACGGCTTACTTACGGGTAAATACACAGAACCCGCGACATTTGAAACGGGAGACTTTCGCACAACGGTGAAGGACTTTGCTGATCAGAGATTAATCGATAAAATGAAAACCAATAAGTCCAAACTTGAAGAGCGCTTTGCCAATCATCCCCAACCGGTGATGCATGGATTGGTTGATGCCCTATTAACAGATGTGCCAACAGGGTGCGTACTATTGGGTCAGCGGAATGT
>JAAZYT010000002.1 GCA_014239505.1 Fidelibacterota bacterium | reverse complement strand
CCATCGTGGAGTCCAGATGGAGAAAAAATTATATTTGTTTCTGATCGAGGTGTTATGAGTAATGGTATTAAGACAACTGCAAAAGATATGATCAATCATAATTATGAACAGAGCGATATTTTTATTATTGATTTGAATTCAAAGAATATTAATCAGATAACAAATACTGGATATAATGAAAATTATCCAATCTTTTCTAATACTGAAAATAAACTATTTTACACTGGCGATTATCAAGGAACATGGAATCTTTTTCGATATGATCTTGATTCTGGTAAATCTGAACCAATAACAAATTTATTAACTGGGCTATTTCAACTAAGTCTTACTAAAGATGATGGATCTTTAGTCTTTTCTGGTTATTCAAGCTTAGGTTGGGACGTATATAGACTTAGCAATCCTTTAACCTCAAAATCTACAATAATTGAACCAACAAACTATATTGTCAATCGTGAAGAAAATGATAAAGAAGAATTAGTAGATCTTAGGAAAGATAAGCAAAAAGGGACTTTTGCGAATACATCTGATTATTCAAACTATATATTTGCTTGGGAATTTGAAAATTATAATAAACAAGATATAAATCAAGGACCTGTAACAGTAAAATCTGATTCATCATTTTTGAATAATGAAGGTGACTATATGTCTCAGGCGTATAAAACAAAATTTAGCCTTGATGTTGCACAAGGAAATATTGGTTATAATAATGTTTTTGGTCATCAAGGTTTATTGGTCTTTTACTTTAGTGATCTTATGGGCGATCATCAAATATCTTTTGCAATGGAATCACAAATTTCATTAACTAATAGTGACTACTTTCTTAACTATGCATATTTGAAGCAAAGAATGAATTATTACTTTACTTTATTTCATCAAGCAGATTTTTTCTTTGCTGGCTACGGATATAGTGATTTAGGTATGTTAACAGAGCTATCTGCCAGAATGAGGCATTTTGGGTTCTCAGTAACTGCCTCTCGACCAATTAATAGATTTCATCGAATTGATGCGGGGGTAATCGTTCATAATTTAGATTATAAATTATTTCAAATTGATCCTTATATGAACACTAATAATGTTTTACAAGATGATGGATTCATTGCGGCAAATCCAACACTGAGTTATATATATGACAATACAGTAAATGGTTATACCGGACCAATTGATGGCTTTCGTCAAAATACTTCTTTAGAAGTAAGTCCTGCTATGGGGAATAAAGGTATTTCATACCAAAAAATCAAAGTAGACCTTAGAAAATATCAAATGATAAATAGAGATTATTCATTTGCGGGTCGAATGTATTTTGGAACTAGTACTGGTAAAAACCCTCAAAAATACTTTTTAGGTGGTATGCAAAATTGGCTATTGGGAACTGGAACTACAAATGGTACAAATGATGGAGATACAAATGAAGCACGATGGAGAAATGTTATTCTAGACAGTGAGAATAATAGCCTATTACAAGATATTTATTTTTCAGAATATGCTTATCCTTTGCGTGGCGCAAGATTTTCTGAACGTTTTGGAACAAATGTTTTATTAGCTAATTTAGAATTCAGGTTTCCTTTAATTCAATATTTAGCGTTAGGTTTTCCATTAAAAATGGTTCTTGGCAATATTCGAGGTCATGTATTTATGGATGTAGGTGCGGCTTGGGATGACAAAAGAGAATTTACTGATTTTGCTTACCTTCAAACTAAATATGGAAATAATTTACCCGATAAGTTTTCACCTTGGGTCCGCTCTATAGGTTATGGTATTAAATTACCAATTTTTACGCTTTGGAGAATAGAAGCTGCATATGACTGGGATGATAATGGTTTCTCAAAACCTCAGTGGTATTTATCTATCGGCTACGACTGGTAAGATTTATAAAGCTTTCAACTTGTTTCTAAAATAAGTCTGACTAAACTTCCTATATAAGTATGGGACAACTAAAATCTAAAACTGTCTATTTATGTTCTGCCTGTGGAGATGATCACCCTAAATGGAATGGTCAATGTCCTTCATG
>JAAZYT010000170.1 GCA_014239505.1 Fidelibacterota bacterium | reverse complement strand
TAACCTAGATCAATCAAAATGGTATTTACCTAGAGCGCCATATCAATCTGAATCAGGAAAAGGGTATACTTGGTTTCAAGGTTCAGATGAAAAAGGTTGGGAGTATGAAAAAACTATATCTGGATTAAGTAACCTAATAAAAAAGGTTAATTCTGATGGATTTACTAATGAAGATATATATTTAATCGGATTTTCTCAAGGAGCATGTTTAGCATTGGAATTTTCACTAAGACTGCCCTACCTAATTGGAGGAATAATATCTATTGCTGGGTTTATTAAGTTTAAAAAAATGATTGAGTCTGAAGGAACTAATGAAAGCAAAGGAACGCCCGTATTATTACTTCATGGCAATCAAGATGATATCATTTCAGTAAAAGAAAGTATCACTTCCCACTCTATACTTAAGACAAGAAAAAATCCTGTTTTCTTAAAAACATATGATGCCCCACACAAGATACCTATTAAGATTACTCCATTAATTAGAGAATTTATTACAGATACAAAAACTTTTAAACTGGTCTAACATTAATCGCTTTATCACCTTTCATATCAAAGTCAATATCAAAGGCTACTTTTTGACCTGTTCGAATACCAAAATTTTTTAATTTCGGTCCAAGTCCATAGACATGGACAAAATAATCTTCTCCATCTTCACCTGAGATAAAACCAAACCCTTTAGTTTTATCGTATTCTTTTACAATTCCCTTCATAATATTTTTGCCTCTATCTTCTGCTTAAAGTATGCTCTTCCTAATGAGCCAATCAATACCATCAATCCACCAATGAATGCCCATTCTCCGATCACTTCTCCAATAAATAGAAAAACCCAAATAGGATTTAATACTGGTTCAATCATTCCTGTTAAAATAGCATCAATTGCTTTCACATACTTAAGTGCTTTTGTATATAACAGGTAAGGGATACCTAGTTGAAAAACACCTAAAGCAAAAATAATTAATAAATCTAACTTTGATGAACCTCCAAATCCTTCCAATATAAAAGGAAAGCATATTAAAGCTGTAATTAGGTTTCCAAATAAAACTATTTCAAATGCGTAATCTTTTTCCTTGCGAATGAGAACTGTAACTAAGGCAAAACAAATACCAGAAACCAGAGCCATAATATTTCCCCAGAAACCATAGAATGTTAAATCATCTATAAAAAATAATCCCATTCCTAAAAAAATAAATAACATGGCCAAAATATCAAATTTTGATACCGTCTCTTTCAAAATAAAATAACCAAATATTACAACCCACAATGGTGCTGTAAATTGTAAAAATATTGCATTTGCTGCTGTAGTTAAACGAATAGATACCACATAAAGAATAACCATAGAGCTATAAAAAAGGATACCACCTATAAAATATTTTCCCCAATACCATTTTGGTTTTTTAATATAAAATATAAATACAACCGCTGCGCCCAGACTTCTTATACCTGCAATGATTATTGGACTAAGATCTACCAATTTAATAAATAATCCACCTAGGCTCCAAAGAAGGGCCGCAATGATAAGCATTAAATAAGCAGAAGATATATTCATCTATATACTATTTTTCTTTTAACGATAAAGTAATTGAGAATTTAGCAACAGGTTCATCACCAAAACTTTCTGGCGCTATGGCAACAACTGGTACAGCAATATTTACTCTTTCTCCAGTTTTTATTGTTTCTTCAACTGCTGCTGCAATTGATTGACTTTCATTGCAAATATAATGAACTTCACTTTCTGCACGTTTAAGGAAGTTTGCCTCAAGATCTTTAAAAATCAGGATAACATTTCTTTTTGATTCTCTTATTTTTAACATTGCGGTAAATCCTGTAACAAGATCAACGCCAACCACCATTGCTCCAATGTACATTGACTTTACATGGTTACGCGTTCGACGATTTAAGGGCATAGACAAGGTTACACCTTTATCATTTACATCAATAATTTTAGGTTTAATAAAGTTAATGAGTCTTACTTTAGTTAATCCAAAATACCATAAGAATAAATTATACTGTAGTTTATTTTTAAATGTTAAAGCCATTATTCTTCCTAATTGTAATTATTAGTTAAACCGGTCTGGAGATAATAATTTCATATCATAATCGGAACCTTCTTCTGAAATGATGTTTGATACTAAATGTCCCGTTACTGGCGCAAGGCTCACTCCTAACATTGCATGACCTGTAGCTGCAATTAAATTAGGATATTTTTTAAATGGACCTATGTAAGGTAGTCCATCAGCAGATAATGGTCTAAGACCAACCCATGGCTTAAGTGATTGAGCTGATGAGATATTGTATTCTGGATAATATTTTTTAACATTGCGTACCATAGCACTTAATTTTCTATTATTTATTTTTGTTGAACCTTGAGTTACTGTCATAGTCCCTCCCAAGCGCCATATCTTACCCATTGGTGTTGAAGCAATCCTTGCTTCAACTAAAATTGCAGGTAATGCTGGTTTTTTTTGAATATCATCTATACTTATACTATATCCTTTGCCTCCCATTAACGGCATTTTTAGCTTAATTTGCTTAACAAGCTTTGAAGAAAAAGAACCAGCACATAAAATAAAATTTTTTGCTTTCCAATTATCATGTTCTGTATTTACAGAAGTAATTTTCTCTTTATCTATATTTATTGAATGAACCTTAGTTTTATGAAAAATTTTTACACCTGAATTAATAAGAATATTTTTCATTGAAGATAAATATAGTCCAGGATTAAAATGTGCATCTGAAGGGTAATATACACCTCCTGCTATTTCTGTCTTCATCCCTGTCTCCAGCTTATTGATTTCTGCGGGGTTTAAATTTTTTGCTTTCATTCCAATATTTTGAGCCATTACGGATACAGCTATTTCTTCTTCAAGTGTTTTTTCGCCTTTACATAGCATTAAAATGCCTTTAGTCTCAAACTCAAAATCTATTTGTTCATTTAATTTCTTATAAAGAGAACGACTATCCATACTAAGGTTTCTAAGCAAGTCAGCTGCTTGTTTGACATGTTTTTTATTTGCGGCTTTTCGAAATTTTAAGAGCCAAGATATCATTTCAATTGAAGGTTTAAATTCAATTGAAAAAGGACTTTCTGGATCTAGAAGCCATTTCAATCCTTGTTTAATAACACCTGGTGCTGCTAATGGAACTATATGACTTGGAACAATCATTCCTGAACTACCCCATGAACAAGAATTATATAGATCTTTGTCATTACTATCTAATATTGTTACATCAAAACCTTTTTGATTAAGATAATAGGCTGATGATAGACCAATTGCTCCACCCCCTATAATAACTATATCAGAATGAGGCAAAGTTAAATTACCTGAAACCCATGAGCATAGGGATCATCATCACTATCAACAATAATTTTATTATAGCCATAAACCTTTGCCCAACCTTCAATACTTGGGATGATAGCATCATAATCAGCTACTTTAACAATTTCTTCAATTCTTCCCGTAAATTGACTTCCAATAATACTTTCATGAATGAACGTATCATTCGCATCCATTTTATTTTGGGTATACCATTGAGCCATTCGAGCAGAAGTTCCTGTCCCACAAGGAGATCGATCAATGGCTTTTTCTCCATAAAAAACAGCATTTCTAGCTGTTGATTCAGGTTTAGTTGGATTTCCACTCCATAAAACATGAATACATTTATTTATTCGACTATCTTCAGGATGTTCAAACTTATATTTTTCATTAATTTTTATACGTATTTCTCTACTAAAGGCTCCTAGATCACCTGCTGTAAAAGAATCAATACCCGGGAAATTTTTTTGAATATCAACTATAGCATAAAAATTTCCACCATATGATACATCAATATTAATCTCACCAAGAAAAGATGATTTAATTTTTAAATTTGGAGCATATAGAAAAGAGGGGATATTAATAATCTTAACTGAAGAAACTTTATTTCCTTTTAATGTATAATATGCATCTACTCTTCCGGCTGGAGTTTCAAGTACAACGACACCTTCTGTTTTTGGCTTAATTAACCCTTCTTGAATCATCATTGTTACAGTCCCAATAGTGCCATGTCCACACATTGGTAAACAACCACTAGTTTCAATAAATAAAATTCCTATATCAAACTCATCACTACTTGGTTCATATAAAAAGCTTCCAGACATAATGTCATGACCTCTAGGTTCAAACATTAAACTGCGAAGAATCCAGCCAAATTCTGACATAAAATGCTCACGTTTATCGAGCATAGTTTTTCCTTCAAGTTTTGGTCCACCTGATTTAATCAGGCGAATAGGATTCCCACATGTATGGGCATCAATACATTCAAAAATGTGTTTAGACATAATTAATCCTTTGTCCAATCTCCATTCATTAATCTCCAAATATTTAATGGATTATCATTTTTTAATTCATCAGGCAATTCATTATGAGGCCACGATTGGAATGCTATAGGACGTACAAAACGTTTAATGGCCATTGTTCCAACTGATGTAAAACGTGAATCTGAAGATGCAGGATATGGCCCACCATGTTGCATACTAGAAGAAACTTCAACACCTGTAGGTACGCCATTGAAAATTAGACGACCAACTTTTTTTTCTAGTTGATGAATTGGCTTCATAAAAATTTGCATTTCCTCTTTTGAACTAAATACAGTACCTGTTAATTGACCATTTAAGCTTGAGATTACATTATTTAATTCATCTTTATTTTTACACTTTACAATCATACTATAAGGACCAAAAACTTCATCTGCTAGGTTAGGGTTTTTTAAAAAAGATTCTCCAGAGGTAGAAACAAGAACTGAGGTTGCATTATTTAATTCATTATTATCTATTAATTTTGATTCCACTTTAACATCTTGGTTAGATAGGGATAAATCCAAATCATTATAGTAAGACTTACAAATTTTTTCAGTCAACATAACACCTGGCTCAATTTTTTCTAATGCTGAGACTAAGTTAATAATAAATTTTTCAAGTAACTCATTTTTAAGAGTAATTAGTAGTCCTGGATTAGTACAAAATTGCCCTGCACCCATTGTAATAGAAGTTGATAACATTTCAGCAGTCTTAATATTTAGAGAATTGGGTAATAATAAAACTGGGTTAACACTACCCATTTCAGCAAAAAAAGGAATCGGCTCTTTCCTTTGATTTGCTAGATCAAATAAAATACGACCAGCTTTTTGAGAACCTGTAAAACCTGCCGCTTTGACACCAGCATGACTAATTAGGCTCTGACCAACTACTTTGCCAGAACCATGCAATAATGAAAAAACACCATCTGGCATATTAGTTTTTTTTGCTGCTTCCATAATAGCTGAACCAACAAGTGCACTGGTTCCAGGATGTGCACTGTGAGCTTTAACTATTACTGGATTTCCTCCTGCTAAAGCAGATGCTGTATCTCCTCCTGCGGTAGAGAAAGCTAGAGGAAAATTACTTGCAGCAAAAACAACGACTGGGCCCATTGGAACTAACATTCTTCTAATATCAGGCTTAGGAATTGGCTCTCGTTCTAAATCAGCAGTTTCAATTGTTGCTTCTAACCATGAACCTTCCAATACAAGCTCAGCAAACATTCTTAGTTGCCCTAAAGTTCTTCCTCTCTCGCCAATTACACGCGCATTCGGGAGTCCTGATTCTTGACAACAGCGTTCAATTAAGATTTCTCCAAGGCTTTCTATTTCATCTGCTATAGCATTTAAAAAAAGCGCCTTTTG
>JAAZYT010000167.1 GCA_014239505.1 Fidelibacterota bacterium | reverse complement strand
TTTTTTCTTCCACATCTGTAACAACCCAAGTTCCATTATTTAGCTCTTTAACTAATTCATCTGCTTGTGCTTTTGAAAGGAGCAAGGCTTTGTCATTTTTTAATTGCCCAGTATTTGGATCAAAATCTTTTCCTGTGGCAACTCTTTTTCCATCTACTCGGAAAAGAATTGCATTAAATGAATCTTTATTAGTTTGGAACTCTGCTTTTAAATCATAATAAAGAGCAGAATGAAATGCTTGTCTTAGTCGTTCTCTTTCAACAATGATTTTTAAAGCAGATGATTGAACTCGACCAGCAGAAAGTGAGACCTCCACAAATTTCATATTCTTTTTTAGAGTACTCCATAATACACGTGATACTTTGTATCCAACTAAACGATCTATGATTCTACGGGCTGTGCGAGCTTGTACAAGATCTTGATCAATAGCTTGAATATCATTCATGCCTTCTTCAACACCTTCTTTAGTAATCTCTGTAAATTGTACTCTTGATATTTTATCTTTATCTACTTCGCTAGCAATATGAGCAGCAATAGCTTCACCTTCACGGTCCGGGTCAGTTGCAATAACAATCTGAGGTGTTTTTTTAGCCAATGCCTTAAATTCTTTCATAAATGATTTTTTATCAGGAAGGATATCTTCAATAATTGAAAAATTATTATCGACGTCTACGCCCAATTCTTTTTTAGGTAGATCTTTAATATGCCCTACACAAGCCATAACCTCATATTCACCACCAAGGTATTTAGAAATAGTTTTTGCTTTTGAGGGAGACTCAACAATTAATAATGGTTTTGTACTCATTTAAATCTTTTTTTTAGATGTGATGGAAATTCAAATTATTCATGCGCGTGTATTAATGTAAAAGAAATTATTAAAAAGACAAAGAATTCATATGATCAACTATTTTATTTAATTCTATTTTTTGCTGATCACCTGTTGAAAAATTTTTCAATTCTAATTGATTTGACTCTAACTCTTTATCACCTATAATAATAGCATAACTAACATCCATTTTATTAGCTTCTCTTAACTGGGCTTTTAAAGAACGACGAAGAACGTCAAATTCTGTAGCTATGTTTTGCTGTCTAAGTTCTTCGGCTAATTTAATTACAGTACCACGAGCATTGTCTCCTAGGCCAACTATATATATTTGAACTTTATTTTTTTTAGACTGATTATTCTTGATTGCCAAAAGTAGTCGTTCCATTCCAGCTGCAAAACCAATACCAGGAGTTGGCTTGCCGCCTAACATCTCAACAAGGCCATCATATCTGCCACCTCCACATATAGCATCTTGTGCACCTAAATTTGATGACGTGATTTCAAAAGTAGTTCGTGTATAATAGTCAAGACCACGAACAAGTCGAGGCATTAATTGGTACTTAATTTCTAAAATATCTAAATATTCAATTACTTTTTTGAAATGAGTTTCATCTTCATCTGTCCAATAATTTGAAATTATGGGGGCATCATTAAGAATATTGATTTCATGAGGAGCTTTTGTATCCAAAATTCTTAATGGATTATTATTAAACCTTTTTTGACTTGTTTCACTCAGATTAGAAAAGTGTGGTTTTAAAAACTCTTGTAAAGCTATTCTATAGTTTTTTCTACACTCAGGGGATCCAATTGAATTTATATTTAATTGAAGCTCCTCTAAACCAACAGAATAAAAGATAGAGATAGCCAAAGCGATTACTTCAGCATCTATTTCAGGGTGTTCCGAACCAAAAGCCTCTACTCCAAACTGATGAAATTGGCGATAGCGTCCTTTTTGAGGTCTTTCTCTTCTGAAGAGCGCATCAATATAGTAGAGCTTATTAACAGGACTGACCAGGCCTAAATTATGTTGAATGTATGCTCTTGCTACAGATGCAGTAAGCTCTGGTTTAAGAGTTAAATTTTCACCACCTTGATCTGTCCAACTATACATTTCTTTTGAAACAATATCTGTTTCTTCTCCAACCCCTCTAGAAAATAATTTTGTTTGTTCAAAAGCAGGTGTGCGAATTTCCTCATAACCATAATGGCTTGTTATTTTGCGAATTTCATTTTCTAACGATTGCCATTTGATACTTTCTTCAGGAAGAATATCTTGAGTGCCTTTAATTGAGCGAATAGTTTTATTATTCATTTTTAGGTAAAATATTGTTAAGTAATGTTTCTGACTTCGTTTTAAAAGACTCAGGAATATACAATTTTACAGAGCCACCAGGGAGAGTCATTGCACTAATATTATAAGCTGTACTTAAAAAATCACCTTTCTTAAAACATGGAATTTCATTATCAATTAAGATATTTTCAGCCATTTCAGCATATACGCTACCGCTAAACTCAGCTATTACTATCCAGTTTTCTGTTGATTCTAAAGGCATAATTGTATAATAAGTTTAATGATAAATGATTACCTGTCAAATAAAGATGGTCGGTTAAATGTTCCGCCTCTTTGTTCTAGTTTTAAGTCTCTAAGGTTTGGCGATTTAACATTTAATCTAAGGTAAAGCCCAGATGCATATCCATTTGGTGTCCAATTAAGACTTAGCTCCCAACAATGCAAGTCACGGTTAATAGAAAACGTATGACTAACCAGATTTTGTTTAATTAAATCAAATCGTGCATTGTATTGAACCCGCCATGCTTGAGTAAGTTGAATTGTAGAATTTGAAGACATCCAAAAAGTTTTTTGAGGGTTGTTTGGATTTGCATTATTAAATGCAAAGCTAAAGCTCATGGATGTATCCCAAAGTTTACCATCAGATTTTGAATTGCCTAATCCAGCAATTGGGACTGCAAGATTAGCGCCATCTACACGTTGAAATGAGACACTACTATCAGCCTCTTCAATTTGTTCATCTTCTGAGTTATAAGAGAGCCTATTACCTGAGAACCTAAACCCAGTTGAAAAACGCGCATTGATGAGGCGAGGTGTTAAGAGGCCGCCAGAGGTTCTCATTTTATTAATTCTTAAATTATTTTTTTTATCAAATTCATACCAATCATGGGTCATAGAAAAATC
>JAAZYT010000012.1 GCA_014239505.1 Fidelibacterota bacterium | reverse complement strand
GATTGTTATTATTTTCTAATAAGTAATGGTAGGATTCAATAGATAAGCCAAATTGTTTTTCCTTTCTAAGATTATTAGCGAAAACAAGAAATCTTTTTTCGTCTTCTTGACTATTTATCCCAATCTTTTTGTGTTCTAAAAAAGCCTTACTGAATTGACCTGTTTTATAATAGAATCCCGACAATATTAACCTTACTGAAGGGTTTGTCTTTACTGCAGAATTTAATATTGAATCAATTAAAACATGAGTAGTAGTATCATTACTCATAACAAGAATTCTATCTGTAGTATACCTAAGAAATTGACTTTGATTAATAATTAATACCATATATTCATTTAATGCTCTATCAAAAGTTTGTCTTGATTGATAATAATTAGCTAAATCAATAGCAAAAAAATGAGGTTCTTCAAAATTAATTCGCCCTTTATTAGCTAATAATTCCATTTGTTTAACTAAGCCAAATCGAGCATAAGTATGAAATAGTAAGCGATATGTAGTTTTATTCGATAACTTATTATTTTCAAATTCCCCCCATATTTTTAGTGCAACATTTTTTTGCTGACTTTGAAAATATATTGCTCCTAAAGCTAATTCTGATTGTAAATCATGGGGGTTATTTACTAACCAATTATTAATGAGATCTATTGCAGATTCATAATCATTTTGGTTAGTAAAAATATTTTTTAGTTGAAAATAAGATGGTTGATGAAATGGGTCTTTTCTAAGAATACTTTTATATATATTTATTGCATTATCAGTATTATTATTTTGCTCCATTGCCATAGCTTTACTAAATAACAATTGTTCTTCTTTAATATTGTTATTTTGTGCAGATAAGCCACATAAAATTAAAATTAAGTAGAAAAATTTCATTCAATAATCTCAATTGGTAATTTATTTTGAATTGTATCAGAAAGAATGCCTCTCTGAGTTTGATTCAAAGAATTAAAATAACGTCTGATCATATTTTGGTAGTCACGGGAATAGCCAGAGTTAAGTGCTTTATTCATTGCATTAATAATAAATGATTGTCTCTGACCAAGATCTTTTGGCATTCCAATAATACCATCTAGAGTAACCTGCTCAGCAGTTTCAGATTTACGTTTATCATCAACACCGCGCTGAGTCATTGATGTTTGACTATCTAACATTCTAGATAATATCTTTTTTTGACTTTGAGAAGTTGATTCAGTATAATTTTTTTTCTCAAGATCGTTTATAACTTTATCAATTTCCTTAGTAATACTATTCAAATCACCTAATCCTTGTTTTCCATTATTTTTCATTTCATTTATCATTTTATTTAAAGATTGGCGCACTCCCTTTTGTTGAGCTAACATTTGTTGCATAATTGAATTTTTTAGTGAATTAGCCATTTGCCCAAGAGCTAATTGCATACCTTGATCGTTGATACCTTGCTGTTTGCTAGCCATCTTTTCCATTTGTTTTAAAAACTCATTATATCCACTAGCAGAACCACTATCTTTCATTTGTTTTATATTTTGAATTATTATTTTTGAGCCTTCATTTAAGGATGTAATAGCTTCATTTTGATTGACTATGGAGCCATTGCCATTTCTTTCTACTAATTTACCTTTTGATACATCCATTTGTGCATAGGCAGTACCAAGCATTCTTCCCATCTCGGGTGACACTAAAAATGTTTCTTTTGATAAAGATATAGCATTTCCCATAGCTTGCGTTAGTTGATTTTGGATCATCTGTTGTTCTAATGCTAAATCGTTTAACCTTGGAGAATTTCTTGGAATAAGTTCAGTCTCAGATTTTAATGATTCTTGAGATTTTGATAAGCTAAGTAAATCTTTTAATATTAAACGAAATTTACTTGACATATCACGGGTAGTTTCTTTTTGAAATTCACTTAAAATTTTATTCATTTCATTCTGAATTTTTTCTAAATCACTAAGGCTAGCGTAACTTTCATCCATCGCAATGTAAGGATCTTGTTTATTAAGACTTTCAATTGTTTTTTCTAAATGATATTCAGTTGACTTAGTAACTTCAGATTCAGATAGCTTTTCTAAACTTTGAGCAGTTTTTCGGCTAAACATTTTTACATCATTTGCAGCATCTTCCATTGAATTAATTATTTCATCAAATTCACGTTTATTTATTTTTTGTTCTTGCTCTAGTTGTTTATATTTTGAAGAAGAAGTTTCGGTATTTACCTGTCTAATTTGTTGATCAATATTATCTTGGTTTCTTACTAATTGTTCTAATCTTTTTCTTAATTCATCAACTTCTTGTTCAGCTTTTACGCGTTTAAAAATATCTAAAAATCGATCTAATTCTTCTTCGACTTGTTGAATATTTTTTGAAAGTTGATCTAACGCACTTAATAATTCTTCTGGCTTCATATTATCTAAAGCTTCATCCATCCAATCCATATTTTTTAGCATATCTTGAGGAAAAATTTCTTCGATAAGTTGTTGGAGATCCTCGAATTTATTCATTAAGTCTTTTGAAAATAATTGATGTTTTTCACTATTATTATTTAACTGATCCATTTGTTCAGCTAAAGATTGAAAATCATCTAATTGTTCTTTAACTGATTCAAAGGTTTCTTTCATCGATTGGTTATCTTTCCATTCGACCTTGTCTTTTTTTAGTAAATTAAGTTCAGCTTTATCTAATTCTATTTTTAATTTTTGGATGTCTTCTAGTTCTATTTTTACTGCATCTACAATTTTTTCTTGTTTTTCATTAAAAGTATGAAAAAGATCATTTAAAGAAGGAATTCGTACAATAAAAGTACTTGATATAGTCTTTTTGGGACCTGAAACTATATCATTATCATATAGTTCAAAATGAAAACGAACTTCATCTTCAGGCATAAGGCCTAATGATTCAAGGTTCCAAATTGTCTGAATATCTTGTTGTGTTTTAGATGACTTATTTATTTCAATATTAAATAATGAAATAAATGGTTCAGCTTCAATATAGTTAGGCCGTTCTAATTCATATGATAATTGTAAATTAGAGAATCCAAAATCATCTTCAATTGACATTAATATAGGAATAATTTGTTCGCTACCTAATTCAAT
>JAAZYT010000054.1 GCA_014239505.1 Fidelibacterota bacterium | reverse complement strand
TTTTAGAACACAAAAAGATTGGGATAAATAGTCAAGAAGACGAAAAAAGATTTCTTGTTTTCGCTAATAATCTTAGAAAGGAAAAACAATTTGGCTTATCTATTGAATCCTACCATTACTTATTAGAAAATAATAACAATCTTAACCCAATTAATTTAGGTCAGACATTACTAGGATTGGGTAAATCATATGAAAATCAAATTGATCAAACAAAAACTAAATTACAATTTGTAAAATGGTTTCCACAAAATTATTTTTTTGAGAATCACTTTATAAGCTCATTTAATATTGGGAATGAACCTTTAGCAAATACCTTAGAACATTACGAATCAATCTTAACATTAATGCCATTATCATATTCAACCGGTATAGTTCATTTTAGACTTGGACAAATTCAAGCTAGAATTTTACAGGATTACACTGGTGCTAATAAATCTTATGAAGCAGCACTTAAATCAAACCCTAGTCAAAGTTTGATCAATAAAATAAACCTTCAGGTTGGAGAGATGCTTCTTTTATCAGGGAACTTTAAAGAAGCTGAAAAATATTATAAACCAGTAAGTAATCAAAATATAGAAAAAAATACAGTTCAATACCTTAAAAGTTTACTCTTTCAACAAAACATTGATAAATCTATATCATTTCTAGATTCAGTGATTACAGAATTAAACCCAAATCACATTTTATTCAATGATTTATTGGAAATACATGATTTACTTATTAGTAACTATGTAGATGGAACAAAAGATGATAAATTAGCTTTGAAATTATTTTTTAATGCTGAAAGTCTAATCTATCAGAATAAAAATTCAGAAGCTCTTTCAATACTTGAAAAGATATTTTCTCAGCACCCTGATGCACTTATTAGACCTTTATCAAGTCTTCGATTAGCTATATTACTTACAGAGTTTAAAAAATTTGATAAAGCCTCTAAAATTGCGCTTTCAATTGAAAATTCATATTTAAAAGATCAAGGACTTGCTCTTGCTGGAGAAATTAATGAAAAATTTAAAGGTGATAATAAAAGTGCAATAAAATATTATAATAGAATATTATCAGAATGCCCTAATTCACTCTTATTAGAGCCAATTAGATTATATATTAGAAAATTATCAAGAAACTTGGAGACTTAATTGAAGTATTTATTTGTTATTATATTTTTATTTGAATTTATTTTTTCACAAAAAATTTTAATTCCAATGGATCAAGTTCAAAAAGATCACTTAAAAGCATATGGAACAACATTTTGGGTATTAGGAGAAAAAATAAAAGTTGAATGGTTACTAAATTATCGTGGCGGATCATTTTTAATGGATAGTTATCCTAAAATCGAACAAGAATGTCGATTACGTGGAGTCTCTTTTGAGATTATAAATGTTGATCAAAATCTAGCTATTTATAATGAGATTGAAATTAATAATATGGATATTGTACTACTTGAAAAACCACCAAAAATTGCAATATATACTCCACCTAATAAACAGCCCTGGGATGATGCTGTTACTCTTGCTCTTACATATGCAGAGGTTCCTTATAAAACACTATGGGATGAGGAAGTATTCAATGGTACATTATCTCAATATGACTGGCTTCATTTACATCATGAAGACTTTACAGGTCAATACGGAAAGTTTTATAGAAATTATCATACCGCAAGTTGGTATATAGATCAACAAAATCAATTTGAACAAATGGCAAAAAAACTGGGTTTTGATTCTGTACACACACAAAAGAAAATGTTAGCACAGATGATAAAAAACTATGTTAATAATGGTGGATTTTTATTTGCTATGTGTTCTGCAACAGATTCATTTGATATTGCACTAGCAACACAAAATATTGATGTTGCTCACTCTGTTTTTGATGGGACTCCTATTCAAAAAGATTTAATAGATAAATTAAAATATAACGAAACTTTGGCTTTTAAAGATTTTAAAATAATATCTGATCCGATGGTATACGAATATTCAGATATAGATTATCCACCAAGTAATAATCCTATCGTTCGTGGCGCTGAAGCTGATTACTTTACATTATTCTCTTTTTCAGCAAAATACGACCCAGTTCCTACCATGCTTACTCAAAACCATGTATCAAATATCAAAGGTTTCATGGGACAAACAACAGGTTATAATAGAAAAAAAATCAAAAAACATATTACAATTTTAGGTGAAGATCAAACGAACCCTCAAGTTAAATACATTCACGGAAATTATGGAAAAGGAACTTTTACTTTTTTGGGAGGACATGACCCTGAAGATTACCAACATTTTGTTGGAGATCCACAAACTGAACTTTCATTACATAGAAATTCTCCAGGATATCGACTTATTTTAAATAATATTCTTTTCCCAGCTGCAAGAAAAAAAGAACGAAAAACATAGTAATATGTATAGGTTTTTTTTAACTATGTTCTTATTTATTTCCTGTAAAACATTTTACACTGGTTCCTTTGATCAAGCTAATCTTAATCTTATACAACCAGATGAGCTAGGACCGATTATTTCAAAATCGGAAGATGGTTATAGGACGACTGGAGAATCCAATGAATTTGAATGGTGGTACTTTGATACTAAATTAAATAATGGTGCTGTATTCGTTTGTTATTTTTATAAAGTACACTTTTTAAAAGATAAATATTTTATTGGTTTGAATTATAATGATGATAAAGGTGAAGATATTTTTTTAATAAAATATTTTAACAAGAACGAAGTTCAATTTTCAAGTGATAGCTGTAATGTAAGAATGGGAAACAATTATATTGTAGGGAACCTTGATCACTATGAAATCAAATTAGACCCAGACGACTTTGAAGGTTTTGGTGTCGAATTATCTCTTAAATCAAATTTAAAACCATACCGACCAAAAGATGGTATTATTAAAGCTGGTGATGACTATTTTGCTTGGTTAGCAGCAGTTCCAGATGGAACCACAAAAGGAAAAATAATAATAGATGAAATTAATAAAGATGTAAGAGGAGATGGATATCATGACCATAACTGGGGAAATACGCCTCTTCAAAAATTATTTGATGGATGGATTTGGTTTCGTGGTAAAGTTGAAGAAAATACAATTATTGCCTCTGAATTAAACTTGTCTGATAAAAGAGGTGGTTATAATATTCCAATATTATACATAGCAAATCAAGATAGTATTTTGACTAACAGGTTTGGAGAGAATGGGGTTTATACACAATATACTAATCTAATTAATAATTTGTATCCCAAAAATAATGAACCCTTATTCTCTAGCATTAAAGTACTAACAGAAGACGGTATATTAGTATCTATTAAAGGAAGTAAGCTTATAGATAACTCGGAAATTTTTAAAAGGATGAACTTACCAAGTCCGATAAGATGGATTATGAATAAAAATAGTATTGATCCCTACTATTCAAGATTTAAAAGCGATGTAAAACTTTCAAAGAATGGTAATTATTTAGGTAATGGTTTTGGTATTCTTGAAATTATGGATTTAAAATAATTTAAATATTATTTTTTTCTTTTGATTGATTCCAAATAATATCCATTTCTTCTAAAGTAGCCTCTTCCATCACCTTCCCTTTTCCCTCAATACCTTTTTCGACTTTTTTAAATCGATTAATAAATTTACGATTAGTTCTTCTTAACGCATTATCTGCTGAAATTTCTAAAAAACGAGAAAGATTTACAATTGAAAAAAGGACATCACCAATTTCTTCTTCGATGTGATCTTTATTATTTTGCTGTTCTGCTTCTTTTAATTCTAAGATTTCTTCATGAATTTTTTCCCAAACTAATTCTATCTTATCCCAATCAAAGCCAGCAAGACTAGCTTTCTGTTGAAGTCTTTGAGCTTTAATAATAGATGGAAGGTCTTTTGGCACACCGTCAAGTCTTGATTCTCTACCTTTCTCTTTATGTTTTGAAAGTTCCCATTCTTTATTAATATCATTATTTATGACTACTTGATCAATATTAAATACATGTGGATGTCGTTTAAGTAGTTTTTCATTTACGGTTTTAAGTACCTCTTCCAACTTAAATTGTTTATTGTCATCAGCAATGGAAGCTTGGAATACTATATGAAGCAAAACATCGCCTAACTCTTCTTTTACAGTTTCCCAATTTTTTTCATCAATACTTTCAATCAATTCATATGTCTCTTCAATCAAAAAAGGAATTAATGATTGACTAGTTTGATCAT
>JAAZYT010000171.1 GCA_014239505.1 Fidelibacterota bacterium | reverse complement strand
TCGCTTCCATTACACTACTAGTGGGTATCATGCTGTTAATAATTCTGATATTAATGGAAATAGTATACCAGATTACATTGATTCAGTTGCAATGATTTTTAATAATGTTACTAATCTTCTTCATAATAAAATGGGTTATTTACAACCACCAACTGATGGATACTATTCTTCAGATAGAGATAAAGGTGGTTCAGAACATTATGATGTTTATATAAGGAATCTTTCATCACGCTACTATGGTTATGTTCAACCTGAAGAATTTGCACAAAGTACTGGCGATAATGAGAAGTCAATTTCACGTAAAGAGAAAAATGCATTTACAAGTTACATGGCCATGCGAAATAATTATAAGAATTTTCCTCTAGAAGAATTGATGAATATCAAAGTTACTATAGCTCATGAATATTATCATGCTATTCAATTTGGATATGATGGATGGGAAAAACCTTGGCTTCTAGAATCTTCAGCTGTATGGATGGAAGAAGAAATTTATGATGAAATAAATGATTGCTATCAATACATGGAGGAATGGTTCAATTTTCCCCATCGTTCTTTAGATGAAAGTGGCTATCACTGGTATGGTTCATTTATATTTTTTGAGTATATAGAACAACATATGGGCGGTAATAGCACAATTCGCAAAATATTAGATCAATCTGCTATTTCAGATAGTCGTGAGATTGATGGCTCTCACTTAGCAATTGATAACGCTTTAAATAAACTAGGCTATTCATTTCAACAAGCATTAAATGGAATGTCGATTGCAAATTTTATCATGTCTTCACAATCCAATGCTGGAGATTTTTCATATGAAGAAGCAGAGTCCTATCCAGTTAACAGACCAGCAATTTTACAAAAAATAAACTTTGAGATGGGTAATGTAGATACAATTAAGTCTATCAGTCTCTCTCGGTTTGGTAGTGAATACATTCAAATTTTTTCTACTACACCTGTACAAATTGATTTAAAAAATATAAGTGGTCCTTTTTCTGATATTCAAATGAATTCAATTATTACAAAGAATGATGACTCTTATTTAATTTTATCAACCCCATCAATCAATATTGACCCCTTAGATATAAAGTCAATCCATCTATCAATTGTAAGTCAAGATTCATTAAGTAACAACTGGGACTATAACATAATTATACGTGATGGAAAATCAGGTACTAACTCAAATGTTCCAATGGATTTCAATCTATCTAACCCATACCCAAATCCATTCAATGGGTTAATCAAATTTTCAGTTTACATGCTTAGAGATACAAGAATAACAATAGATGTGTATGATATTACTGGCAGAAAAGTTGATCAGTTATATAATGATAAATTAAATTCAGGAAATCATAATTTCACTTGGCATGGTAAGAATATTGCAAAGAATAAACTATCATCTGGAATTTATTATATAAAAGTAGCTACTGAAATAAATCAAGAATGGAAAAAAATTACATTCATTAAATAATTATTATTTATTATTAGTCTTGATATCCTACAATCACTAAACAGTCACCTTTATCTATATTCATTCTACTCCAAATTAATTCAGTATCTTTTTCAAATTTTGGAGGATAATTAGATATTGCCTTATTAAATAATCCACGTTGAACGGATTTATTATCAAGATTATCAAATATATTTTCTAAAAGTTTTACCATTTTGATATTAATGTATTCTTTAGTTGGTGAAATTTTAAAGTTATGATTCTGACATAGTTTAGTGAAATATTTATATACTTGTGGGTTTTGC
Organism: Fidelibacterota bacterium; assembly: GCA_014239505.1. Taxonomy (GTDB): domain Bacteria; phylum Fidelibacterota; class Marinisomatia; order Marinisomatales; family TCS55; genus TCS55. The sequence continues at coordinate 7,430 of JAAZYT010000171.1, read as the reverse complement.
GTTCTAACAAATAATAAATCAGGTTTTATAATTTCAATTCTTATTTCATTAAGTAAAGGATAAAACCCTTGACCTTGAATTTTTTGATGAAACATGGTTATTTGAAAGTAGTTCGCAGTTTGATTATTAATGATAAGCTTTTTATTAATAGACCAACCGATAATATTTTTTTTATCATCAATAATATGAATCCACAAATCTGCTTCTGAGTTTCTATCAACTATTGCCTGTAAACCAATATCGTTATTCAAAGCATTAATTGAGATAGCATGATGCATTCTCATCATTTTATTCTTTTCTAGTAATTGATTTACTGAATTATCAGGCCACCTGATCTTTGGAAAAATAATCTCAATATCATATAAAGGATTAATCAACCTTATTTTTTCCAATAGAGATCTAACTTTAGAAGAGTGTTTATATTTATAATTATTCATTTATTTGATTATTATCAAAAATAAATTATAATTTACAAATAAATATTAAAAGCATCCTTTAAAAACTGAAAATCCATAATAAGGGATAATAATATATAGTATAGAGTCACGAATAAGGTAGTACATAAAGAACGTGATTATTACCTGCCACCCCTTTTTTTTCAGGAGAAGCTTATAACCCCCTTCTCTTTTGATGTCCCACCATTCTTTGATGAATTTAGGACGATATAAAGACATTAATTTTTAGGTTTAATCTTTCCATATTTTAGATTTTCATACTTTTCCCAGATAGTCTCGCCGGAAGCTTGCTGAAAACGAAATGCAAATGACAATGCATCATCAAATGAATTTCCAGAAAATTCTTCATGGCTATAATATTCATCAATCCAACCAATAAATTCTTGCATTCCAGCCTGTTCTACTTGGTCAAATATCCCATAAATCATTTCAGCTTTATTATCAAAGTACCATGTAGTTACTGAATCATAACCTAAGTCTTTAATCATTTTTTGATGAGTATCGTAAACTTGTGTGAGATATGAAAATAAGAATATCTCTTTTTCTTTTTTATCAAGAGTCTTCCAATATACAGCAATAGCATTAGGAACGGGTTCAGATTTAATTTCCTGAGCACTTAAAAGCAACATTGTGCAAATCAATGTTAATATTATTTTCATACTAGTCTTCTTGTTTTGTTGTTTCAAACTCAACTATCATGTCTTCAAGCTTATCAATGGCTTCATCTTCCGATACCTTGCCACGATTTTCACCTTGATAATACAAATGTCCGGAGCCTTTACCAAATGCGATTCCTAAATCTGTATGGGTAGCTTCACCAGGTCCATTTACGGCACAGCCCATTAATGCTACAGTCATTGGTGTTTTTATATTTTGAAGTTTCTCTTCCATTTCACCTGCAATTTTAAATAAATCCACCTCTAATCTTCCACATGTTGGACAAGCAACAATAGTTACGCCTTTACTTGCCAAACCAAGTGATTTTAAAATTTCAAAACCAACTCTGACCTCTTCAACAGGATCATCAGTTAAACTAACTCGAATTGTATCACCAATACCTTTGGCTAATAATGCACCAATACCAACAGAAGACTTTACAGAACCAGATTTAGTAGGGCCAGCTTCAGTAACTCCTAAATGAAGTGGATAATCAAATTTTTCTGAGAATAACTCATAAGAATCCATCATTAGATTTACGTCAGAAGCTTTAAGTGAAACAATAATATCATTAAAATCATGTTCTTTACAAATTTCTATATGCCTTGAAGCGCTTTCAACCATTGCTTCAGCCGTTGGAAAACCATATTTTTCAATTAAATCCTTTTCAAGGCTGCCAGCATTAACTCCTATCCTAATTGGGATATTTGCACCTTTAACCTTATCAAGAACCTCTTTTACACGTTTTCTACCTCCAATATTACCAGGATTGATTCTAATCTTATCTGCACCCGCATCTACAGATTCTAGAGCCATACGATGATTAAAATGAATATCAGCTACAAGTGGAACATTCATCTCTTTTTTTATTTCATAAAGTGCATCTGCTGCTTGTTGATCAGGAACAGTTACCCTGATTATTTGACATCCAGCTTCTTCCAGTCTCTCAATTTCTATTAATGTCGCTTTAACATCATGAGTTTTTGTAGTAGTCATTGATTGAACTGTTATTGCATGTTTACCACCGACAATTAGGTCCCCGACTTTTACTTCTTTTGTTTTTTTACGATTTAACATAAGATTTAACTAGCAAAATTAATACAAGCTAGCCTTCAAAAGGATCATTCAAATATGCTTTTGATAAAGTTATTACATTAGAAAAATTATCTAATTTTATACATTTTCTATATAGTTTTCGTGCCTCTGCTCTATTACCTTTTTTATCCATTATTTTAGCTTTTAAAAAATAAGCCTCTCCTAAAAAGGCATCAAGTTCAGCAAAATAATAGTTAATACATTTATCTAGATATTCAAGAGATTTTTCTTCGTTACCCATTATATAATAATAATGTCCCCAAAGATAATTTAAATATGAACCAAAACCTTTTTGATGTCTTGGCCTCTGTTTGTGAAGAGTTTTATCTAAATCATCTAATATAAGTTTTGAAGATTTGAAGTCACCAGTTTGTAAAAGACTAACTGCATAATGAATTTTATAATCATAATTATTTGGAAATTCTTCAACAAGCTTTTTACTTACTTCTAGTCCTCTTACTTTATCAATATCTATAAATTGGTAAATATATGATAGAACGCTTAAAGACTCAGTCCATGCCCATGGACTTTGACTTGCTGCAATTTCCATCTTTCTAATACCTTCTTCTCTCGAAGCGTTTAAACCAAAATATTTAGCTCCTGTTTTAACAAGGGTGTTACTCAAGCCTGAATAATATTCAACAATTCCAATAGGTAAATATGCATCAAGCATAGAAGAGTCAAGTTGTGCTGCTTTTTGAATTATACGAAAACCTCTATATGCAGAAAAAAAAGTTGAAATCCATTTTTTTTGCCCTAATAAAGTTCGAGCTTTTAAACCTAGAGCGCAACCATAATAAAGCATGTACTCTGGATTATCAGGATAAATTGATAAAAGAGAATCATATATTGATTCTACATCTTTAAGATTATTATCAAAATTAGTATAAATTTCTTCTAAAGATAATTCCGCTTCATCTTTCCTCCAATGTGCTGCTGCCCACGCAATATGGACACCTGGATGGTCAGGATAATCTTTTCTAGCCTTTCCAAGAATTTCAATACTTCTTTCGAATTCATAATTATAAAATGCATTTCCCCCTTGTCTAACAATATTATCTCCAGGATGTTGTGCATTGAGTAATAAAGAAAATGGAATTATAAGAAAAATAAGCTTCATTATATATTGTGATACTATTTAATAATAGAAGAATCTTAGCTTGCAGTTTTGCCGGCAAGCAAAAGCCAACCACGTGAATCATTATTCACAGGATTTAATTCCATTGAACGTGACCAAGCTGCTTTAGCTAAACCAGTTTCTTTCATCTTCCAATATGTAATTCCTAATCCAAGATAATTATCAGCACTTGTAGGGTTTAATTCAATAGCCTCTTGAAAAGCAGAAAGTGATTCTCTATACATACTTTTATCTCTATAATATCCACCTAAAGTGTTCATTGATCCAGGTAACCAAGCCCCTGAGTTTTTATTAATACTTAGTGCTTTACGAAAAGAAGTTTGGCCTAATCCAGACTGACCATTTCGGTTATATTCTACTGCTAAAATATAATATGCCTGAGGTAATAAAGATTTTACTTCAATATTATGTGGATCATAATGTAACAAGTCTTCCCAAGAAGAAGAAGCTCTACCCCATTCACTACCTTTAAAATAGCTTAAACCTTGCTTGAATCTAGATTTAGTATCCGAGGGGTCTAAACGAATTGCATCAGCATATGTTAAAGCAGCATATATATGTTTTCCTTGATCAAAATAAAGATTAGCTAAAGCAACATAAGATTCGTGATGCCCTGGGTCTTTTTTAATTGATTCTTGGTAACTCGCTTTTGCTTTTTCCATATTGCCCATACCTTGAAAAGCCATTCCTTTAAGAAAAATGAATCCACTTTGCCTTGGAAAGATATCTTGACCACCTTTTGCTAATTTAGCTGCATATTCAAAATTTCTTTCATCTAAACTTTTTCTTATAGATTGCATTCGTCTTGCTGGTCCATTAGGGTCTTTATTAGCTGATTTAGTTAAAATATCATTAGACAATGAAAGGTTTTCAGCAGTTCCAAATAAAGTAGCCATAGATTCAATGGTTGCTCTATGATTAGGTTGAACATCTAATGCTTCATCAAACGAATTACGTGCTTTTGTCATTTGACCAAAACGAGAATAAAAAGAACCCAAATGGAAATGTGCATTAGCATTTGAAGAATGTTGAGAAGCCATTTTTAAATAAATTTCTTTTGCATATTCAAATTGGCCATTTGCTTCATAATTGCGTGCTAAATCTATTTGTTTTCTAAAATCATTTGGTTCTGATTTTGCTGCTTTTTCTAAATCAGCGGTTGAAGGAGCAACACGCATTGTTGCACGTTCAATCTTTTTCGAATTTTTATTATCTATGAAACTTGTAGCCTTAGCTAGATTTCTTGAACTTAACTCAAACCCTTCAGCTATGTTGTAAATATCATTAGCATATTTAACAGGGCTAATTCTGGGAATATCTGACAATTTTGGAACTTTCGCTTTTGTAGCTTTTGAAGCAACATTCGTACCCGTTTTTCTCAAAATTGATTGCAGCTGTTGGATCTTCTTCTTATTTGAGCTAGATGAATTTAATTGATAAGCTTTTTGAAAATCTTTTAAAGCTCCTGCATAATTTTTTTTCTTAGCTTTAGAGTTACCGCGTTTACTGTATGCAGATGCTTGGGCAATCTGTTTTTTTGAAGGTCTTTTTGAAGATTTATTACTTCCACTTTGTTTTTTAGCAAGAGAAGTTAATTGTTGTACTCTCTTTTTATAGTTTGAAGTAGGATTTAATTTGTATGCTCTTTTATAATCAGAAAGAGCTCCACGATAATCTTTTTTCTTTGCTTTTGTGTTTGCTCTTTTAGCGTACTTTGAAGCTTGAGCAGGGTTTTTTTTCTTTGATTGAGCTTGAACAATGGCAGACTGAGTGGATACTGGTAATATCCCTACCAGTGAAATAGTTAGGATTAATCGTGATGTCCAGAGGTAAATCAAACGCATGATTGTTAGTAGAATTTACAACATACTAACTTTAAAGGAAGGTCTATTTTAACGAAATTCTGAAACAGAAACCCATTTGGACTTTATTCCACCTTCAACTCCACCTTCTGTCCAAGCAAAAAATAGTTGATCATCAACTATTTCCATTTGTGGATATCCAGAGACGCGACCTGGCTCAACTTTTGAAATAATTTGAGGTTGATACATTTTCCCATTCTTTGAAACTATTCTTGCTAAAATATTTGTTGTTGAATCTGAAGACTCAATCCAGCTAACTATTACTTCATTATTATTTATCCAAATTAAGTCTACACGCCCTATTGGTTGTGATAAGTCAACTTTGAATGGTGCTTCAAAAGATTCACCTTCATTCATAGAGAATGATACGCTCACCGTCGGTGTTTGATTGGGTGAAGTATACCATGCAATAGCTAACTCATTTTCATAGTTTGCCAACATAGGTCCATTTACAGGACAACCAGCAATTTCCCAATTATCTTTATTAACTGCATAAGGTTCATACCATGTTCCTTTTGAATATCTTATAATATTTATATCTCTAATTTCTTTTACAGAACGATTCCGGTAAGCAATTAATAATGCATTTTCTGTTCTAATTGCTGATGTTGGACAGCATTCACAAACCATATCATCAATTCGCATTTCTAAATTTAATTCACCATTAGAAGTAAATGTTGTTTGGTAAAGATTCATCGAGCCATATTCATCTTCACTATGAGATCCTCCCATATTTCTACCATCAAGCCAAACTAAACCGAGTTGATCATTTAGATTTTTAAAAAAAGAGACAAAACCATGTTCACCTTTAACACCATCAAGATGAGGAGTCTTAGGTTTACTCCAATTATTCCCACGATCGTATGAAGTAATAACTTTTATATCATAATCATAAGAACCTTGTCCTGACTTTTGGAGCCAATGTGCAGCAATTGTATCGCCTCCAAAATGATATATAGAAGGAAAGTCTGCCCAATTTACAAAGTAATCTTTATCTTTTGAGATAGTTTGGTTTTTTGACCATTCTCCATCAGAAAACTCAGACCAATTAATTGCCCAATTCAAAGAATCTATTTTCTCAAACCAAGACATTAACATGCCATTATTTTTTGTTGGACTTAAACGAGGATAACGACTTTCAGATTTTATTGAGGGAAGTTTGAAATCTTTTGAACTACAACTTATAAGAAAAAAAGAAAAAAATATAATTTTTTTCAATCTAAATCGACATCTTCTGGCATTTTACAACAAATCTCTAATTTTTCATATGCTTTAGAATCAGCGACTTTATCATTAACATTATAACCTATTGAAACAATAGCCTTTTCAATTTTATCAAGATTTATTATTGATGCTTTATAGGTCACTTTACCAGATTTTGACTTTAAATCAACTTCAACTTTCTTTACTCCATCTAAACCAGCGATTGCTTCTTCAACATTAATAGAGCACATTAGACATTGCATAGAATCTAGTTTAAGCTCAGCTACAGTTTTTTCACTACTACAACTGATTAGGAAGCTGGCACAAACTATACTAAGAAATAATTTCATTTTATTATTTTACCTTTTTATTAACATTATAAATAATCTTAAGATTTGTTGGTATATATTATGCCTAAAATTGATTCTTTTTAACAATTAAATAATTAGTAAATAAAAAATCTAATAACGCTGTGGTGTGTGTGGCCCTAATGACCAATTTAACTGAATAATTCCCAAAGGACTTCTTCCATAGATAGTTTCATTTTCAGATATTTTAAATCTAACAACAAAATCATCATTTTTTGGAGCAAAAGAAATATATAAACTTTTGGAACTTCCTTGAAAATCTTTTAAATCATAAATCCATTGATCAAAAATAAATCCCAAATGAAAATTCTTATTAAACTGTCTACCAAGTAGCAAATATTTTGAAACAAGTTTTTCATTAGGGTGATAAGATAATCCATTATGATAATCAGAGATATTTGCTTTAAAAAACTCTCCTTGAATTAACCAAAACTTATATTGATTAGTATCATTTCTTAATTGAAATGAAATTCCATTCATAGATTTTTCTCTACCATTAATGTGATTAAAACCAGTTTTAACTTTTAATTGATTATTAATAATAAAACCTTGTTTAAAAATTAGCCCATAAGCTAACTGGTTATTAATGGTATCTTGTATTGAATTAGTAAAGTTATGATCATGAAAAGATGTCTTAGATTCTTCGCCAATA
>JAAZYT010000003.1 GCA_014239505.1 Fidelibacterota bacterium | reverse complement strand
CCATCACGATCAGATGGAACGCTTTTTACAAATTTAACATGAACTAAATCTTTACCACCTGTAGATGATGCTTTTTCTGCAAAACTCTTTTGCTTCTTAGCCATTATATAATTTCTCCTAATAAAAAATCATGAAAACAGATCGCGAATTTATATCATATTTATAATTAATCATTGTACAATATATTATATATTTTTTACTGCGGTCTCCATTCGTATTCCATGACTTCTCCATCATTCATACTTGAAGGTTTCTTTTCACCAGTCACAACACGAATAGTTGTATTGCTAGTAAATTCAAATAAACTTATCCTATTTTTATCAGGATTTTCCATATTTAGATTTATCACCCAAGGTTTATTACTAAAATCAATGGTGAATTGCCCTTTCTCTTGATCACTAATTTTTGTTCCCAATGATAAACCTTGCATAAAATTACCTTTCAAACCCGTTTCGTCTGGTTCAAATATCCATACGACTTCAATAATTTGCCCTTTATAATACCAATTGCCTTCCATACTACGTATGTATTCAATAAACTCAATCAATACTGGTTCTGCTTGATTTCCAGCAAAATCAACAGCATCGACTCCTAAAGAATAAACAACACTAGCACTAAGTGATTTTTCCATTGGAAGCTTTGCTTTTTCATGTCTACCAGCCGTTAAATATTGACTGTAGAGTGGAATTTTATGTTTTGTAACACGATCTCTCAGGCCACCAGTTCGACTCCAGATCATAGTTCCCGCTTCTAGATCTTCACTCATTTCAATATCAATTTCTGTTCCCATAAAGTTTGATTTTTTTTGTGGGTAATAAATTGTTATAACTGGTTTTGTTATATCATATTTAACATTTTTGATAATATTAGATTCTGATTTATTTGTTGCTAAATCTTTACCTATAAATTGAATATTATAAATAGATCCGTCGTTTAATACAGGTGGATTTTTAGGTTCCTTAGGAGATTCAAAAATAGATTCTAACTCAACCTTATTTAGTTCAAAAGTAACTGGAGAGTTTGGATCTGGCAAACCACCAACTTGAGTATAAATAAATTGACCACTACTTAAACCCTCGCTAATAAAATATGCAATATTTAGATTATTGACAGCAGTATTTGATTCTGGATACTTAATTTCTAACGTTGGTGTTTTATCATCATAAACCACACTCATCATGAATTTTTTCCCCGTATTATTAGCCTTATCTGTTCCTTCCAAGGTAATACGATACATAGCATCTGCAACAAGATTAAGTTCACCCAAGGTAGAATTGTCAAATGGACCAGAATTCAATAATTCAGGCGTTAAATCAAAAGTATGCGGTGCCGCAGGGTCTTCACTACCGCCCATATGTATCCATGTATATTTACCTGATTTCAAGTCTTCATTTACAGTCCACTTTATTAATTGAGAATTAATACGTGAACTTGTGACTGGAGTAACTTGTGTAAATTTCGGCTTTGTTTTATCAAATATTACATTTTCAGCTATAGTAGTAGTTACAGTGTTTCCAGCGCGATCATTTCCAGAAATAATTAAATTATATGATTTACCATCATCTAAGTCTTTTTGATTAGTAAGCTTATTTTTTGAAAAAGTACCTGAATTCAATTCATTTCCACTAAGTTTCACATCAATAGATGATGATCCATCATTTGGCGTCCATTTCAACTCTCCAATTAATAATTGCTCATTAATTGAGTACTCTACCTCATTTAGATTTGTAAAACTATTGGAAAGAGGGAAAAGTCCTATTATTTGAGGAGGAGTGTCATCAAAATAAACTACCCCTAAATCAAAAGACGAAGCATTTCCTGCTCTATCAGTACCATAGAAAGAAACTTTGTACCTTGCATCAGATTTTAAAGATGGAGCAGGATCAAAGTTTACTTCAGGATAAATACCATCCATTAACTGCTCTCCTACTAATTTTGATTCATGTATACCTGCCTCATCAGAAGTTCCATCTACCCAACTCCAAACAACTCTTGCTACAGATAAAACTTCATTAGTTTTCAACCCTAATGTTTTTGAGTTAATGAATGACTCAGGTTCAGGAGAAACAATAGCAATTTTAGGTGGAACATTATCAAATGTTATACTATTTATTGATTGAGATACTCCTTGATTACCAGCCAAATCGATAGCTTCTATACGAATATTGTAAACAGTATTTGCCGTAAGAGATATTAATGAATTGATGTTGATTCCTGAGTGTTTACCTGGCTTTAATTGATTATTTGATAAATCTATATTATGTGGACTTAGTGGATCGTTTGCACCACCCTCCTGTTCAAATATTATTTTTCCAGATAAAAGTAATTCATTTAATTCAATCGCCATTATAATATTTGAGTAAAAACCTTCGTTAGAAGGATCTGTAATAGTCAATAAAGGTTTAGAGGTATCGTACGTTACATTATTGATCAAAATTTTCTCTGCTACATTTCCTGCTAAATCTTCTCCTGAAAATTCTATTTTGTAAATACTTCCGTCTTTTAATTGAATAACTTCATCAAAGATCTCGGAATAATGGTCGCCCATTAATAATTGTTTTCCAGAAAGATCAATTATATGAGGACTATTTGGATCTTCATTACCATTAATACGTGTAAAAGTAATATTGCCTTTTTTTAACTCTTCAGAACTACTGTAACTAACTTTTACAGAATTAATATAGCCAGAATTTAATGGTTCACTCAAAGTGAGATTTGGAGGAAGTATATCAAAGAATACATCATTTATGGGTGTTACGATTGCAGTATTACCAGCTTTATCAAAAGCTTCTATAGTAACTTCGTATCGACCACCATCTGCAAGTTGTGAGGTAAAACCAAGGTCAATCTCACTATGAACTCCATTTGATAGATTTGAAGTCTTAATAGGTATACGATGCGGTGAGTTAATATCTGGTGTACCACTAGTTTGAGTATAAATAACAAAACCATCAGCTAGATCTTCTGTCGTTATATAAGAAACAACAGTATTTTTTATTTGTTCTGAATCTAAAGGTTGAGTAATTGATACTTTTGGAGGCTCATTGTCAAAGGTTATATTAGTAATTATAACTTCTGGACTTTTATTTCCCGCTGGATCACTACCTACCATTTTAATTTCATACATCGATCCATTAACCATTTTTGGTCCATTTTTTAACTTTACGTTATTTACAGAACCTTCATTTAATTCATTTCCTACCAGTTCAATTATTTGTGGTGATGATGGATCTGTTGCTCCACCAATTTGCGTAAAAACAATACTAGCATTAGCAAGGTTTTCACTTAAAGTATAACTTAATTTGTTAGTTCTTATACTATTGTTATTACTAATTTTATCAATAGTAATTAATGGTGGTGTAATATCGTATGATATTTGCACTAGTTTAGCTATTTTAGCTTTATTTCCAGCTCTATCACTTCCATTCATTTCTAATGAATAGGTTGCTCCATCCACCCATTCTATATTATTCAAATTTCTATCGCCCAATTTTAAAAAATCTGAATTTAAAGAAATTCTATGGGGTGAATTTTTATCTGCATTGCCAGATTCTCTATTGATTAGAATACTCACAGAAACTAAATCTTCAGATAAGGTATATGATAAAATTGGATTATTAAAAAATGATCTATTTAATGGTTCAACAATAGTTATTAATGGAGGTTCATTGTCAAAAGTAATATTATTAATTATAGTTTCTGGGGCCAAATTTCCAGCAGCATCAACACCTTCAAACCTAATGTTGTAAATCGCACCATTAACTAGGCTAATAAATGAAGAGGGAAGCTTTCCCCCTCGCACACCATTTTGTTTTTTACTTCCAGCTAATGTTATCGAATGTGTTGTTTTAGGGTCATTCGCACCTCCAACATAATCAAAATTTATTTTTCCCGTTGCTAAATCTTCAGTTAATGTATATGAAATTTCTGGTTCTCTAATAAAATCACCTTCAAAAGGTTTAAGGTCTACAAATTGCGGAGGTACTGTATCATAAAGCAGACGCTCGACCACTATGTCTTCTGATTTATTTCCAGCTAGATCAGTCCCTTCAATAGTTATATTATAATAAACTCCATTAAGTAGCTCTGG
>JAAZYT010000074.1 GCA_014239505.1 Fidelibacterota bacterium | reverse complement strand
TACCGTTGAGTCAATTCATATCTACGATTATACTGCTCAGCACGAGAATCACGCTACTTTTGATGGAAATTTTCATCTAAGCATGACATTAGTCAGTCCAGACTTTAAAGGAATGAGCTTGATTGAAAGACATCAATTAGTTTATAAAGCTGTTGATGAGTATATGCATGTTGAGATTCATGCGCTAACGATGAAAACTTATACTCCTGAAGAACATCAAGAAACATTAGATAATTCTTAATTTTACTCAGTGTAGTTCGGTATAGGAGGAATTCCTAAAGTAATCTCAAATAAGTCGCTTTCAAGCGTCGCTATTTCAGATGATGGCGATTCTACAATACGCCCTATCTCTTGATTATCTTTACTAACAATCAAAGTTGGTACATAGCGAATATCTTTACCTTCTTGTTCTCTGTTCGGGCTAATCTTATCGCGATCAACAGTTACAATTAAAACATCATTGATATCAACGCCCATTTCATTAAATATTTTAGCAATTCTCGGGAATTCTCTTCTACTATCTCCGCACCAGGTACCAAGAAATACTTCGTAGGTATACTCTTCTGGACTATCAATAGCGTTGATTAATTCAGTATCAACTTCATAAGTATCAAATTCATCTGAATACCATTCACTAAAAGGATCTTGTTTTAAATCTTGAACTGTAATTTCACCCAATAACATTGGATTTCCAGTCTTAGGATCTTCAAACATCCCTTCCGGGATGTCTGAAGAATTAAGATTAAATAAGCCAAGAGATATCATTGCAAGAATAAGTATAATAATATTTATTCTTTTAGACCACTTAGGCTCAATTTCAATAAATGGTTTATTCTTTGTCATTGTAGTACTTAAATATTAAATAAGTACCTAGTATAGTGCAACATAAAGAAATTACTGAACCCTCAATACCGAAAGCTCCTCCAGAAATAACATCTGGTATATTTCCTGTATTTTCATGAGCAATCATTTTCCATGAATCCACACCCATTCCACTGATTTCAAATCCAAATAATCCTTGGAAAAGATTCCATCCAAAATGGAAAAATGTTGGTAGCCATAAATTTTTGGTAAACGTATAGCTAATTCCTAAGATAAACCCTGCAGCAAACAATTCTGTCATTGGGACCCAATTGCTCCACACGCTTGGATTTCCAGCATGTAATAATGCAAATAATACAGATGATCCACCAAGTGCAATCCATCTATTATCTGTTTCATCCATCATATTTTTCAGGATATACCCTCTAAAAATAATTTCTTCATCAAATGCTGCTAGAAATAACATCATACTTACAATAAATACTCCTGGCTTAAATCCAACCACGCCAGTCATAGTTATAGCGCCAATCATCCATAAAACAAGGAATATACCGCCAATAAACACTAAAGCACCGCCTAGTCCAGCTAACATCTCTTTACCGCGATTTTCAAGCGATAAACCGATATTCATTAATGGCTCTCGATTAACAACACTCATCATAAACCATAATGCTAAAAAACTTCCAACAACTTGAAAAGCTGTCATTAAAAGTAAGATGGGTGAATCAAAGCTCATGTTTCCAAACAATTCTTCAGCAGATCCAGGATTCGATATATCCGCTCCAGTTGCTAACATTATTAACACTGATGCAATGGTAACTACAAATCCCATTGTTATCATCCATATAGGCATAAATAATATTGCTCTAAACCACCCGTTTTTAATTCTTGGCTCCATTGAACCCTCCTTTTTTATTAAAAAATATTACTCTAAATCTATGAAAAAAATTGACTCTAAGTCTTTCTTAAAAAAAAATGCTTAAATTGCACCAATCAAATCAAAGGAAAAAAATGAAACAGATATATATATTAGC
>JAAZYT010000004.1 GCA_014239505.1 Fidelibacterota bacterium | reverse complement strand
TGGTTATTTAGCCTTTTTAGTTGGAATTATTTCGGCGAAAACTGTTATCCGTGGCCGCCACCACTTACCCAAAGAAGGTCCCTTTATAATAGCAATCAACCATTTTAACTATGCAGATCCTCCTTTTGTAATTTATGCTGTAAGGAGACCAATTGATTTTTTAGCTGCAAGCGACCAAGTAATTGAGTGGTTTAATTATTGGGCTATATGGCTCTATGGTTTTATACCAACCAATCGAACGACGCTTGCACCATCAACAATTAAACGCTCTCGTAAAATTCTATCCCAAAAAGGCATTTTGGGTATTTTTCCTGAAGGCGATACTTTATCTGATGAGCTTCGCCCTGCTAAGGGAGGCGTCGTTTATCTTTCTACTACAATGCAAGTCCCGATTGTTCCTATGAGTATTTATGGATTAAAAGATGTTATTTGGAGTTATTTAGCTCGTGGTGTACGACCAAAGGTTCGGGTTAATTTTGGAAAACCTTTTGGACCTTATAAATTACCGGTTGATAAAAAGAAAAAAGGTGAAGCTTTAAAAAATATTGGGGATGAGGTTATGTGCAGAATTGCTGCACTTTTACCAGAAGAATCACATGGGGAATTTAAAGGAAATCCGAAAATTGAAGAATTTCGTATTCAAAACAATATGGCTTCCGAATATTAGGATAAAGATTTATAAATTAAGTAGATAAATTGGGGGATATTTATATGAGTCGTACAAAACCAATACATTATTTGATTGTTGTTATTTTTGCAATCGCATTTATGGGCTTAATGAGGTCACGCGCCTTAAAGCAAAATAATTCATTTGTTGATGGCAGTGCGAATGAACTTATTTTAGAAAAAGAGAGCCATTTTAAAAACCTTCAACAGCTAACATTTAGCGGTGAAAATGCTGAGGCTTATTTTAGTTCTGATAGTAAAAAATTGATTTTTCAATCACATGATGGTGAAGGCATGTGTGATCAAATATATATAATGGATCTGGAAACAGGAGCAACAGAACGTGTCTCTAATGGCCAAGGGGTAACAACCTGCCCTTATTTTCAATATCCAAATAATGAAAAAGTTGTTTATGCCTCAACACACCTTGAAGATAAAGACTGCCCTACCCCGCCAGACTTTTCCCGAGGATATGTTTGGAAGCTTTATGAGGGGTATGATATTTTTCGTTCAAATCTTGATGGAAGCAACCTTGAGCAGATCACCAATGAAAAAGGGTATGATGCTGAAGCAACGGTAGCAGAGGATGGTAGCAAAATAGTTTATACTTCAATCTCTTCAGGAGATTTAGAAGTCTGGACTATGAATTCTGATGGTTCAGATAAGCGTATGCTTACTAATAAGCTTGGCTATGATGGTGGCCCTTTTTTTAGCCATGACGGTAATAAAATAGTTTGGCGGGCTTACTATCCTGAAACTGAAAAAGAAATTAGCGACTATACAAGTCTAATTAATGAAAGCATGATTCGTCCTATGAACTTACAAATCAGGGTAATGAATACAGATGGCACAGGGAAAATTCAGGTCACTAATAATGAAGGAGCTAACTT
>JAAZYT010000005.1 GCA_014239505.1 Fidelibacterota bacterium | reverse complement strand
GATAGATCTCAACTGATAAATACTATGTCAATACTACCAGAATATTTGAAAAATAAAACAAGTACATCAGAATCGGTATTTGACCTAAGAGATTGGGGGATTCCACTAGGACGACGTTTTCGCGCTCTTAAACTTTGGCATGTGATTAATTATTATGGAGTTAGTGGCTTACAAGAGTTTATTAGAACTCATATGGAAAATACTAAAATTCTTCGCTCTTGGATAGAGATGGAAAAGGATTTTGAGATTGTTACTCCAACACCATTGACATTAATATGCTTTCGACACACTAAAGGTAATAATTTTACAGAGAAATTACTTAATACGATAAATGAAAGTGGGAAAGCCTATATGACGCATACCAAACTCAACGATCAATACATTATAAGATTTTCAGTGGGGCAAACATCAACAACAATTGACCATCTAAAAGAAACTTGGAATTATATTGTCAAAACTTCAAAAGGAATGATTGAAGCTTAGGGTTTTTCTGCGAGTTCAACTAATACACCACCAGAACTTTTTGGATGTATAAAAATAACTTTATAACCTTCAGCGCCAACTGTTGGAGTGTCAGACAATACTTGAATGTTTAATTCTTTAAGTTCTTTTATTGCTTTATTTATATCATCTACCTCAAAACATACATGATGTACTCCGGGGCCTTTTTTTAATAGAAATTTTCCAATAGGTGTATCTTCACCTAATGACTGTAATAACTCAACCTTGCCTTGCGTTGTATCATAAATATCAGTTAAAACCCCTTGATCTTGAACAGTTTCTTTGCCCTTATGTTGGAGGTTGAGGATATGACTCCAAAAAGGAGAGGACGTATCTAAATCTTTTACTGCAATACCAATGTGTTCTATTCCAAGTATTTTCATATTTATCTATTTAAATTAAATTTTTATCTTTTGAGGTCAATGCAATACCTAATCCATTCTCATTTGGTAATACTAACTTTCCATTAAGAATCTTTACACCTGAATATGGATCATTATTGATGAGTAAGTTACCATCTAAATCAGCATAATCAACTAATGGAGATAGATGTGCCGCAGCAGTTATACCTATTGAAGATTCAATCATGCAACCTAACATAATTTTCATATCTCTATCTCGAGCCATTTTAATCATTTTTATTGCCTCAAATAAATTCCCACATTTCATAAGCTTAATATTTATTCCATCAAAGATTCCGTGAATTTTAGGAATATCATCTGAATTTAAACTATTTTCATCTGCTATAATTGGTAAAGGAGATTCTTCACGTAATTTTGCTGTATCATCTAGGTTAGTAGATAAAAATGGTTGTTCAATAAATTCAACATTTTGTGTTGCTAACCATAGACTCATCTCTATTCCTGAAACTAAATCCCAACCCTCATTAGCATCGACTCTAATAACCTTATCCGTTTCTCGTCGAATTGCATTAATGATATCTTTATCTTGTTTAATGCCCATACCTAATTTCACTTTTAGAATATGATAAGGATCACTTTCCTTAATTTTTTCTGGAATAATAG
>JAAZYT010000080.1 GCA_014239505.1 Fidelibacterota bacterium | reverse complement strand
TCTACAAAATAGATTACTTTATCATTTGAAGTTATATCTATGCCAACAGGTCCATCAAAACCAGCGCTTGTTGGAATAAAAGTAGTGACTTCGGCATTTGGGGTTATCTTCCTAATATTATCATTCGAATAATCAGTTACATAGATATTATCATTACTATCAATTGTTAGAGCATCTGGTCGATAAAAACTTGCTGAAGTTCCTGTTCCATCATCTGAACCAATGGTTCCACTACCTGCAAAAGTTGTTACTACACCTTCTGGTGTTATTTTACGAATTAAATAATTACCTCTGTCGCCAACAAAAATATTATTTTTACTATCAATGTCAATATCCATTGGATCTTGAAATGTAGCAGAAATTCCAGTTCCATCATCTGAACCAGCCGTTCCGCTACCTGCAAAAGTTGTTACTACACCTTCTGGTGTTATTTTGCGAATGACATGTCCCTTATTTTCAGAAACAAATAAATTTTTATTAGTATCTATAGCTATCCCCCAAGGGTTATTGAAACTCGCTGCAATTCCAGTACCATCATCTGAACCAGCCGATCCACTACCTGCAAAAGTTGTTACCACCCCCTCAGATGTTATTTTTCGAATTAAATTATTACCAGTATCCGTTAAATAAATATTATCTAAAGAATCTATTGCCATGTATCCAGGTCTGTTAAAACTTGCTGCAGTTCCAGTACCATCATCTGAACCAGCCGATCCACTACCTGCAAAAGTTGTTACCACACCTTCAGGTGTTATTTTTCGAATTAAATTATTACCAGTTCCAGCAACAAAAATATTTCCTTTAGAATCAATACTAACTCCTTCAATATATCCAAAACTTGCTGCAGTTCCAGTACCATCATCTGAACCAGAGACACCACTGCCAGCTAAGGTTGAAATACTGATAATCGAGCTTAATTCTTTGCTTAAAGTTGTGCTCGAATAATATGAGTTAGACGTAGACTCGTCAATTTTTCTATTGAAATGTTGACCTAGCACAAAACTGAAAGATAATAAAATAATAAATATCTTATTCATAAAAAAACCTCCTACGTAAAATTACAAGACTATTTCCCCGTATTTACAAAAGTACAATTAAAATAAAACTTATTAAAGAAAATAATTATTTATTTAATTTTGCTTTTTTTATTATGGTTTTCGCTATGAGTTCTGATACACCAATATCACGTTGAAGCTTAGCAGGGTTTAGTTTTGCAATTGTTTTTAGATCTTTATATATAAGCAACAGCTTTTTTACACGTTTATCACCTACTCCTTTTATATCATGGAAAATCGATTTTGATATGGTTTTTGTTCGCTGTTGTTTTTGAAATGTTATTGCAAAGCGATGTGCTTCATCTCGAATTCTTCTTAATAAAATTAAACCAGGTGATTGCTTATGAATAGATTGAGCATCGGAACTTCCGGGTATAAAGACTTCTTCTAATCTCTTTGCCAAACCAACAATTGGTAAATAATCTAACCCCAGCTCTCTTAGGGCAGAAACAGCCATTGACAGTTGTCCTTTTCCACCATCGATTAATATTAAATCAGGCAAACTTTTACCTTCTTTTTTTACTCGTTTATATCTTCGGGAAACAATCTCACGCATTGAAGCAAAATCATCAATTCCATCTACAGTTTTAACCTTAAACTTTCGGTATAAACTTTTACGTGGTTTTCCATCAACAAAACAAACCAAAGATGCGACTGTGTTAGTACCTCCAAGGTGTGAAATATCAAAAGCTTCAATTTTTCTTGGAGGAACTTTCATATGTAAATCATCTTGGAGTTGGCTTATCATTTTAGGAACTAACTCCATCCTTTTTTTTCGATTAATTAGCCATTCACCTAATAATAGTTTCGCATTTTGAAAAGCCAATCGTACTTCTTTTGCTCTTTCTCCCTTTTGAGGTATTTGCAGTTTAATTGCTCCACCCCTTTTCTGCTTAAGCCAATTAGTTAATTGATCTTTATTCTTAGGAGTAGCAGGTAATGAAATTTCCTTAGGTATAAAATCAGACTCAAGATAAAAACGTGTTAGAATTGTCTCCATCATTACTTCATCGGATTCATCAATATTTCTAAGTGATATTTTCTCTCTGCTAGTAATTCGACCATTGCGAATTCGAACAATTACGGCTATACCGTAATCTTCATCTTTTGCTAAACTAAAGACATCACGATCTTCAAAATCTGCAGCAACTTTACGTTGTTGTTCTTTAAATTTTCTAATGGCATGAAGTTGATCTCTGTAGATACCTGCATCTTCAAATCTCATGATAGAAGAAGCATTATCCATTTGGTTTTTTATATATAATTCTGTTTCTTTTGTACGGCCTTGTAAAAATTGAATTACTTGCTTTATCATATTATTATAGTCTATTTCACCAACCATACCTTCACATGGACCTTGACATTTTTTTATATGGTAATCAAGACATAGACTAACTTTTTTACCTTTAATAGACTTTTTATTAATTAAATAGTCACAACTACGCACAGGAAATATACTATGGACTGCTTTTAATGAACGTCTCAAATGCCTTACATCTGTATACGGTCCAAAATACTTTGACCCATCTCTAATAATTTCACGTGTAATAAAAACACGAGGATAAGGTTCTTTTGTAATACGTATATAAGGGAATGACTTATCATCTCTTAGATTAATATTATAATGAGGTTGATGCTTTTTAATTAAGTTTGCTTCCGTTAATAATGCTTCCACCTCAGACCCAACAACAATCCATTCAATATCAGCAATTCTTTTAATCATTGAAATATTTTTTGCTGATTGGTGTTTACTATTTTGAAAATATGATTTTACTCTATTACGAAGGTGTTTAGCTTTACCAATGTATATTATTTCTCCGCCTTCATTCTTAAAAAAATACACACCTGGCTTTGTAGGCACTTGTTTTACTTTATCTTTATTTATTATTGTCATTTTTAATTCAAAATAGTGTATAGAATATATTTAGGATTATACTTTAATTCTGAATGAGCTTTTAAAATAAAGATTCATTGATTTCAATGGCTAAATCATTCTTAAATTAATACTGAGATGCGATATTTAAACACATTACTAACCTTCATTTTAATAAACACTCTTTCAGCTTCAGATATTGAGAAAGATCTTCAAACCCAATTTATTCTTGCTGAGCCTGGTGACACTATCCTTATTCCTGAAGGCTTACATAATATTATTGGAACCCTTTCAATAGATGGAAAGAAAGATCTATTTATTCGTGGCTTTGGTATGGATAAATCAATTCTTTCTTTCTCTAACCAAACTGAAGGTGCACAAGGAATTAGCATCACTAATTCATCAAATATCACTTTAGAAGATTTTACGGTTAGAGATTCAAAAGGTGATGCCATTAAAACACAATATGTCGATGGAATAACATTTAGAGGAATTACTGCAGAATGGACTGGTGGGCCAAAACCTTCAAATGGAGCTTATGGTCTTTATCCTGTTCAGTGCACTAATGTTCTAATAGAGTTTTGTATTGCGATTGGAGCCTCCGATGCAGGTATATATGTAGGGCAATCAAAGGATATTATTGTAAGGAATTCCAAAGCATTTCACAATGTTGCAGGAATTGAGATTGAAAACTCGATTAATGCGGAAGTATATGAAAATCATTCATATGAAAATACTGGAGGGGTTTTAGTATTTGACTTACCTGACCTTGTTCAAATTAGAGGTGACAATATTCATGTTTTTCAAAACCTTATTGAGAATAATAATTTGAATAATTTTGCGCCCCCGGGCAATATTGTTGGCAAAGTTCTTCCCGGTACAGGTGTTATGATACTTGCTGCTAACAATGTTCATATATATGAAAATACTATTAGAAATAATAAAAGTGTTGGAACAGGTATCGTCAGCTATTTCATAACTGAAGAACCAATGACAGATAAAACATATAATCCTTATACATCAGATATTCATGTTTACAATAATAATTATGATAGAAATGTTGGATTACCAACTCTTAATTATGAAATAGGGAAGCTAATGGCTATTAAATATGGTCGCACTACACCCGATATAATTTATGATGGTATGCAAGATCCAGATGTTCGCTCTGGTTTATGCCTACAAAATAACATTCAAGCTGATTTTACTAATTTAGATATTGAAAATAATTTTGAAAAATGGTACTCCCCTTTTATATCAAATTTTTCAGAAGATAAAACTATTTATAAATGTCTTACAAATCACAAAATATCAACTAATTCTTATTAATGTTTCATTTATTCCGTAAAGCGCTAAACGCTTTACTCTTTATTAGCATAGTATTATGTCAAAGTCCATTAAAATATGCTAAACCTAAACTTTCTGACTACGGATTTTTTATTGGAAATATATCCAAGCATGATATAAATAAAGGAGTTTTACCTTATGAAGTATCTGCAAAATTATTTAGTGATTATGCTATAAAATCACGTTTTATAGTTTTACCAAAAGGTCAAAAAATTAATTATAAATCCGATGGAACTTTTGATTTTCCTATTGGATCAACATTGATTAAAACTTTTTATTATCCATCTGATTTTCGAGAGCCAAATAATAATATTCGTTTAATGGAAACACGTTTACTAATAAACACTATTGAAGGTTGGTTAGGATTTCCATATGTATGGAACAATGAGCAAACGGATGCATTTTTAGAAATTGCCGGTGATAGACTAGAAACTAGCTTTATTAACATTCAAGGTGAAAAAAAATCATTCACCTATAGTGTTCCCAACTTCAATCAATGTAAAGGTTGCCATGTTAATCAAACTCAAATGAAACCTATCGGCACTAAAGCTCGACTTCTAAATCATGATTATGAGTATGCTGAAGGTACTATGAATCAGCTGAAAAAATGGTCTGCGTTAGAAATGATAAATAATTTACCTGAAATATCATCAATTTCACACACTCCTAATTATGATGATCCAAATGATGGAACTTTAGAAGAACGTGCACGAGCGTGGATAGATATTAATTGCGCTCACTGTCACCGTCTTGGTGCACCTGGAGAGACTTCTGGATTATTTTTAAATATTGAAGAAACAAATAAAACGCGCTTAGGGGTATATAAACCTCCTGTAGCTGCTGGTCGAGCAACAGGAAACTTAAAATATACTATTTTACCGGGAAATCCAGAAAAATCCATGATGATACAACGAATGCTTTCAAAAGATCCTGGGATTATGATGCCTGAGTTAGGACGTAAATTAGTTCACAAAGAAGGAATTGAACTAGTTAGTGAATGGATAAAACATATGGAAAAAGAATAAATTTAATCGAGTTTCTCAACTTTTTTATATTTTTTATTAACTACAAAATCATCGCTATTAAATGGAATTTCTTTTATATCTTTCAATTCCCATTTCATTTTAAAACCTTTATCGTCTTCATTCTTCATTTCCATAGAGTATTTTAATAGCCTTCCTTCAACGGAATCATACTCTTTACCTGATTGAGCAAGCATTGATTCGGCAAAACTTCGTGGCATATTTTGTCTTTCTCCACCATACGCTTCAATAAGTTCCTTCTCTTTATCCAATGCATACTTTAGTAATAATGTATCGGTAGTAAACCATTCTTCAAATAAGACTGAGCGTTCTGAATTTTCAATTGAAGTAACTACTTTTTTTGCTCTTAAACCTGCAATTACTTTAATCTCATCTGTTATAGTACGCTTAATTATATTTTCTTCATCATCTTCAGATTCTACTTCAGCATTTTCATCTTTTGCTTCTTCATTATCACTTTGTCTATTTGAACCTCCCCCAAAATTCATATTTTCTTCCATCCCTTTGAGAGTTGGTTTCCCATCATTATTACGTATTAAATCAAATGACTCAAATGCATATTGACCTTCTTCCGCATCATAGATTATTCTAGCTTCACTATCACCATTTAGTATCGTACCATATTTTTTATTTCCACCCATAGCCATTCTTATTATAAAACGGTCTACATCTAAAGAAGATTCTTGTCTGAAAAAACCATTAGAAGCAAACTTTTGTGTAGTTGTTTTTATCTTTCCTACATAAGGAACTTCCATAAACATTACTTCTTCAATAACCACTTGAGTTTGAGAGAAAATACTTGAAATAAAAAGTATATATAAAAGCAAACGATTCATTAATAATTATCCATTTATTTTTTTAATCTAATAAAGCATTGAATACTGGCTTTAATTCCCCATCGATTGATTTTCCATTTAGGTATAATAGTACGGGTGCAAAGCGTGTATCTGTAATTAATTTTCGCGCTACTTGATCCGGTGAGATAGTATAGCGACCCATCTGTTTTTTTGTATCCCAAACTAGATCTTCAAAGGATGCATAAACTAGTTCTGAACAAACTATTTCATCTGTTGATTCAACATTAAAACTAAAATCGTAATTCTTTCCAATTTGACTAAACGCATTAATTAGATAAGATTTTTTATCTTCATCTGATTGAGAAGTAAAACGAATTACACCTAAATCATCAATATTTAAAAAATTCTGCAATGTATTTATCTGTACTCCAGGACGAAGTGACTCTATAATGTTACGTCCAGACCTTATAGAATTCTGAAAATTAGGTCCGGTGTAACCATATTTTTCAACGGCTATATCATATAATTTGGGCAAACTATCCCATACCCCAAGTGCCTTTAATTGATTCTCATTTCCAGCCCATACACCAACATGGCACCAATATCCTGGGATAAAATAATCAGTTAAACGAAAAGGGGCCTTCTCTAATAGAATATCCATTGGTTCCATTTTATGAATTATTTCAGATTTTTCTTCATCAGATAACAATTCCATCGTCCCTCTTCTTACCACGATCATACCTGCAGTATTACCAAACATTTTACTTACAAGTTCAGTACCATTATTGTTTATTATTTTAATTCGATCATAAAGTTTATTTGAAATAACATTAAAGCGATTAATTTTAAAACTTGGCTTTATATCATACTCCTTCATTTGCAACATTTCTCTGTAAGAAAAACTTCCAGAAATAAGTTGATTCAAATAAAAATAATCTTCATCATCAATTAATAAAGGTGAATCGCTATTTTTATCCTCCCATTTTGATACTTGATAATTGAAATTAATAGCGCTAACTAAACGTCTAAGTTTTTTAGAATCAGTATAACTTTCTGAAACATCAGCTAGATACCCTCTGTTTTCAGGTTCTACGCCCGATTCATTTATAACAAAACGCAACTTTTGATTTTCTTCAAATGGAGCCATTGCAACTAGGTAGTTATCGTAGAGTAAAAGAGCAAATACTAGTGCCAACTTTATTTGCTTGATAACTGCTTGACCTTGTTGATCATTTGGATTTAGTGAAATAACTTCTTTAATTGATTTATTCCATAGTGACTTTTTAGTTGAATAT
>JAAZYT010000129.1 GCA_014239505.1 Fidelibacterota bacterium | reverse complement strand
TTAGCGAATTAATTCGCATGGATTCAATACCAATAGTGGCGTCAAGCTCAAGAGCTTTTATATCATTAGATTGATTGGTTGATATTTTATTAATCATACTTAATACTAGTTACTTGTTATTGTTTATAAATAACAAGGAGGAGACATTAATCAAATGGTACACCTCCTGCAATACCTTTTTTAGTCACTTTAATAAATTTTTAACTAACTTCTGAATATTCATGACTATTGAAGCATTTGTAACTATAATATCACAGCCTGCATTTTTTATTGCATCATGTGATTCTTTTTTAATCAAACTTTTATAGCAAATAAGTTTTATCTTAGCTTTTGTTTTAAGTTCTAAAATAAAATCTAAATTATTAAACTTTTTATCGTCAAGATCCATTATAGCTAAACAACATTTATCAGGCAAATCATAAATAGACTCTCCAAAACTAACATTTAGATTAATTGAGCTAAGACTTTCAGATAGCTCAGCCCCTTTTTGAAAATCTCTAACAAATAAAATAATATTTTCCATCAAAATACTTTTAAAACAGGAACTAAATCCCAATCAAATTCTGAAGATTCTTCAATATTATCATACGTCAAACTAACAGCTTCTATAGCAAACTTTAATTCATTAATATTTATTTGTCTATGTATTCCTTTGTAATCTGAAAATTTCTGCTGACATTTTTTTAATAAGTTCCTTGCTCCAATCATATTCCCATTACTTAAATGAACAAAACTCACAGAAAGTTGGATTAGTCCTTGAATAAATTTTCTATCAGGAAAATTATAGTCTGACCACAAATCTTCCCAAGCCTCATGTGCTTCAAAGTAGTCACCTTTTTCATATTCATTTAAACCTTTTTCAAAAAGAATACGCATTTCAGAAGCATTACTCATTAATATTTATAGATTCTTTTAATCGATAATGTTTTCCATCAAATTGAACAGTACAACTTTGATGAATAGGGTCGTGTTCAAAAAATAAAATCCATTCTTCTTCTACTATTTTTGGTAACAGCTTTCGTTTTTCCTCCATAGTTAAAACAGGGTTTATATCATATGCCATCACCCATGGAAGTGGAATATGAGCTGCCATAGGAATGAGATCTGCTGCGTAAACAATAGTTTTACTCGTATCTTGTATTATAGGCAACATCATTCCTGTTGTATGCCCATAAGACATTTCTATATTTATATTCGTAAGAAATGAATCTTTTCCATCTACCATTGTAATCATTCCATTCTCTTGAAGGATAGACCAATCATCTTTTAAAAAACTCCCATTATCTCTCTCGCTAGTTGAATTTGCAAGATTCCAATTTTCTTTTTGCATCCAATAGACTGCATTCGGAAAAACTGGCTCGAGCTTACCTTTAACTATTTTAGTATTACCGCCAATATGATCAAAATGCATATGAGTACAAAAAACATCTGTAATGTCTTCTGGATCATAACCATATTTAGTTAGAGAAGTTTTAAGGTTAATAGAATTCGTATCTATTTTATAAATTGATTTTAATTTTTCTTGCCACTTATCGCCATTCCCCGTGTCAATTATTATCTTTTTATCATGTCCAACTAATAAAAGAGAGCGCGTAACCATTGTAATTCTATTTTTTTCATCAGCAGGAGCTTCTTTTTCCCACATTGGTTTAGGAATAATTCCAAACATTGCACCGCCATCTAAACTAAAACTGCTGGTTTCTATACTATAAAGTTCATATCCACCTATATTCATGAAAATAATTCCTCAATATGTTTGGAAATCAAAGAATAATGTTTATTTGATGCTTTTTTTAAAAAGAACCTCAGCGATTCTAATTGAATAATTTTAAAATCAAAATTTGGTTTCTTAATAAGTTGTTCAGCAAAATCGATAAATAAATTACCACCATTTTTTACATATCTTTCAAGTTCACTATTAATCTTATTACTATTATCACTTTCAACTTGAATGGAATCAAACCAATGAGATAACTCTCTTCTTATACCTTCAATTCTTACAAACTGGCCATCCCAAAGTCTATGAGCTGAAGCCATACTACCTAATAATTGACTTTCATGAGGAATCATAAACTTGGGTTCCATCTTTACTTTTTCATGAGGTGCTGGCATAGAGCCCTTTGCTATTTCTTTTAGTAAACAACGATTATATGACCATGTTTTGCTTTGTTCTTGCTTAAAGTGATGTGCGCGTTGCAAGTGATAACTTAAAATACCGAGTCTACTAAAATCTTGAATTGCAACTTCTATTAATACTTCAAGCACTCCTAAACCATTTTCACTTACCCATTGAATTTTAGCTGCAGCATTCTCCATTTTTTGTGAATTACCACTCTGACAAGCATCTTCAAGATCTGAAATAAATACAGTAAGACCTATTCCTTCTTTAGCTATATTATTCAAGATAATATCATCATCAGTTCTTTTTGGATATTTATCAATAAGCTTTTTCATACTATCCAAAAGTAGTTTTGAAGGTTTTTTACGGTTATCGCCAATAATATTTTTTAAAGCATTTAAAACTATGATTGGATGCTTATTAGATGGTCCATCATAATCTATAGTAACAGCAGCATCAAAATAAGTTTTGATTTCTTTAGAGAGTGCTTCCATTTATTTTTTTTTCTTTGGAGCATCTAGATCAAAAAAGATGCTTAAAGATAGTCCAGTTAACCGTGAATATTCAGATGGAAAACCAGTAGCAGAGTCTTTTAAGGGTTTATCAATGAAACGAGGAGATACTCCCTCTGCGGTAGGGTCCCATTTTGGATTTAACAGTTCTGTAATTGGCATAGAAGTAGGATCATGGAAATAGCCAAATTCCATCCCCCACCTTGGATTTCCCTGAAAACCCATAAGGATACCAAGTCGATTACTTGTATTATTTGTAATTCCATTTTGAATTATCATTCCTCTAAGTCCCCACCATCTTGACTTTAAAAAACCGTCATTTCCTTTTTTTGTTTTGAATTTATAATAAGTAGCATCAATATTATAGTTGGGATTCAATGACCATGCAAGATTGATTAAGTCCCATTTATTATCTTTCTTATAAACTACTCTACTATAATCAATTCCACTACCATATACTGGTAAACCTACACGAAAACCAATTTCACTTTTATTTGAAAGCCCTTTTCTTATCCATAAGTAAGGAACAACATTCTCACTAGATAAAGCATATCCCTTTTTTACCTTACCTGCTTCAGGTAAGTGAGGATTTATAGTTGGATGGGATGCACAACTGACCAATAAGATGAATGAAATACCTGTAAGAGTTAAATGTCTCATGGGCAAAAAATAAGACACTTATAAACAAGAAAAAACTAATCAGGTATTATTTTTAATCCATTCAGTAGTAACTGATTTAGGACGTGTAATCGGTATTCCCATTGCTCGGTTAATAACCATTTGAGCAATTATTCCCATTGATCGTGAAATACTAAAAAGCACAGTGTAATAATTAAATTCCTTTAATCCATAATAATAAAGTAATGAGCCTGATGCTGCATCTACATTTGGCCATGGGTTTTTAGCCTTACCCTGTTCTAATAAAACAGGTGGAACTACTTTAAATAACGATTGAACAATTGAAAATATATCATCATTCCTAATATAATTTTCTCCAAAATCCATAAATGCTGAGAATCTTGGATCTGGACATCTTAGTACTGCATGGCCATAACCAGGAATGACTCGACCATTATTTAAACGGTCCCAACAAAAATCTTTAAGGTCTTCGTCTGATGGAACAGTTTTAAAGTGATCTTTTACATCCAAAACAAATTTTAAGCACTCTTGATTAGCTAATCCATGTAGCGGGCCAGCTAGACCATTTAAACCTGCCGCAACTGATAAAAAAGGAGAGGATAGCGCAGATGCTACAGTTAAAGAACTAAATGCGCTTACATTTCCACCTTCATGATCACAGTGCAGCATAAGATAAAGACGCATTAATTTTTTAAAATCTTCATCTTGAATACCAAGCATATGTGCAAAATTCCCTGCCCAATCTAAAGTTTTATCTGGCTCTATTCGATCTCCTTTATTATAGCGCATTCTATATATTCCAGCAGCTATTATTGGTATAGCACTTAATAAAGTAATACCATCGTCCAAAGTCCATTTCCATAGATCAGTTTTTGGAGTACCATCATTGTATTTTTTCACAAAAATACTATCTACTTGCATACTTTGAATTGCTGTGGTTAGCATAGTCATTGGATGAGAATTTTTTGGCATCGATTCAAGTATTTTCCAAACATATTCAGGAACTTTTTGATTATTTTTAAATTGATTTTGAATATCATTAACAGCATCAGAGTCAGGTAATTCACCTGTCAATAATAAATAGAATACTTCTTCAGGTGAGATATGAGAGATATCCGTTAAAGGATAGCCTCTAATAATTAGTCCCCTATCAGCTGAAACAGCTGATGTCTCACAAGTTAATCCTTTTACGCCACGCATTCCACCATAGGCTTGCGAAACAGTGACCTCACTAATAACTTTCTGCCCTTTATTTTTAATGACAGAATGAATTTCTTTTTGCCAAATATTTATTTTTTCAGAAAGAATTTTTTGAAGCATAATTTTAAGTAATAATTAAAAAGTTAATTTAAGTGTTAAAGAATTTATAAAAATTTTGACATTAAATTTCATTTTAATCATTAACAATATTAATATAATCATCAAATGAGTTTAAAGCTTTATCAGATAGCTGACTAATTTTCTCTCTATTAATATTTTCAATAAAAGCATAAAAATTTGAAGCTAAACCAGATTTTTTTATTTCATAATCAGTAAAGCCATCACCAATTACATCAATTTTTCCAGATAGTTTTAATGCTTTAATCATTAAAACTTTTCCACTTTTTTTGGACATATTATTATTTTTATCTATACCTATAACATTGCCGATTGAATCATATATGAATTGATTTGCAAATATTTGCTTTTCATTAATACCATATTCAGACACAATTGGAATTATAATTTCTTTAAATCCACCGGAAAAAATCAAAATATTTGAAGAGTTTTTTTTTATAAATAATTTATTTTTTTTGATTGATAGACTGACTTCTTTAGACAATTCACTTGAAATCTGTTTTATGTCATTTTTATTTGTATTTATTAAAGCAATTCGTTTCTCGAGTGACAGGTCAAATGGAATTTTCCCTTCCATCCCAGAAAGTGTCAATGCTTTAATACTTTTTAGTCTTTCAACACCATCTTTATGATTTAGTAAAACTAGATGAGCTAATTCATCCAAGGATTCTTTGGTAATAAAAGTACTATCAAAATCAATAATTAAATGGTCAGGAAACAAATTATATTATTTAAACCAATCCGACTTTACTAGTTTCTGAGCTTTTTCAAGATCTTCAACAAAATCAATTTCTATACAAGGTAAATCAGATATATCTTCATAATAAATATCATGCTCAGACATAAGTGGATGGATAGCAGCTTCAAAATAATCTGATTTTCCACCTGAAGAAATTAACTGATCTAATGAATTCATAAATTTACTTGATATGTTTTTGGAGAATTTGGCAACTCCAATAAATTCACCTAAAGAATTATCTTCAATTAATTCTTTACCAATTGCTACAATACGATTACCTTCTCCTTCAACAACCTTTACTTCCTCTCGACCACAAGGCTTAATATCAACTGCAAGTACAGTATTGTAATTTGAATCAATTACTCTAGTCAAAACTTCTTTTGGATAAAGAACATCTGCATTCATTAGTATAAATGGTTCATTATTAATAAAATCATTGCAAAGTCTTAACGAATAAGCTGTATTTGTTTCAAAATAATGATGATTAATAACAAATTTAACATTTAAGTCATTATAATGGCTTTTTACATAATCAACGATTAATTCACGGTAATAGCCAACAACAATAATAACTTCACTAATATTTGAAGATTGTAAAGTCTTTAATTGTCTGTCAAGTATAGCTTTATCGCCAACTTTCATAAGGCATTTAGGCATTTCATACGTTAAAGGATAGAGTCGACGTGAAACACCTGCTGCAAGAATTACTGATTTCATAGTAGTGAAATTAGCCCCGATAGTTATTGTGATGAAAAATAATTTATAAGGTTAATTTGCAACATAATTTTTTAATGAAAAAGATAGATTTGAAATGACAAGGTTAACTTTATTTTACTTCACTAATTGGCTAATACTATTAGTTTATATTTTTAATAACGCACTATTTCTTAGCCCAGGGAAACCTTTAAGCAACCCATTTGGAATGGAGCCTTTCTTTTTTTTTATGACCTTAAATACACCTTTTTTTCTAATAATAATTATTAAAGGTGCCACTAAAGGCATAGCTAAAATTTTTAGATCTAATGAATTTAACCTTCGTTATCTAGCTCTATTTTTAATTGTATTCACATTTATCTTCACAGTAATTGATGCTAAAGTCTTATCAATCTATCGTGATCATTTTAATTTAAAATTATATGGCCTGCTATTTGAAGCAGGTGTTATGCAAGATATGGGTATTCATTTATCTGACCTAGTATTATTAGCTTTTCAACTTACAATGACTATTCTATGGTCTATAGCTTCTCTAAAAGTCTCAATTTGGTTTTATAAAAAATATTCTTCCTTGGCACCTAATTTAATTACAAAAAAATTCTACCTAATTTTTAAAATATTAGTTTTTTTATCTTTAATTGAAAAAATCTTCTTTTCATATTTTTATTATACTGAGCGAGAGGAGACATTAACATATTGGAATTCAATCCCTTCATATACTGTTTTACGTATGAGTAAAGTTTGGAGACCAATACTCGATCCACCAACTGAAGCTGAAAAATCTTCTGCCAAAATTACATGGGATTTTGAGTCAGACTTTCTTAATTCTCAAAAGAAACTAAGTGAGAAAATTGAAACAATAAGAGCCAATAAAAAAGATGTTAATATTGTTTTTCTTGTTTTTGAAAGTCTCAGATATGATATGAACAACCCAGAAATAATGCCAAATCTAAACTATTATGCCAAATCAAATAAATGGATAACAAGTAAACAACATTTTAGTAATAGTAATTGTACTGGTAATGGCATCTTTGGCACACTCACTGGTCAAACTCCTTTTTATTGGTATCCATCATATAAAAAAGAGCTTCAACCTTCACCACTTTCTATATTTGACAAGTTAGGGTATGAAATTGATGTTTACACCACTACAGCTCTTGGATATTCAGATATGGATAAGCATATTTTTACTAATGCCATAGATAATGTTTACAAATTTACAGGTTACGGTGGAGGATTAGGACATCCCATGGTTAAGCGAAGTGACCTATTTAAATGGGATCAAATTATGGTTGATGAATTTCTAGATAAATTCACGAACAATACATCTGACTCTCCAAATCTTAGCTATCTTTGGTTTTACTCTACACATTATAATTATTATTTCCCCGAAGAGTTTGGAAAGTTTAAACCTTACATTGATAGACATTATCAAATATATGAAAAAGGGTTACGTAAAGAATCAGACCTAGTTTTCAATCGTTATAAAAATAGTGCCTACTTTGTTGATTCACAAATTAGCAAAATAGTTGAAAAGATAAATAATAGTGGAAAAATGGAAAACACTATTATTGTTATATTAGGAGATCATGGTGAGGAATTCAATGAGTTTGGACGATTTGCACATTCATACTCACTAAAAAATGTTCAAACATCTACACCTTTTATAATGCACATACCTGGAATAAATAATATTGATTATAATATCACAAGTCATGCTGATGTTATGCCAACTATAATGGACTATATTGACATCTCAATTCCTTACGAGAAAATCGTATCTGGAAAATCATTATTAAATTATAATCCAAATTTAGATTATGCAATAATACAAGAGTGCGAAATAACAGAAAGACCGAAAAAATTTCTTATTGCTGATAAAGATTGGAAAATGGAGTTTCATTTATCAGGAGGAAAAATAGAATCTGGATTATTAGAGACAATTAATGATGAATCAATTTCTCCAGATAGTGTAAGTGTATTTAATACTATAAAACAAAAACTTTTAAAAATGGCAGAAAAGAACCTAGGTCATTATTCAATTCAAGACTAAAGCCTAGATAGAGTGCTCCAAACTTTATCTGCACTAATTGTATTTAGACATAAAAGTGGTTCTTTCTTATTCTCACAACTATTTTTTAAACAAGGGCTACAGTAAACATTCTCATTTAAATAACTCGTTTTAATTCCAATTGGTCTTGTGATATCAGGATCGCCTGCACCAAATATTGAAACAGTTGGTATACCAATATTTGCTGAAATATGTCCCAAGCCACTATCGGATGCAATAGCTCCATCACATTCTGAAATGAGTGCTATACTTTTCCTTAAATCATATTGACCTGCCAATGAATGAATATGAGGATTTTGTAATTCAGATATAATTTTTTCTGATATTTTCCTATCTCTTTTTCCACCAAATATTATAATATTGTTTTTTGTTTTTTTTAAAAATTCTAATGTCTTTAATTCAGGAATATTCCGCGATTTTGCAACACTAAATGGAAAGAATGCAATTGGATCTTTAATATTTAATTTAGACAATTCTGTTTGCGCCCATTGTTTTTCATTCTGACTAATTATAATTCCTGAATAATTTTGTGATTTTATAGGTAATTCTTCATCAATTAATAAATTTAAGTAATAATTAGTTCTATGGGTTTTATTTTTTGGACGGCTAATTACTTTTGTTAACATTTGAGTTCTTCCTTGTCCTGAATAGCCAATTATAATTGGTGCCTCAGATTTTCTAGCAATATATGCTGAACGAAAGGAATCAGATAATAAATAAAAAATATCAAGATCTAAGGCTTTTAAACTTAGTCCTGAATTTTTAGTTGAACGCAAACCGAAAAGGTCTTTCTTCTCAAATGAAATTATTTCACTTATATCTGGATGATTAGTATAGATAGGTGAAACCCATGATTTTGAAATAGCAAAGATTACTGCATTTTTATGAATTTCCCTTAATTGATTGAAAAAGGGGATTGACATCACAGCATCTCCTACCCAGTTTGGACAAAAAACTCCTATTCTCATTTATTATTATCTATTATTTTTTTTTCAATAGCATCAACTAATCGAACCGATGCTTGTCCATCAACACGATGTAAATATTCTATCTGAGCACTTAGTCTTTCTTTTTCAAGGTCTAAAGGATATTCTAATCCATGATACACTAACGAAGGGAAATTTTCAGGATCACTTAACCTAAGAGTAAAGTCAACACTCTCCATCCTTTCTATATCTATTTTTTTTAAAAATCTTTTATTAAATATTTGATGTTTCGTTCTCAGTTTAAAACAATCAGCCATGATTATAGGTCGATTCAAATATAAATATTCAAATATTGTTGATGAGATATCAGAAACAAGCATATCTGAAATTGTATAAAATGGAATAATATTGAATTCTTCAGGAGGAACTAAATAGATATTTTCAAATTTTTTACTTAATTCAATAATTGATTTACTTTGATAAATATATTTTTTCTGATGCCAACTAAAATTATGGAGCTTTACAATTAAATTAGTTTCGTAACTAATACTTCCAAGTGAAGGTAATAATTGATCCAAAGAGGAAGGATAAAAACTTGGAGCATACAATACTGTTTTTTGGTTCCCTTTTAACCCCATAGAATCAAAGTCTAAAATATTTTCTGACTTAACCAAGGGATCACATTTGGTAAAACCAGTAAGAACAAGATTTTGATGGCCATGTTCTTTAAGCTCTAACATTCTAGTTTTTGACTCAACCGATCTCAAATCTATTCTACTGTCAATATCATTATAATAAGATTGTTTAAGACCAATTCCATGATATACCATGACAGCTAATGTATCATCATTTACAATATTATTAAGTTGTCCTACATTACCAACAATTATAATATCAAATTTTTTATCTTTTATTATTTCTACTCTTTTATTTTCATTCTCTGATATAATGATTTTTATATTTAATCTTTTAAGTGCATTAGTAAAAATATTTTTTTCATCTTTAGGCATCATTGCTGGAATAGACGCATAAATATCATATTGATTACGTTTATTCATGACATCTATAATAGGTATAAAATTGGGTAGATAATAAAGATGGTGATTTTCAAATAGAACTTTGAGCATCTTATTTTTGCTTATCTAAATCGAAGATTAATTTGACTATAAAAATACGATTCAAGCTGATCTAACATTTTAGGCAAAGTGAAATTTGTAGCAATATGATCCTTAGCAGCTAAACCCCAATTTTGAATTTCTTCACTACCATGATTATCGATGGCAAACTTAATAGCATTACAAATTATCTCTATCCTTAATGAAGATAATATATAACCTGTTTTCCTGTGATCAATTAACTCAGATATGCCGTTTACATTAGAAGCTATCACTGGCTTACCTAAAGCCATACTTTCCATTGCAACATTCGGCATTCCCTCATGACGCGATGGCATAATAATAAAATCAGCAGCATTTAAAATATTTGATAATTCATTCTGAAAGCCAATAAGCTTTATAATTCTATTTAACCCTTTTTGATTAATTTGTCGTTCTAAATTATTCCATTCTTTACCAACACCCGAAATAAGAAGTGTGAAAGGCTTTGTTCCTTCTTTTAATTGAGAAACTGCATTAATTAATAAG
>JAAZYT010000077.1 GCA_014239505.1 Fidelibacterota bacterium | reverse complement strand
GTTGGAGCCTTCTCCGTCAGTCAAGTCTTTTCCCTTCCTTTTCATAATTATATTTGTTGTGCTATATCCTGGCACAAATGGTAAAATAACTACTTTTCCTCCATAAGACTGGACGTAATCCCCTCCAACCACTTTTTCTGGTTTGTAATCGCCTCCTTTAACTATTAAATCAGGACTTAAATCATGAATTAATTTTTCAGGAGTTAGTTCACTAAAAATGGTAACAGCATCAACATATTCTAACTTTAGAAGATTTTTTGCTCGATTATTTTGATCAATAACCGGACGATCTAAACCCTTTAATTGTCTAACTGAAGAATCTGAGTTCAATCCAATTATAAGATAGTCTCCTAATTTTTTTGCAGCTTTTAAATAAGTTTTATGTCCTTTATGAATAATATCAAAACAACCATTGGTGAAAATTACTTTTTTCCCTTTATTTTTATAATCAAAAATTATAGATTTTGCTTCTGAGGATTTGTAAATATTAGTTTTTAACACTTTTATTTGGGTTGTTTTGATTATTATTAATATACCATTCAGATTTTAAATTAATTATAGAATTTCTAACTTCATCCACAAACTCATTTCTTTGTTCGTATTTAATTTTTGATGTTTCAATTGGTTTTCCTATTCGTAATTCTAAAGGATATTTATTTAATTTAAATCCTTTTTTCATGGCTTCTCTAGTTCCACACATAGCTACTGGAACAACAGGAACGCCCATATTCATAGACATTACAAGTCCACCTTTTTTAAAAGGTAAAATTGATCCATCGACTGAGCGTGTACCTTCAGGATAGATAATAATTGAACGTGGATTTTTTTCCATTGAATCTTTAGCTTTATCTAAAGATTCCATTGATTTTTTATGATTACTTCTATCAACAAAAAAATGTCCGCCTGCTATCATAGCTAATCCAAATAATGGAATCCTTTTTAACTCAATCTTTGATATAAAAACAATATGATATGGTAACCCAGCAAAAACTAAAAGTATATCTAATGCAGATTCATGATTCGATGCAAAAACATAATTAGACTCTTTTCTTAAATTTTCTAATCCGTGAACTGAATAATTTATAGATCCGATTTTTAGTAAAGTTTTTGCCCATTTTTGTCCAATCCATCCAAAAAATCTACCACGCCATTCAAAAATTGAACCAATTATACCTATTAACGAGAAAATAATTGTCCAAATGACAACATTAAATAAAAACCAAAATGAAAAAAAACTAATCTATGACCTCCGAACCAAAGTATGGTTGCAGAGCATCTGGAACTGAAACTGAGCCATCTTCATTTTGATAAGATTCAAGAAGTGCAACTAATAGTCTTGGCGTTGCTAGACCGCTGCCATTTAATGTATGTACTAGTTCAACTTTATTATCAGAATCTTTTCTAAAACGAATATTTCCTCTTCTTGCTTGAAAATCTTCAAAGTTACTACAAGAAGAAACTTCAAGCCATTTTTGTTCCCCAGGTGCCCATAGTTCAAGGTCGTAGCATTTAGAGGCAGAAAAGCTTAAGTCACCTGTACAAAGCTCTACGACACGGTATTTTAGATTTAATGACTGTAGAATAAACTCGGCGTGTGATGTTAATAACTCAAGTCCTTCATATGATTTTTCTGGCTTAACAAACTGAACTAATTCTACTTTATTAAACTGATGAACTCTTAAGAAACCTCTAGTCTCCTTACCATAAGACCCTGCTTCGCGTCGAAAGCATGCTGAGTAAGCAGTGTAACATATAGGTAATTGATTTTCTGAAAGTATTTCATCGGAATGTATATTTGTAAGAGGTACTTCAGCTGTTGGAATAAGCCAAAGGTCATCTTTTTCTGAATAATACATATCTTCTGAAAATTTAGGTAATTGTCCAACTGTTTTTGGAGAAGAAGGTTTTACTAAAAAAGGTGGGAAAATTTCAGTATACCCATGCTTGTTTGTTTGTATATCAAGCATATAATTAATTAATGCACGTTCCAACTTTGCACCCTTACCAGTATATAATGGAAAACCAGAACCTGAAATTTTTGCACCTCTTTCAAAATCAAAAAGATTAAGCTTCTGACCTAGTTCTAAATGAGATTTGATTTCAAAATTTATTTTTTTATCCTTACCCCATTCACGAATAACCTTATTGCTATTTTCGTCTTTTCCTTCAGGAACAGATTCGTTAGGTAAATTAGGTAAACTTAGCAAATTAATATTTAATGATTCTTTTAATTCATTGACTTTTAACTCTATAGACTTGATTTCTTCACCAACCTTACGCATAGATAAAATTTGATTATCCGTATTTTCACCAGTTTTTTTTGCATTAGCTATTTTTTCAGATACCTTGTTACGTTTTGAACGTAATTCATTTGCTTTAGAAAGATTCATTCTATGTTCTTTATCAAGTTTGATTATACTATCTAAAGAAATTGAATTATCTTTTAAAGATAGACTTTTTTGAACAAATTCTGGGTCTTTCCTTATTAATTCTATTGATATCATTTATGGCTTTTCACTATAAGTTGGTAATAATGCTTCATCAATTTTATTTAAATTTAAAAAATTGCTATCTTTTTGGGATATAATTTTATCACCTTTAACCCATTCAATATTAATTGAAGGGTCGTTCCATTTAACTCCATGTTCATCTTCTGGATGGTAATAGTCAGTACATTTATAATTAAAAATAGCATTCTCAGATAAAACATGATATCCATGGGCAAATCCTGGAGGTACATAAAATCGTAAATGAGATTTATCATCTAATAAAGTTGTAATACTTTGACCAAATGTTGGTGATCCTTTTCTAATATCAACTGCAACATCAAATACTTTTCCTAATGTAACCCATACTAATTTACCTTGAGGATTATTAAGTTGATAATGAAGTCCACGCAAAACTCCCTTTGAAGATTGAGCTTGATTATCTTGAACAAACTTCATGTTAAGATTCTTTTTTTCAAACTCATTTTTCTTAAATGACTCAAAAAAATATCCACGATTATCTTTGTGTACATCTGGATGAATTTTAATTACGCAAGGTATAGATGTTTTTTCGAAAATCAACTGATTCCCTTTCTACCAACATTATCATAACTAAATCCAATAGAATTGAGTTCCTTAATACTTAAAATATTTTTTGTATCTAAGACTCTAGGTTCTTTAAGAAGAGACTTTAATTCTAAAAGGTCAATACCTCTAAATTCATTCCATTCAGTTAATATAATTAATGCATCAGCGCCTTTTACTGCATCTTGCCAATTATCAAAATAATTAATTTTATATTTGAGTGATTTAAAATTATCCATGGCAACTGGATCATAGGTATTAATTATTGCTCCTTCTTTAATTAATTTTGGAATAATAATAGTGGAAGCAGCATCTCTAATATCGT
>JAAZYT010000006.1 GCA_014239505.1 Fidelibacterota bacterium | reverse complement strand
TTTTATGAAAGCCATTATTATAATGGGCTCAACTTCAGATGAGCCACATGCAAAAAAAATAACCGATAAGCTTGATGACTATAATATTAATTGGGAGCAGCACGCTGCCTCAGCCCACAAACAACCTTTAAAGGTTTTAGAAATTTTACAAGAAAATGAAGAAGCTGAAAATATTGTTTATATTACAATTGCTGGCAGGTCAAATGCCTTGTCTGGCTTTGTTGCTGCAAATTCAAACTTCCCAACGCTTGGGTGCCCTCCCTTTTCAGATAAAGCTGATATGCTTGTAAATATTCACTCAACTTTACAAATGCCGAGTAACACGCCCGTTCTTACTGTTATTGATCCTGGCAATTGCGCACTAGCAGTGAAAAGAATTTTAGGTGTCTAATCATCAAATAAATTCAATTTCCCCTCTTGATGGACGGTATAAAAATAGCTTAGAACCCCTATCTGAGTATTTCTCTGAAAAGGCCCTTATGCAATATCGATTAATGGTTGAAGTTGAATACTTGATTGCACTTGGAAAAGAAAAACAAATCAAAGAGCTTCAAAGTTTTTCCGAAAAACAAAAAATAAATCTTAGAAAACTTTACAAAAATTTTAACGATGAAGATGCAACAAAAATTAAAAAAATAGAAAAAACTACAAAGCACGATGTTAAGGCGATTGAATATTTATTACAAAGCAAGCTTCCGAAAAAAAATCACCCGTGGATACATTTTGCGCTCACATCTGAAGATATAAATAATCTCTCATATTCACTTATGTGGAAAGATGGAATTAAAAATGTATATCTTCCCTGTCTTCTTAAAGTTAGAAAAAGCCTTAAAAGCTTAGCAAAGAAATACAAAAGAGTGTCTATGCTTTCACTAACCCATGGCCAAGCAGCAACGCCTACAACTTTTGGAAAAGAGCTCGCTGTTTTTGTTGCCAGACTAGATAGACAAATTGATCAAATAAAAGCTCATAAGCTTTTAGGTAAGTTTGGAGGAGCCACTGGAACCTGGTCTGCTCAAGTTGCTGCATATCCAACGGTAAACTGGGTAAGTTTTTCAACAAAGTTTATTAGGGCCATTGGCTTAAGTCCAAATATGATAACAACCCAAATAGAACCTCATGATAGTGTTTCCGAAAGTTTCCATCAAATAATTAGGGTGAATTCAATTTTAACTGATTTATGTCGTGATTTGTGGTCTTATATTGGACGAAATATTTTAGTACAAAAGAGAATTGCAGGTGAGGTTGGATCTTCTACGATGCCTCATAAAATAAATCCAATCCAATTTGAAAATGCTGAGGGAAACATGGGCCTCTCTAATGCGCTATTAATTCACTTATCTACAAAACTACCTATCTCAAGAATGCAACGCGACTTAACTGACTCCACAACATTACGCAATCAAGGTGTCGCTTTAGGGCATTCCTATTTAGCCTTAATTAATATATTAAATGGATTAAGTAGAATTAATTTAAATAAGTCAAAAATTAATTCTGAGCTTAATGAGCACTGGGAAGTTATTGCAGAGGCCGTTCAAACAATACTGCGTAAAAATGGAAAAGCGGATGCCTATGAGCAATTAAAAGCTCTTACTCGTGGTAAAAAAATTAACCAAAAATTGATATCGGAGTTTGTTTCAGAGCTTGCTATTCCCATTGAAGACAAAGAGACTCTTTTATCTCTAACCCCTGAATCTTATATAGGAATTGCTCCTCAACTAGCTGAGATGCTATAATGTGTGGAATAGCTGGAATTTTTTCTCAAAGACCTGTTGCTTCAGAGCTCTATGATAGCATAATTCATTTGCAGCATCGCGGTCAAGATGCTGCGGGCATAATGACATATGATAAACGCATGCATAAAGAAAAAGGCATGGGGCTTGCAAAAGAAGTCTTTAATAAAGAAAACCTTCAACTTTTAAAAGGGAATATAGGTATTTCTCATAATAGATATCCTACACATGGGGGCTTTAGCCATGGCGAAGTTCAGCCCTTTTGGACTTCTGTACCGTATGGAATTGCTTTAGCCCACAACGGAAACTTAACAAACTATGAAGACCTCGCTAAAGAAGTAACTAAAGAAGAAACTCGATATTTAAATACAACGAGTGATTCTGAAGTGCTTCTCCATTTGTTTGCCGATCATTTACATCAGGATGCTCCTCCTCAAAATAGCGAAGACTTTTTTAATCTGCTTTGTGAGGCGGTAACTTCAATTTTTAATAAGGTTAAGGGAGCTTATTCTGTAACTTCTATAATTATTGGTAAGGGCCTTGTTGTGTTTAGAGATCCTCAAGGAATTCGTCCTCTTGTTAAAGGCGAACGTTTAAATAAAAATGGTAAAAAAGAGTATATTTTTGCATCTGAAAATACCATGTTTTATCCGCTTGGCTTTAAGCCTAAGGGTACTGTCCTTCCCGGTGAGCTCATTTATGTTGACGAAGAAGGGCGGGTTTTTAGTAAACGTCTAATTAAAAAAGATTTTAACCCCTGTATTTTTGAATATGTTTATTTTGCAAGACCCGACGCAACACTTAATGATGTGAGTGTTTATAGGTCTCGTTTAAGAATGGGTCAAAATTTAGCGGCCGCATGGAGAAATAAACATCCAAATAAAACTCCAGATATTGTAATCCCCGCGCCTAGCACCGCAAATACCTCCGCTCTTTCTTTTGCTCATGAACTTGGTGTTCGGTATTCTGAAGGTTTGTATAAAAATCATTTTATAGGAAGAACCTTTATAATGCCTGGGCAAGAAGAGCGTAAAAAATCTGTACGATAT
>JAAZYT010000007.1 GCA_014239505.1 Fidelibacterota bacterium | reverse complement strand
TCATCAGCGCCACCACGACCATACAGTTTTTCATCTCTCATAACGGGAGTCCATGGACCTAAGCCTTCTTCCCATCCATCCATCTCGGGTTGTTTGTCTAGATGTCCGTACATAAGGATATTACCTTCTCTATCTCCAGGGATTTCTAATAGAATCAATGGTGTTTTTCCTGGAATTTTTTTCACATGAAGGACGCTATCTTCAGGTTTATGTTTATTGCTCCATTCTACCGCAAGATTTAAAACGTTATCTATATGGCCGGATTTTTCCCAGTCTGGGTCAAATGCGGGCGATTTGTTCGGTACTTTAATATATTCAATTAATGATGGAGTTATCTCATTATCCCAGAACTGATTAAGGCTTTCTTGTAGTTTTTCAGAATTCATAAAATCTTTCTAAAAGCTTATTTAATAAAGAGTAATTTTACAGAAAAGAAGAATTATGGTTCAGGGTTTTTGAAAAATAATTTAAGCTGTCAAAGGGCTCTGAGTTACTCAGAGCCCTTTGAATCAGCTATTATGATTATTAGTTAGAAGGGTAAGTCATCCTCGTCATCATCATTTGCATCATTTGCATTGTCTGAATTATTAGCATTGTTCGTAGTTGGCGAAACCTGAGCTCCTCCGTCATTATCCATTTTACGACCAAGCATAGTAAACATCTCACACAAAACTTCAGTGGTATAGCGCTTTACACCATCTTTGTCATCCCAGTTTCGAGTTTGGAGTTTTCCTTCGACATAAACTAACTGTCCTTTTTTTAACAAATCACCACCCAACTCTGCAGATTTACCAAACATAACGCACCGATGCCATTCAGTTTTATCTTGAATTTCACCATTGGAATCACGCCAGGATTCATTGGTCGCTAGATTGAAGTTGGCAACGGCCGCACCGGATGCGGTAAACCGAGTTTCTGGATCGCCACCCAAGTGACCAACTAGCACTACTTTATTTACACTACCTTTTTGCATTTTATTCTCCTACTTTTTATCGTTTTACATACGCGTGTGTTTTATACTACATATCAATTATAATTTATGGCAATTATTTTTTTTACCATATCTTTGGGATTAGAATTTTACGCTCAACTGGATAATCAGAAAAGTTTTTAAGATACCATTTATGATTTGATCGTGCTCTTGGTATAAGATTTGCCATACCCCAAATTGCGAAAGATAAGCCAGCCAAAGACCACGTTGCTAATGCCCATCCACACCACTCAATAATTTCACCAAAGTAATTTGGGCAAGACACCCATTTAAAGAGCCCTTTGTTGGGGATTTTATAATCAGTCTTTCCATCATGTCGAAGCGAAAATAAAATATTATCCGATTTAATATTAATGCCCATCCCAATTAAAAATAAAACAAACCCAATAACAAATTGAGGACTATAAAGCCATGAGCTTGGATAAGGGTGATGGAGGCTATATAGCCATTCAGCATTGATCCAAGAATTGATGCTATTAAAAGCAACGGCAAAGAGAACTATGCTAAAAGGCATTCTTTTCCCGGTGATCCGTGCCCGAGCAGGCCAAACCCAACTCCGATGAATATAATGAGCTATCCACATAGTATAAAAAGTAATTGCAGTAAAATCTATAACGGACCATTTAGTGACGCCAAATCCAAAAAACACAGTCATAATTAATATACAAGGTGATTCCATAATTATCCATCCAATCCTTGAAGGTAGTCTGGGCCCCCAACCTGGACGTTCGTGGCGCCCATAGGGCGCACGAATAAACATTAACAAAATAAAAGTACTAATCGCTATTATTAGCCATATAAGGATGGTTAATTCATATTGCCCCTGATCAATTAGCATTTTTTTGGAACCAGGTAATTGTGTCGTTGATAGTTTCGATCAAAGGACGGGATTGATGTCCAATTTCATCCCTTGCTAGAGTCCCAGGTATTTTTTGACATTGTTCAGCTAAAGCATGCAAACTTCCACGACTAAAAGAAGGTCTTGATCCAGTTAATTTTGAAAACATAAAAGCAAAAGGAAGAGCTAAATATGCCGACCAGAAAGGTAAAGTCAAATAATTTGTTCTAAAATGAAGTTGATTAGAGATTATTGTTGATATTTGCTTAAAGGTTGCCCATTGTCCAGGAATGATATAATGTTGCCCTTGTTTGCCGGCAGTAATACAATTTATGGCAGTATTACTTACGTCTCTTACGTCAACCCAGTTAAAACCGGCATTAATATTTATCAACATTTTCTTCTTCATTATATCTAATAAAACCTTTCCCATTCGACTAGGTTTAAAATCATAAGGACCGATTATTCCAGTGGGGTGAAGGATAACTGCATTCAACCCTTTATTGCAGGCATTATATATTACATGTTGAGCCTCCGCTTTTGATTTATCATAAGGTGGGGCATTTTTGTTACTAACCAAAGGGCGATGCTCATCTAAGGGCTCATCGGTTGGCGTTTGTTGAAAGGCGTGTACACTTGAGAAATGTATTAGTTTTGGAATATTAGCATCTAAAGCTGCTCGACAAATATTTTTAGTTCCAACTACGTTTATTTCATGCATTAGAGGGATGTTTATGTTTTCAACAGCCACATAAGCTGCTGAATGGAAGACCGCATCACAGCCCTCCATTTTTGAAGATAAAAACTTAGGGTCTGAGAGGTTTCCTCGAACGATTTCCACATCTAAGTTAGAAAGCGCTTTTAAATCTTTGTGAACTAGGCATATTACGCGCCAACCTTTATGCAGTAATTGACGTACTATATTTCCACCAACATGCCCCGCCCCGCCGGTTACAAATGCAGTTTTAATCTGCGCTCCCTGTTACTGTAGTTAATAATGGCTATCCCCATAATTTATAAAGTGAATAAAAGGATTAATAATGACTATCTAATTTTATGTGAAAAAAGGTGAAATCCAAAACCAGAACAGTTAAGAATCTTTAGTGCAAGCTTTGATTTAACTATTAATAATCATGTCGAGCGCCTAACTTTATCTAGTTATTTATGAATTAGTTAGCAAAAAATAAATAAAAGAAAAAAATGACAACTACAATTTTTAAGATAAATGTAAAGCCTGACACGCCTGGCGAAGTTGGTTTACCTAAAATCCCAGTTGAAAAAGTTATGATTTCTAAGTGGGGCCTTGATGGTGATTATAATAGATTTAGGAAACAAAAGAAGAAAAACGACGCAGATATGGCAGTTATGATTCTTTCAATAGATGTTCTTGATGCATTAAATAATGAAGGCTGGCCGGTTAAGCCCGGTGACTTAGGTGAAAACTTAACGCTGTCAAACATTGATTATAGTATAATCAAGATTGGAGACAGAATTAATATTGGGGATGTAAGCCTTGAAATATCTTTGATATGTGATCCCTGCACAAATTTGAATAATCTCCCCTATGTTGGCAAAGAAAAAAGCACTTCATTTATTAAAACTTTAATGAAACGTCGCGGTTGGTATGCGCGCGTATTAAAGTCGGGAGAAATCTCGGTTGGTGACAGCGCAACTTTAATTCAAACTCGGTAGCTTTTGGTAGAATTAACAATAAAAGGAATGCATTGTGAAAGCTGCGTTTCAAAGGTTCAGCAGGCGTTAAAAAGCATAGAAGGTGCTAATGGTGTCAGCGTTAGTCTTTCAGGCCAAACCGCGAATGTTGCTGGAGAGGGCAACGTAGAAACGATGCTAGAAGCAGTTTCAAAAATTGGTTATAAGGCGAGCGTAATTAATAAAGTTAAAGCGCCAAACCTAAATACCAATGAAGAAGTACCAGTATCTGATTTGCAAAAACTATTTCCACTGTTTTTAATATTTCTATATATCTCCATATCTTCTGTTGGCATGAACTTTCCTATCCTTGAAAAAAATGAGGTGATGCTAGATTTTATGGGTCTTTTTTATATCGTGTTTAGTTTCTTTAAATTTTTAGATTATAAAAATTTTCCACGCTCCTTTGCAATGTATGATCCAATTGCAATGAGAGTGCCTTTTTATGGTTGGGTCTATCCATTTATTGAGACAATGCTCGGGATTTTAATTATATTTAGAATTGAATTATTTATAACTATAATAATTACTATAGTTATGCTTGGCGTTACAAGCATTGGCGTTACAAAAGTTTTATTACAAAAAAGAAGTGTCCAGTGTGCGTGCTTGGGGACTGCTTTAAAGCTTCCAATGACGAAAGCCACCT
This sequence comes from Fidelibacterota bacterium, assembly GCA_014239505.1. Lineage (GTDB taxonomy): Bacteria > Fidelibacterota > Marinisomatia > Marinisomatales > TCS55 > TCS55. The sequence continues at coordinate 487 of JAAZYT010000007.1, read as the reverse complement.
TTATTGAGAATAGCATCATGATTATAATGGCCATTACGCTATTGCTAAGTCAAAGCATTTGATTTTTACACCTTATTTATATAAGACGAGAAATTTTTATTGTAAATCAGAAATATTAGAGTTCTTATTTTTGATGAATTTTGGCTTTTTTTTTGCTAAAAAAGAATGAATAAAATCACACTTAATAATAAATCCTGTCTTTTTTGAGGGTAAAACGTTCGATTCGCTTAAAAGCTGCCCTTTTTTATTTTTTAAAAAAGAGTTTGGTGGTTCTAATGAAAGACTCCTATTTTCTCCTATTGAGGTAAGAGGGGTAGAGGTACGTCTTGACCTAAGAGTACGTATTGCTGACCCCCCTCAAAAGAAATTTTTTAAAACAATAGTAACAATAAGTGGAGTAGTGTAATGAAAAAACTCACGACCTTGTTCTTAGCCATTATGATGACTACAGGTCTGTTCGCGCAGAACCTTACTGGTAAGATTAGTG
>JAAZYT010000193.1 GCA_014239505.1 Fidelibacterota bacterium | reverse complement strand
TGGAAAGATGCATCTATAACTAAGAATGCAATAGATACTCTTACTAATCAAATTAAATTTAAAATTACGGCCGCTGATAACGATACATCTGCAATAGATACATTTATCGTTAAAGTCCAACGTGTACCACGTCCTGAGATCCGCATGTACGTTGTCCAAAACAATGCGTTCACCAATTACTACGAGATATTTCTTGTAGATTCGGTGGGTAAAACAAGGGACCTTACACTTAATGTTCAGTCAAAAACTGTGACACTGGACACAGCGGCCGCATTTACTTATGTTGGTCATTATAATTTCCAAACTAAAGGAAACTATACATTTGAAGTCGATTCAAAAGGTATTGTTGGTGATACAATTATCACAGAAACTATAGGATTAACTTTAGCTAAAATGTACGGTAATTGGGCAGGTGTTAGTGCAGATGGGCAATTCCATGTGATTGGCAAAAATGGTTCCGTTGATTTTGACCAAACAATTATGATATTAGACTCTACTTTATTTGAACCTCACTTCAATGATCGTGCTTCTTATTTGCTTGGAAATGAAGGCTCAAGGTTTAATAAGCTGGTTGAAGTCTCATTACCAGGTGATGAAGATGAAATAGCCATATATAGACGTTCAATTGGTAGTGGTTGGATTGAATTACCATCATATACTGAAGGTAGTCGCGTTAATGCTTATACAGATAAGATGGGTTATTTTAGAATTGGTCCTAAAACATTAACTGTTCCTGGGCAGACATCACTTCAACAAAATTATCCAAATCCTTTTAATCCTTCAACGACAATTGAATATGATTTAGGGTTTGTTGATGGACCTTATCAAAGAGTAAATGTGATAATATATGATATTATGGGTAGAAACATAAAAGTACTGGTTAATGATGAAAAAAGTATTGGTCGATATAATGTTAGATGGAATGGTAAAGATCAAAATGGCGTAGAAGTTTCATCGGGAGTCTATTTTGTTCATTTGACTACTGATATGGGTCGAAGTAAAACTAAAAAAATCATGTTAATGCGCTAATGATTAATTTTAATAGAATATCTCTTATTTTACTACTTTCTATTGGACTATTATCTATAGATGCTTGTAGAAAGAAATTTGCAGCAACGGCAGAGGATATGGTTGATTATGGTTGGGTTTTGTATGAGACTAATGATTATTTAAATAGTAACACATGGTTCCAAGATGCTGTAAATGATGATAGTGAATGGAAAGATGCATATAATGGTTTAGGTTGGTCTTACGCTAAATTAATGGTACTAGATAGTAGTATTAATCACTTTAAGACAGGTCTTGAAAAAAAGCAGGATCAATGGAGTATAATTAATACTCAAGCTGAAATACTAGCAGGTTTGACTTTTGCATACCATGCAAAAGGCAATGATTCAAAAGCTATTGAATATGGTCGTACTTTTTTGGATTCAACAGTTAAACCGTTGGAGCCTGGTTGGATTTTCACTCATGATTCTTTATTAAATTATCTAGATTTGCGCATAACATTAGCAGCTTCATATTTTGCTAAAGGAAAGTTTGATTCAACAATATTACAAGTAACAGTAATACTTGACTCTTTGAATTCGAGTGAAGTTGCAATTACAGATACTTCACTAAATGGTAGAAAGTTAATGGCAAAACAAATTATGTCATTACAAGATGTTCTTTTTAGTAAATAGTTTTATATGAAACAAGATAATGAATATTGGATGAAACAAGCTCTTATTCAGGCAGATAAAGCTTTCCAGTTAAAAGAAGTACCTGTTGGAGCTATTATTGTAAAAGATAATAAAGTAATAGGTAGAGGTTACAATCAAAAAGAGCAATTAAATGATCCAACAGCTCATGCTGAAATTGTTGCTATTACGGCAGCAGCAAATACATTAGAAGATTGGCGATTAAATGATTGTGTTTTATATGTAACTAAGGAACCATGCTCAATGTGCGCAGGTGCAATTTTAAACGCACGTTTAAAATTGGTTGTTTTTGGTTGTTATGACGAAGAAGAAGGTTGCTGTGGTTCTTTGTATCAACTTTGTGGTGACCCAAGATTTAAAACAAAGGTATCTGTAATGGGCGGTGTAATGGAATCACAATCATTAAGTTTAATCAAAGATTTTTTTATTAAAAGTCGTAAAAAAGTATAAATGAAGATTTACGAAATAGAAAAATATTTGTAATTTTATAACTCAATATTGGGAGATATAACATATCTTAGCTGATGAAAGAGCACTTGAAATTCAGAGTGTTGAATTAGTTTTGACGATTCAATTACTTCTTTCCACATAATAATTAAAAAAAGAAAAAATGAAAAATTATATAAATATATTAATACTCATAGTCGTATTTATTTCCTGTTCAAAACCAATTTCAATTAATGATCTAGAAAGCGTGGATGGTGTAGCTATTAATCCTGGAACTGGCGAGCCTTTTACAGGAGAAGCTTCTTTAGATTTCTATAATGGTGGAACTAGAATGCTAGGAGCTTATGAATCAGGAATTAAATCAGGTCAATGGACATATTATGTGCAAAATACAGAAAATAAGTACTATGATTTAACTTTTGTTGATGGAAATATAGTAAAAGCCATATATAATGACAGTGATAGACAATGGGAAGGAACACCTGTAGCGCACGAACCAGATTCGATAATGGCTGATGGTTATTATTTTGTTCAAGAACAAGAAATCTATAATTATAACATGTCACCGACAGTTTATGTTCAGTTAGTAAATAGTAATCCTCATGGTGAACTCACAAGGTGGTTTCCTGAAGGTCAAATGTTTTCAGATGGAAATTTTGTACATGGTAACCGTCAAGGTCCTTTTAAATGGTGGTATAAAAGTGGAGTTTTAAAAGAAACTTCTTTTTGGGACAATGGAAAGCAAATTGGTAAAACAACTCAATATTGGGAGAGCGGTAATAATTATGCAGTTGCTAATTATGTAAAAGGAGTTTTAACTGGTAAATTAACTTGGTGGTATGAAGATGGTCAAAAGAAAGAAGAAGTTAATTTTGTTGAAGGTGAACGAGATGGACTTGCCTATTGGTGGTATCCAAATGGTAATAAAAAAGGTATTGCTGATGTATCTTCTGGAACGGGCCAAATAACAATGTTTTCTTTAGATGCATCTCATTTTGAACGTTTTAATGTTCAGAATAACAAAGTTTTCTGCAATTCAGGAGAAATTTTATTTTCAATAGAAAATGTTTCTAAAGACTCAACTTTACCAATAAATGATGGAACTTGTGATTGTGCTGATTGTTCAGATGAATCAAGCTGATATTTAATTATTCATTCTTATTTATAATAATTTAGGCGGTTGTGAATTCCGTCGCTAAAGACTTATTTTTAATATTACTCTTATGCGAAAAATTTATATATGCGTTATTTTTCTCTTATCTTCTGTAAATGCTGAGGATCATACTATTGCTGTCCTTGATTTTACAGGAGAAGGAATACATGCAGATGAACTTAAATCTTTAAGTGAACAGTTTCGCATTGAACTACTAAAAATGGATACATTGAAAGTTCAAGATTATGATGATATGTATCGTATTCTTGAAGTTGCTGGATATGTGGCACCATCTTGTAATACAATTGCGTGTGGAGTTATTAGTTCAATGCTTTTAGAGCAAGAATTAATGGTTTCTGCTCATATTGCAAAAATTGGAGAGGTATATGTTGTAGAAGCTCGATTATTTAATTCTGAAAATGGTAGAGTAATTAATTTCATTACTTATGATCATGAATTAACTCTAGAAGGTTTAAATACTAGAGGTATGCATAATGTTGCTGAACAATTAATGTCTTCAAGAGTCCCTATGGAGGTACATCTTAGACAAAACTTAGTCTATATTAAAAGTAAGCCTTCTGGTGCAATGCTGCGAGTTGGGAATGATACACTCAGCGGAGTAACACCAATGTCTATAGATCGTATAGTGCTTGAAAGTCGACCCATTATTATTCTAAAGAATGAATATGAACCCTTTCTTGTAAAACAACTTCCAGAAGATAATTCTGATATTCTTTATATAGAATTACAAAGAAGAGTTCCTCAAATAGGTGATGTAGTTTTTGGGAAACCTCTTCCTAAAGGTATTGTTATTGTTTCAGATGATGGACAAGATAGATTTTTGTTAAAAAAAGGAAGTAAAAGTTTTAAAAAGCTAAACCAAGGTAAATATCATTTAGAATCAAATTCACACATTATTAATAATGGTTCTTTTAATATTAAGCATAGACGTGTAACTGAGGTTAATCCAGAAATTTATCTTATTTCAAATATTATAAAAATGAGAGATACCTATAAATTTAAAAGAAATATCTTTTTAAGTATTTTAAGCATATCAATTAGTTATCGTACTTATTTACAATATGAATCTGAAAATATTTATTCTGATTATGGTTCCACGTTTGATGAAGGCGCTTTAAAGCATGACCAAATAGATGAACTTGATAAACAAAAACCTTTAATTAATATTTTATCTGGAATTACTATCATTCCGGCTTATTACTATCATGCTAAGTATTTAGAAATGAATCAGTGGTTAAAAAATTGATGCGTTATAGTATTTTAGTATTATTTCTTTTATTAGCATGTGAAGAAGTAAGAGATTGGGATAATCCTTACGACCCTCGCAGTAATAGAGAACTTTGGTCACCTGTTGATTTATCTACTATTAATGAAGGCGAGGGTAAATATAAATTAACTTGGCTTAGGAAAGGTCGTCGATTTGATGGTTTTATTATTGATAGAAAATTGGCTGATGACAATTGGCAAGATTCGATTAAGACGATTAAAGATACTTTAGAAATCAGTGATGATTCTGAATATACCTTTATTGATACAATTGATTTAAAAATTTTAGTCAATAAATTAAAATCAAGTGATCCAATTGAATTTAAATATCGAATTTATGCTTATGCTATAATGGAAAGTGGAGATACAAACAAATCTAATTATAGCTCTTCTATTATTGAGCCAGATGCGCCAAGTAAACCTGATGAAATAAAAATTAAATCAATTAAGTATGAATTTCCAAAAAAAATGACAGTTGAATGGGGAAAATCATCAAAAAATTTTAAAAGTTATTTAATTTATCATTCATTTATAGATGACTTTGAAAATAAGATTTTATTTAAAACAATATATGATAGCAATATTATTTCATTTGATACTTCAACATTTACAGTCCTAAAAGAAAATTGGTTTTGGATAGGTGTTGAAGATAGCATGGGACAAAAGACTGTATTGGAAAATAGTGTTGCCTCAATACCGATTGATAATGCGCCAGAGCCGGTAATCCTTGATACTATAATCTATGAAAATAATAAATTTATACTAAATTGGTCCTTGGCTAATATGAACTCGCCTGCTGATGATTTTAGTAGCTATGTAATTGAAGAAGTAATTATGCCAGACTCTTTATTAAATAATATAGAGGTAATTGATAAAAAAAATGAGGTTCAATATTTAATAAATATTGAACTAGATACAGAGAATCACTATCGAATAAAATTAAATGATCACTGGGGTAATACATCTGTAAGTAATTTACGACCATCATCGTCTTTTCAAAAAATTACAACGCTTAATTTCCTTCGAGATATTGGAGATGATCTCAGTATTTTTAATTTAGGTCCAAAATTATTTTTTCCTCAGAAAGTAACTAATGTTAATGCGAAGTTTCCTGTCTGGATTCAAAATGGTAAAAAGATTTTTGCTTTAACAGAAGGAGCAATGGGTATAGTTGTTAATGAAAATGGAAGTGATTTAAGGAAAATATTAGGAGAAGAGCCTCAAGATATATCATTTAACAAGGATCAAACTAAGGCTGTTTATACAGCTGAAAATCATAATTTATATTACGTGGATTTAACTTCGAGTGACGGTGAAATAACCATTCAAACACAGATTAATAATGAATGGTTTTCAGATCCAGAAATTATAAGTAATGATGAGATTATTTATACACAAATAAAGAACCCTTATTTGAATAATTTAGGACCTGAAGGTATCTTCGTTTCTGGTTTAGATGGAAATAATGTTAAAACTGTACTACTTACAAACCCAGTAAATAAAAGCCTTAAAGGCGTTAGGTATTTAATGCCAAGAATGTCTCCGCTTAAAGATAAGATTCTTTATGTAAAAGAAGATGAAAGTCTATATGTATTAGAGATTGATGTAAATTTTAATATTATTTCAAATAATATACTAAAAATTGATGGTATTGATAATGTTATTCCAGAAAAAAGTAAATACTTTCGGAACATAAGATGGTCACCAGATGGAACAAAAGCAATCTTTTGGACTAAAGACGCAGACTATAATCTATATATTTATGATTTAAATGCTAACCCTTCGGAGGTTAAACTTTTGCAGCCTGGTGCTAGATATGCAAATTGGATCGAGCAAGATAAGGTCCTTTTTAGATTTGAGAATGCACAAGCAATGTTTACTAAAAATATTAGTGAACCACCAACTACAAGTCCAACTCCATTAATTAATGAAGAACATCCTGCTGCTAACGTACCGTGGGCACAATTACAACCAAGGCAATAATCATGAATCTAAATAGTCTTAGAAGAGAAGATTTTAATTATTTAAAAAGTATTCAGTCTCGTTGGGTAGATATGGATGCACTTAGGCATATTAATAATGCAGTTTATTTATCTTATTTCGAGTCAGCTAGGGTTGAATTCCTTGATTCTCTTGGAATAAATATAAATCGTTGGGAAGGAGACAAAAGTGTTATACTGGCTAAAATGGAAATAGATTATTTAAGGCAATCATCATACCCAAATACATATGATGTTGGATGTAGAATATCAAGATTAGGAACTAAAAGTTTTGATATATTTTCAGCAATTTTTGATAATAATGGAATAAGTCCTATTGTTACGGGTACTTTCATAACCGTTTGTTTTAACTATGTAACACAGCAAACTATTTTAATACCCAAAATTATTAAAAATGCTCACGAACCTTTTAATGAATAAATATTACAATATCGCAATCATAACTGGTCAAAAAATAACTTCTTAGAGATAATAATCTTAACTTAATAATTATGAATGATATTCTAGACAAAAGTGAATTATTTCTAAATCTAAGATCTATTGTTGGTGAAAAACATATCCTAACATCAAAATGGCGTAAGGAACGTTATTGTAAAGGATGGCGCTATGGTGAAGGTGAAGCTCTAGCAGTAGCGAAACCAGCTACCTTGCTTGAGATTTGGAAAATTTTGCAGATATGTGTGGATTTGGATATTATTGTTATTATGCAAGCTGCTAATACTGGTTTAACCGGTGGATCTACACCATATGGTAATGATTATGATCGTCCTATAATAATCATAAACACAATGCGAATTAACAATATACATATTATTAATAAGGGTAAGCAAATTGTAGGTTTTGCAGGCAGTACATTATTTGGACTTGAAAACAAATTAGCTCCGTATGGAAGAGAACCTCATTCTGTAATTGGGTCTTCTTGTATAGGTGCTTCAATTGTAGGTGGTATCTGTAATAATTCAGGAGGAGCATTAGTAAAAAGAGGTCCTGCTTATACAGAACTCTCACTATATGCACAAATTAACGCTCAAGGAAAACTATTATTAGTTAATGAACTAGGAATTGAACTTGGAAACTCATCGGAAGATATATTAACTAATTTACAAACTCAAAATTATAATAAAGATCATATTCAATTTCCTAGTAAGCTTGCATCAGACAATGAATACAAAGAGCGAATTCGAAATGTAGATGCACATACGCCTGCACGTTTTAATGCAGATGAAAGACGATTATATGGCGCTTCAGGATGTGCCGGTAAAATCGCTGTTTTTGCTGTTCGTTTAGATACGTATCCAATACCAAAGCGTAATCAAGTCTTTTACTTAGGCACTAATAGTCCAAATGTATTGGGTAAAATTCGTAAAGATATTTTATCTAAATTTGATAATCTTCCAACTTCAGGAGAATATTTACATAGAGACTGTTATGATGCTGCTAAAAAATATAGTAAAGACACATTTATAGCGATTGACAAAATGGGGCCTAGCTTTATTCCAAAGTTTTTTGAACTTAAACGAAAAGTAGATCTCATAGCTGAAAAATTCAGTTTTCTTCCTAATAAATTTTCAGAAAGGTTGATGCAGCTATTAAGTAATTTTTGGCCTAATCACCTACCACGCCGTATGGAACAATATCGCGAACAATATGAACATCATTGGATAATTGAAATGTCTGATGAAGCAATTG
>JAAZYT010000008.1 GCA_014239505.1 Fidelibacterota bacterium | reverse complement strand
TTAGTTGATCAAAAATCTATTCTAATTGCAGCTTCTTTTTTTAATGCAAGCAAAGTAGATATTTCATCTGTGCAATTATTAATTGATAATATTAATGTTTCTAATTCTATATTAGTTGAAGATAATATCCTCAGTTATGATCCTGGTGAATTATCTGTTGGCATTCATAGTATTGAATTATTGATAAAAGATTTGGATGGAAATGATATCAATCCATTGAACTGGAAGTTTACAGTTGGGCAAGAGCGTGCTGAGCTAGTAGACTTAATTAAATATGATGGTAAGATTAAAAGTCGCCTGTCTTCAGAAAAACTTAGTGGAAATTCATTAAATATAGCTGAAATAGTGGGTGATTTAAAAATTGATGTACAATGGGCGAAATTAAATACTGATATGAGATTAACTTCAAGAGAGTCGCCTTATTCGCAGCCACATAATCGTTTTGGCACTGCTTTTTCCTTTGGGAATATTATTAATATAAACTTAGGGGATTTCTACCCACAACTAAGTCGTTTTACTATTGATGGAAAGCGAGTTCGAGGGATTGGTATGAACGTAGATTTGAAGTGGCTTAGAGTTCAATTTATTAACGGTGAATTAAATCGAGTTGTTCAAGAAAGAGATGTTATTAATGGTGGATATAATATCTTACATGATCAAACATCAACTAATGAAGATGGATCTAAGTCATATTACTTAGATCGAACAGGTTTTACATTTAGAAGAAATGTGACTGGATTAAGAATCTCAACAAATTTATTTTCAAAAATTAATGCGGGAGTACACCTAATTAAAACTCGAGATGACACGACATCGGTAAATAAAGTTATAAATGATGCAACTTTTTTATCTGACTCTCTTGTAAAAGGAGTACCTATTGGTATTTACACTATTGATGAGTTTAAAAATGCTATATCTATATCTGGAAATAAATTAAATACTCCAACAAATAATTGGTATGGCCAAAAGCCTCAAGATAATCTAGTCCTTGGTTTCAATATTGGAACGATTTTGGATAATCGAAAATTGACTATAGACTTTGATTGGAATTTGAGTCTCTATAACAGAGACATATGGGATGGACCAATGTCTATTTCAAAATTAGATACTGCTTTAGATGATTCACTAGATGGTTTTATAGGTGTTGCTTATGATAAAGATGGGAAAGAACTTTCAGGCACAACTAAGATTCGTACAGAAGATATTATTTTTGATCCAGAAAACTTTCAAAGTATGTTTATTATTAATACAAGTATGACACCTTTGGTGCCTATAGATATTAATTCACTTAAATCTAATCCAATCGCAGCAATTATTAATATGCCATCGTCTGCTTTTAGAATTAAACTAAAAGGAAATTATTCAAGGAATAGTATATTAGCTGAATATTTACAGGTTGGGCCAGAATATATTTCACTAGCAAACCCATTCTTAAGGAGTAATACGCGTCAGTTTACGATATCAGATAGAATTTCTTTACTTCAACAAAAGTTATTTATTAATGTTGGTTTTAAACATCTAGATAATAAAATTTTAAAGACAACTGTATCTCCTTTAAATACTAATACATTATTTATGAATTTAACGTTTTTATTAGGTCCTAATATGCCAACATTTGTTTTAAACTTTCAGTCAATTGGTAAAAATAATGAAAAAACTAAGTTAGATTCAGTTGGAAGCAGGACTGTTGATTTAAGAGAAGATTCAAAAGCTTCAACAAGTATGCTAGCATTTAGTGTTCCTTTCACAAGTGGCAATCTTAAGCAAAGTATTACTTTAAATATTGGAAATGCTACTAACATAGATAATCTAAATAATAAAAGAAGCTCTTCTTATTTATTTTCTAAAACAGATTCAAAAACAATTTCAGTTAGTTTATCTTCACTATTTCCTAATCAGTTAAAAACTGTTTCTCTATTTAGTCAAACTAAACTTGAAATTCCTTCTATGGTAAATAAAGAATTGATTAAAACTCCTTACACATGGACTCATTTATCTTTTTCAGCCAATAAAATGATTTTTCAAGATAAGATAAATTCCAAAGGTGTGATTACTTTTTTAAATAGTAAAAGTCAAATTAGTTCTAAGCTGCTGGGTTTGAGGGTTGGTTTCGATTATCGTTTGCAAGAAAATTTAACAGCGTCAATGATGAGTCAAGTCAGGTTTAATTATTTTCCTGATTTTAAAGAAGATAACTTAGATAATGACGGTGATGGTAAGATTGATAATTCCGGTGAGGCTTTTAATATAAATTCTATAGGTATAATATTTAATGTTCAATATAACTTTTAAGTATGCAATTAAAGACTGAAGACGTACAAAAGTATATCCAAAATAACTGGATTGGTTGGGTAATAACTTTTGGTGCAATAATAATTGTTTCTTTAGCTCATTGGATAGGAGTTTTTGATACAATTGAATTAAAAACTTATGACTATCGGTTTAATTCTGTTAGAGGTCCTTTAACAGGTTGGACGGCATCTGACTCAACTTATATTAATAATGGGACTGATATTGTCTTACTTGAAGTAGATGATGAAGCTTGGAGACTTATGCCAGAAGAATGGCCTTACCCGCGCGGAAGCATATGGGGAAAGGTTGTGCGTAATTTATATAATGCAGGAGCAAAAGTTATTGTTTTTGATATTCAATTTGATGCGCCTGAGAATCGTTCAGAGGTCTATCAAGATTTAATTGCTAATATGTCGCCAGACCAAATATTGAATCAAGTACCTAATGTTAGAGATTCATCAGAAGCAAAATATATATGGGAATCACTTCCATATATGATTCCTCGACATGGTGATAAAATGCTTGGAGAAGCTATTGCAGAGGCTCAAATGTTTGGAACATCCGTTGTTATGCCTGTAAAAATGGTTACCGAACCCACATCTGTACCTCCGCAATATATTTCTTACCCTGTAGAACCTGTTATGAAAGCGAATCCAGAAATGGGGTTAATTAATGACCAAATGGATATGGATGGTTTTTCCAGAAGATATGCACTTTTTGGTGAAATGACACATGAACCAGATAAATATTATTTGACCCTTGCAGTAAAGGCATTTAAAGCTTTTAAAGGTATTCCGGATACAGCTAAACCTTATTTTAATCCAGATAATCTTTCTTGGAATTATGGAGGCTATAATATAAATGCATACGGCGCAGGGAACTCATTTCTTGTAAATTATTATGGACCACCTTCAGGTTATAAATATAGAGGAGATAGAGATCTTCCACCTTGGGGTACTTTTCCTAAATTTTCTTTAGCTTATGTAATTGATACCGAAGATGTTACTTTAAGAGACCCTATAGAGGATATTGATTGGATGAGCCAATTTCTTCCTGGGCAAATACCTGAATGGATTAAAAGCATTGATGATTTATCAGAGCGTAAGGAAATGATGGATGCTATGGGTATTAGTGAGGAATTTGATGTAACGAAGTCACCTTTTTATAATAAAATTGTTGTTATTGGAACTTCAGTTGAAGTTCATCACGATTACAAACAAACTCCCTATTATAACTTTTGGGGAATTCAACAATTAACACCTGGAATGGAAACTCATGCTAATGCTATTCAAACTCTTTTAGATGAAAATTATGTAAATGTTATGGGTGGTCAATTAACGGAATTGATTTATGGTTACCCATTGAGCCATACCATATTGATAGCCTTCCTAAGTTTAATAGCATTTTTTATTTTATCATATTTAAACCCAGTGACCGCTGGAATTTTGATTATTTTAGAAGGGTTTATTTATTATGCAATAGTATGTGGAGTTTTTGTTAATGATTTATTTTGGTTTATAAAAAGTACTTTAGCTTCAATTTTTCCAGAAAAATTAATGTCAAATAATCCAAATCTTTTTAACACATCACTACCTGATATTGGAGAATCTTATGTTATACCTTTGGTTGCGCCATTAGCTGGTTTATTAGTGACATATACTGGAAATGTGATTTATAAATTCATAGTTGAGCAAAAAGATAAAAAGTTTCTTAAAAATACTTTTGGAGCATATATATCACCAGATCTTATTGATCAAATGTATGCCGATAAGCGTGAGCCAAAGCTTGGTGGTGAAGCTGGATATCACACAGCTTTCTTTTCTGATATACAAAGTTTTTCTTCATTTTCTGAAGTACTTGAACCTAAAAAAATGGTTAGTCTTATGAATCAGTATCTAACTGAAATGACAAATATTCTTCTTGATCACAAAGGTACTCTAGATAAATATATTGGTGATGCAATTGTAGCCTTTTATGGTGCACCTGTTCCTTTAAAAGATCATGAATTTCATGCCTGTTTAACTGCTTTAGAGATGGAAAAGAAATTAGCAATCATGCGCAGTGAATGGGCTAATGATAGTGATTGGCCTGAATTAGTTCATAACATTAGACATCGTGTGGGATTAAACTCTGGAGAAATGGTTACAGGTAATATGGGATCATCTATGCGTATGAATTATACTATGATGGGTGATACAGTTAATTTAGCTGCTCGACTAGAGCCAGCTGCAAAACACTATGGCGTATATATATTAGTTTCAGAACATACCCAAAAAGCAGTGGAAGATTTCTTTGAATGGCGTTTTTTAGACTTCCTAAGAGTAAAAGGAAAGAAAAAACCTGTAAGAGGATATGAACTTATATCATTAAAAAATGAAATGACAAAAGACCAGTCTCAATTAGTTCAAGCTTTTGATGAAGGAATAAAATTATATAATAAACAAGAATGGACTAAAGCAAAAAAACTATTTAAGGAGTCACTTTCTATGGAAGAAAAGTTTATAGACCGTCCTACAACACCTTCAGAAGTTTATTTAGATCGTTGTGATTATTTTAAAGCTGAACCTCCAGGTAAGAATTGGGATGGAATCTGGACTATGAAAACAAAATAGTTTTATTTTGTTAAATTAATACTGATTTAATATAATTTGTAATCCTAATGACTATGCATAATAATCGCGGAAAAATTCTTTGGATTGATGATGAAATTGAACATCTGAAACCACATATTCTATTTTTAGAAGAAAAAGGATATAAAATTTCTATTTCAAATAATGGCCAAGATGGAATCTTAAAAGCTAATAATGAAGTTTTTGATCTTGTTTTACTTGACCAATTTATGCCAGGGCTTGATGGTATAGAGGTACTGAAAGAAATTAAAGGTAAAAATCCAACTTTACCTGTAATAATGATTACAAAAAGTGATGAAGAATGGCTTATGGATGAAGCAATATCTGAAAAAATTGAACATTTTCTAATTAAGCCAGTTAATCCAAGTCAAATTTTTATAGTGTGTAAACAAGTATTAGAAGATGGTATAATTAAAAGTGACAAAGCAACTAAAGGGTACCTAAAAGAATTTCAACAAATTGAAATGGATATTGACAATTGTACTAACTTAGAAGATTGGTGGAAAATATTTAATAAGCTGATTAAATGGGAATCTGATTTTGAAGAGCAAAAAGAACCAAGTTTAGTGCAAATATTAAATGATCAACTTCATTCTTGTAATCATAAATTTACAAAATTTATTGAACAAGAATATTCAAATTGGCTTTTTAAAGAAGATCGACCTATTCTTTCAAATGATATTTTTCCAAAAGTAGTAAAACCATTATTAAAGGATAAAGAAAAAGTTTGTTTAGTTGTAATGGATGCTATGCGTTTAGATCAGTTTATGTCTCTTTATCCTATTTTAACTGAAAACTTTAAAATAAAAATTAATCCTTCAGTCTCTTTATTGCCATCAGCAACTCCTTTCTCTAGAAATGCAATTTTCTCAGGTCTTTTCCCTGATCAATTTTGCAAAAAATATCCTGAACAATTAGAAGCAATGAATCTAGATAAAGGAAGTCTAAATCATTATGAAAGTCTATTTTTAAAAGATCAATTAAAAAGAAATAATTTATCAAACATTTCTTACCATTACCATAAAATATGGATGGTTGATGAAGGAAAACGTTTTTTATCTAAAATAGATAAATACCTTAACAATGATTTAATTGCCGTAGTTGTTAATTTTGTTGATCAGTTAGCACACCGTCGTTCAGAGTCAGATGTATTAAAAGAAATGGTTCCAGATGAAATTAGTTATAGAATGGCCGTAAAAGTTTGGTTTGAAAAGTCATGGATAAGATCTCTGTTAAGTACGCTTGGATCTAATGGTTATAAAATAGTGATGACAAGTGATCATGGCAGTATTATGGTAAATAAAAGTACAATTGTTGCGGCTGATAAAACATCTTCATCTGGTGTTCGTTATAAGCATGGAAGAAATATTAATGCTTCAAATAAACACTCAATTGATATTAGAGATATTTCAAAGTATAGACTTCCAGAGCTTGGCTATCAAACTAATTATTTATTATCAAAAGATGATTATTATTTTTTGTATCCTAATGAACAGAATAAATATAAAATACGTTTAAATGGAAGTTTTCAACATGGTGGAATATCAATGCAGGAAATGATGGTCCCAATCATGGTTATGGACCCAAAATGAATGAAAAAAGATTAGAGTCTCCAGAGAAAACTCAAATATTTGCTTCAGATTTAGCTAAAAATATTGAACCAGGTACTGTTGTAGCTTTGATTGGAAATTTAGGGGCAGGAAAAACTACTTTTGCTCAAGGTTTTGCAAAAGGTATGGGTTTTAATAATCATATAATTTCGCCAACTTTTAAATTAATTAGTGAATATGTTGGAAAAGTAAACCTTTATCATATTGATTGTTATAGACTTGATTCAAGTTTTGACTTTCTTAATATAGGAGGAGAACAGTATCTAAATCCAATTGATGGAGTTACTTTGATTGAATGGCCTGAGCGAATAAATGATTTATGGTCTAAGGATTGGATATATATAAATTTTAAAAGGATTGAAGAAGAGCCTAATACAAGGCTAATAACAATAAAAGAGGCACTTGATTGAATATAATTGCGATTGAAACTGCAACTGATATTTGTGGAATTGCATTAATTGAGAATGGGACTTGCGTAAAAAAAATTGAAAAGCAAATACCTAGAAAACATGCAGAACAATTACCTTTATTTTATGAGACATTAATAAATTCTTCAATCTATAATAAATTAAAAATAGATGCGGTAGCTGTTTCAATTGGACCAGGATCCTTTACAGGTTTAAGAGTGGGCCTTGGTTTTGCAAAAGGTTTAGCCTATGCTAAAGATTTACCAATAATTCCAGTACCTACCCTTTATGCTCTTGCAATGAGTTATAAATTTAATGAAGGCTCAGTACTACTTTACTCTCATAGGGATATTGTTTATATCCAAGATTTTAAAGCAAATAAAACTATTAACAATCCAAAAGCTACTGAATGGAAAAATATAGACCATTCAAAGCAAATGTTTCATTACGGTTGTGAAAAGTTGTTTATAAAAGAAAAATATAGAAAATTAATTCCATCTGCTCAAGCAGTAGGTGAATTAGCTTATACCAATCATAAAGAGTGGATTGTTAATAAACCTTATGATTTAGTACCAAATTATATTTCACCGTTTGAAATATGAGTTAACTAATGAAATGTAGGAAAGCTCATTTAGAGGATTTAGATATTATATTTAAAATAGAACAAAAATTGTTTAATCAACCTTGGACAAAAAAATCTATATATAATGAATTGAATAGATCAAAAAATACATTAAACCTTGTAGCTGAAATTGATGAAAAAATAATTGGTTATTTTTTTTCTCATTTTTTTGAACGTGAAGCGCATATATTGAACTTGGCAATTGATTTTCCATATCAGCATAAGGGTCTTGGAAAAATATTTTTAAATAAAATAATAAATAAATACTTAAAAGAAGCTAATGTCTTTTTAGAGGTAAAACGAACTAATTTCCCTGCTATTAATTTATATTTAAGCTTTGGGTTTGAAGAAATTAATATTCGTAAAGATTATTATAGTGATGGAGAGGATGCTTTAGAAATGGTAAAGAAAATGAATAGTTATGACTTGGTTTCGTCGTAAAGATAAAAATATTACCGATAAAGGTAAAAAAAATATTCCAAGTGGTTTATGGATAAAATGTCCAACATGTTCAGAGATTCAATACAAACCAGAACTTGATAAAAATTATTCTGTTTGTAGACATTGTGGTCATCATTTTAGAGTTTCAACTAAAATTTATAGAGATTTATTACTTGATGAAGGATCGTTTTCTGAGCTATTTAAGAATATAAAACCTACAGACCCTCTAGAATTTAAAGCTGAAAAAAAATATTCTGACCAACTTGTCACTGCTCAATCGAAAACAAAACAAAATGATGCTATAAGTTGCTATAATGGAAAAATAAATAATCATGATATCATTCTAGCTATAATGAATTTTAGTTTTATTGGCGGAAGTATGGGTTCAGTAGTTGGTGAATTAGTTTCAAGAGCCATAGAAAGTGCTCGTGATAAGAAAATCCCTTTGATTCTTATTTGTGCTTCCGGTGGTGCAAGAATGCAAGAGTCATCTCTTTCGCTATTACAATTAGCAAAAACTAGTTCAAAACTAGCAAGGTTTCAAGAATCTGGTGGCTTATTTATTCCTATATTGACTGATCCAACAACTGGTGGAGTTACAGCAAGTTATGGAATGTTAGGTGATATAATTCTTGCTGAACCAGGAGCATTAATTGGCTTTGCCGGCCCAAGGGTAATTAAACAAACAATTGGACAAGATCTACCAGAAGGTTTCCAAAGAGCTGAATTTTTAAAAGAAAAAGGTTTTGTAGATCACATTGTTTCTCGTCAAAAGATGAAAGATTTACTGTCTAGAATTATTGAACTGTTAACAAAATGAGCCAACCATCAATTTTAATTTCTAATGATGATGGTATTTATGCACCAGGTATTTATGCTTTATGGGAAGCAATGTCTGAAATAGGGCAAACCACGGTTGTAGCTCCAAATACAGAAAAAAGTGCAGTTGGTCATGCTATTACAATCTCAGATCCTATCAGAATTGAAGAAGTGACTCGATCTAATGG
>JAAZYT010000009.1 GCA_014239505.1 Fidelibacterota bacterium | reverse complement strand
TTCTGCCGTTGGAGAGATAAATGTTGTACAAAAGATGTTAGCTTTAAACTCTAAACTTGGTGGAGAAGGTAATGGAGGAGTTATTCTTAAAGAATCTCATCTTGGTCGTGATTCTTTGGTAGGTGCAGCTATGGTCTTGAACCGTATGGCACAAGAAGAAACTAAAATCAGCAAAATTCATTCAAAACTTCCACAATTCTTTATGGTTAAAGACAAAATAATTTTAGATAGTATTGATAAAGATTTAGTTGAGAAAAAAGTAAAAGAATTATTTTCAGATGCAGAAATAAATTCAATTGATGGACTTAAGCTTATTTGGAAAGATAGATGGATCCATATTCGAGGGTCAAATACAGAGCCTATTATGAGAATTTATGCAGAAGCCTCAAGTAAAAAAGAAGCTGAAATATTAGTAGAGCAAGTAAAAGCTTGTCTATAAAATCAATTTATTATGGTGTGACTTATGAATGACCGAAACGTTTTAGAAGTTATTAAATCAAAGGCAAATAACCTTTCTCCAAGATTGGGTATTATCTTAGGATCTGGATTAGGCTCTTTTATTGAAGAAATAGATGATAAGGTAGTCTATCCGTTTGCAGAACTTCCAGGATTTCCAATTACTTCCGTTGAAGGTCATACAAGTAATTTAATTTTAGGTCAAATTAATGGAGTGGAAATTGCAGTTTTACAAGGAAGAGTTCATTACTATGAAGATGCAAACATTGATGCGATGAAGATTCCTCTCGAGACTCTAAAAAGTCTTGGTTGTTCAACTATTATTTTAACTAATTCTGCAGGAAGCCTCAAATCTAATGCAAAACCTGGAGAAGTTGTTTTGCTAACAGATCATATTAATTATATGGGCATTTCTCCTCTTTTTAAAGAGACAGGGAATGATCGCTTTGTTAATATGGTTGATGCATATGATCCATCGTTACGTGATGCATTCTCAAAATTGGCAAAGAAGAAAAATATTTTATTACATGAAGGTGTTTATTTCTGGTTTTGTGGTCCTAATTTTGAAACTCCAGCAGAAATTCGTGGAGCTAAAATATTAGGAGGCGATGTCGTAGGGATGTCAACCGTACCTGAAGTAATTTTAGCACGTTATCTGGGTCTAAAAGTTGTGGCTTTATCGGTTATAACAAATATGGCTTCCGGAATGGATAATCAACCTTTGAGCCATGAGAGAACAATTGAAAATGCTAAAAAAGGAATGCTCGATTTAAAAAAACTTCTCGTTAATTTTTTAGAATTACTCTCAACTAATTAAATACAATATCAATGATGACTGAAATAGCCGTAAAAAAAGGACAAGAATATGAACTTGAGATCGAATCTCTTGCGTATGGTGGTAAAGGAATCTCAAGAATTAATGATTTTGTTATATTTGTAAAGAATGCGATCCCAGGTCAAAAAGTACGTGCTTTAGTTTATAGAAAAAGAAAAGGATATGCTGAAGCTCGTCCATTAGAAATCATTAATGAATCAGAACACTTAGTTGATGCCCCGTGTACTCATTTTCTGACTTGTGGTGGTTGTAAAGTTCAGCAACTATCCTATGACGAACAAATTGAACAAAAAAAGCAACAGATAGAAAATATATTTCAAAGACAGGCTGGTATTAATGATTTTAAATTGGATGCGGTAGTACCATCTGAACAGATTTTTAATTATCGTAATAAAATGGAATTTACATTCTCTAATAACCGATGGGTATTACCTGATGAACCTGAAGGTGTGAGTAGAGACTTTGCGTTAGGTATGCATATCCCAAAACGTTGGGATAAAATTTTAAATATTGATGAGTGTCATCTAATGCCTGAAATAGGTACAAAGATTTTGAATGAGACTCAAAAGTTAGCTAAAGAACTAAATCTTAAACCTTATGACCAAAAGACGCACAATGGTTATTTACGATATTTACAAATGAGATTTGGACATTTTACTAATGAAATTTTAGTTAATCTAGTAACATCCTACGAGAACACGGATTTACTCAAACCTTTAGTTGATGGGCTTATTAAAGAATTTCCCCAAATTTCTACAGTTGTGAATAATATTAATTCTAGAAAGGCTGATGTGGCCTTTGGTGAGTATGAATTACATTTACATGGGAAACCTTGCTTAGAAGAAAAGCTAGGAGATCTTACGTTTGAAATTTCAGCAAATTCATTTTTTCAAACCAACTCTATTATGGCGGAAAAATTATACCAAACTGCTCTTGAAAGCGCCAAATTAACCGGTAAAGAAATAGTTTTTGATCTTTATTGTGGTACAGGGTCAATATCATTGTTTTTAGCTCAAAAAGCTAAAGAAGTGCATGGCTTTGAAGTCATTGTTTCATCGGTTGAAGATGCAACAAGAAACGCTGTTCGAAATGGCGTAGGCAATGCATTTTTTCATGTAGCAAACTTAGATAATTTTTTCAAATTTGGTGTCGGGAAGAAATATCCAAAACCAGATGTAATCGTGGTTGATCCTCCAAGAGCAGGGATGCATAAATTTATGACAAACTACCTTCCCAGATTTGAAGCGAAAAAGATTATATATATATCATGTAACCCAACAACTCAAGCAAGAGATACTGAAGTTCTCCAGCAGAATGGATATAAGTTAAAAAGTCTTACGATGGTTGATATGTTTCCTCACACACCGCATGTAGAGACCGTTGGTATATTTGAGAAAAAATAAATTATTTTAAAGAACTTAAACTAGTTTTCAGTTGGAGTTTCGCCACCTTCATTACCTTCGCCATCCATCCAAACATTTGTTCCAGTTAGAGTCATAAAGACTAAACCAATTAATAAGATTCCTCCAAAAACAAAAGCAATTTGTCTAAATGAAGCTGGCTTAGGAGCATAAGGCATTGAGTCAATCATTTGCTTTTTTATTACTTTAGCTTCATCATCCATGCGTTCATAATATTTTAGAATTTCATACCTAAAGCTTGTTTTTAGTTGAGCATTATATCGATAAAAATCACCTTGAATCATTATTCTGCTATCATCAGGCGAAACATTTTTAAATTTTCCAGCAAAAACATATTTTGCACCAGTTTTATCAGCGATCTTTTGAAAATTCGCATCATTGATTTCCTTGAATAATAAGTTTATTTGATCTTGAGCTAATTCATTAGCCTTAGGAGGCATAATTAATTTTTCTTGATCGAGATCATTAAAAATAATATTCATTTTTTTTTCAAGTTCATTTTTAACCCATGATTCAATATTTTCAACTTGAATGCCTACATAGGCAATTTTTGAAGGTTTTGCAGCAGTCTTAACTTGTGCGAAAAGGATTGTGCTAGATAAAATAACTGCGAAAGGTTTTATTAGATATTTCATGGTATAAATTAAAGCAATAAATAAATATATTAGATAAAAAAAATGGGCCCATTAAATGGGCCCATTTTAACAATTACTGTTCTTCAGCTTAAAAGCTGATTACTTAGAATTATTGATTGATATTAGGGTTTGCCCTAATCTCAGATATTGTTATTGGGAAATAACTACCAGCAGCAGATTTTTCAACCGCATCCCAAACCGTAGAGGTAAGGTTAAAGCGGTACATGTCTGAAAGACGACGTGATTGAAGAAACAAGTTTGCTCTTCTCTCATGTTGCAATGCAGTACCTGCATCGGTACCTGAAGGATACGGGTCTAGAGAATCAAATGCACGTAGTGCATTTAACTCTGTTAAACAACCTGCATCATCACCACTTGCCTTTTTACTCTCCGCAATGATCAAATGCATTTCACGTAATGATGTGATTGTTACAGGACTCCAACTTGTACCTCCGCCACCAGCTCTGAATTCAGTAGCGCTAGCAGTCATACGTGAGTCTGGTAGTCCAGTAACGGGATCATTTGGTTGAGGATCTCCTCCAGCTCCTGGAGTAGCAGTCTCAACTAATGCATTTTGAAATAGATCCATCTCTTGACGATCATTGATTTGATTTGCCATGTAATTAGAAACAGTGCTTGAACTAAAGTTCATTCTCCATTTCCAGTCTGCACCCATTAATGCAGCAGCAGCAGCAGCTTCAGATGCGCCTGCGCTAACATAGGGGCTAGCCGTATTTACAGGGTTAACTTT
>JAAZYT010000010.1 GCA_014239505.1 Fidelibacterota bacterium | reverse complement strand
TTTAAAACTTTCAAAATCTCTATCACTTTTTTTAGACCATAGTACTTCAGCCATTGCACTCATCCTTGGAATAGCCATGTATTCAACTTTCTGAGGTGTATTGATATATTCAGTCCAGATATTACCTTGACCACCTAAAATATATTTAATTTTTTCTGGTTCAATATCCTCTGGTATAGGTTCAAATTCATATACTTTCTCTAAAGATAAAAAGCCTCCTATAGCTAAAGGCTCTTTGTCTTTATCTTCAGATTGATAATAATCAAAATATGCATGTGAAGTCGGAGACATAATTACCTCATGTTTGGCATTTGCTGCAACAATACCTCCATCCATACCTCTCCATGATTGTACAATTGCACCCGGTGCCAAACCACCTTCTAAAATTTCATCCCACCCTATAAGCCTTTTGTCTAGCTTTGACAAAATATTTTCAATACGTTTTATAAAGTAAGATTGAAGTTCATGTTCATCTTTTAAATTTTCATCAATGATTCGTTTTTGGTCTAAGGCATGTTTTCCCCATCTATCTTTAGGCGCCTCATCACCTCCGATATGAATAAAAGGGCCTGGAAACATTTCAGCAACTTCTGTTAAAACTGTTTCCAAAAAAATAAAAGTAGATTCTTTTCCTGCACAAAATATCTCTTTGTGAACACCCCAAATTTTTGCAACAGCATGCTTTTGATCAGTGCATGATAATTCAGGGTAAGCAGCAAGGGCAGCTAAGCTATGACCTGGCATTTCAA
The DNA here is from genome assembly GCA_014239505.1 of Fidelibacterota bacterium. Classification (GTDB taxonomy): domain Bacteria; phylum Fidelibacterota; class Marinisomatia; order Marinisomatales; family TCS55; genus TCS55. The sequence goes on along the minus strand of JAAZYT010000010.1, from coordinate 26,403 downwards.
TTTCAGGAACAACAGTTACATATCTTTTACGTGCATATTCAATTACTTCTTGAATATCTTTTTTTGTATAAAATCCGCCATATTTTATACCATCGTACTTGTGAGGTTTATCATAATAACTACCTATGAGAGTTTCATCTCTATATGCACCTATTTCAGTTAATTTTGGATAAGCATTAATTTCAATTCGCCAACCTTGATCTTCAGTTAGATGCCAATGAAAAATATTCATTTTGTGCATTGCAATATAGTCGATATATTTTTTTATAAATGAAATATCAAAAAAATGTCGACCAACATCTAAGTGCATACCACGCCATTTGAACCTTGGTTGATCTACAATATTTATATTTGGTAGTAAAAGGCCATTCTTTGACCTTTCGGAAGAATCTAAAAGTTGGTTAAATGTTTGAATTCCATAAAAAATACCATTTGGCGAGCTAGCAATAATTAAAATTTTATCTTTATGAATATTAAGGATATAGTCTTCATCATTTAAGCCATCATCAGTTCTAATTACTAATGAAATGGTTTTGTTAGAATATTTATTTAAAGTGATTTTATGATTATTAAGACTTTGTGTTAATAAATCTTTTAAATAATCAAGATCTGTGTGATTATTATTATGCTTAATTGACCATTGATTATCTACTAATGTTTTACCAGAAGCTATTTCAATTTTAGAAGGTAGGGGAATAAGTCCTAGATTATTCTTATTGTTTTCTTCCTTGCAAGCTATCAAGATCAAAGTTGTTAGTAAAAATATATAAAATAAATTTTTTAACAAAAATTACCTAAAAAGTAATGACCTGTTTTGGTTGTGCAATATTAAATCCAGCCTTAATTACTTGTTGATGAGCATTAGAATCTTCAATTAAAGCTGGGTTAGTATGATTTAGATGAATAAAGTGAACTTTAGATGTTTTTTTTGATGATTTCAATTTATCTAGTGATTCAATTATAAAAGGATGAGGTATTTCAGACATATCTCTTCCAGGAATTTCTCCATTTTGAAAAAAAGATCCATCTAAAAAGGCAAAATCATTTTCATCCACAATTTTTACAATATCTTTTTCCCATTTAGACCATTTATCTATATCAGGTATAAATATTATTGATTTTTTTGGTCCTTCAATCCTGTAGCCAACCGTTTCAGAAAATTCATCACGGTGAGGCACAAGAAAAGGTGTAACTTTTATTCTATGATTTAAATTTATGGTGTTTCCATCACTTAGCATCTTTAGTTCTATATTTTCAAGCTTTACTAGTTGACTCCATGGGCCATTAGATTCTAAATAATTCTTCATTTTTGGCATGGTATAAACTGGAACTGATTTTGTTCCCATTACTTCTCTGCCTAAATGAATCAATCCTGTATAGTGGCCTATATGGGCATGTGTTAGTAAAATTCCCTTAAAAGTATTTAAACTATTTTTAGTTAATATTTCAAATTGTTCAGTAAAGTCAGGTGTGGCATCAATCATCCAGGTCTCATTTGTTTCTGGATCAACAATTCCTAATGAAGAAACCAATAATTTTTTTGAAGGATCATTCCAACGATTAGCGCAACAAACTTTATTGCATCCAGCATGTGGAATTCCACCATCTTGAGCGATTCCAAGTATAATTATATAAGGATCAAGCTTTAAAGGTTTTGAGCATCCAATTGTTAATATAACAATGATGAATAAATAATTTATTTTTTGGATCATCATATCATACTCAACGCTGATACAATTTTATCTTGTAAATTTTTGTAAGGAAGTGAATCGCCTTTGAAGCCATTCATAAGAATAGAAAAAGCAACTATTTCTCCACTATTAGTAAATATATATCCTGAAAATGTTGTTACACCTGATAAGGATCCTGTTTTAGCATAGACCTTGTTTGGGAGACTTCTTTTATTTAAAACGCCTTTGGGTGTGCTATTTGGCAACGTATTAATAAATTGATCTCGAATGGCTTTATTATTGTACACCCATTTTAATAAATCTATATATTGACTTGGGCTGCCATAATTATATCTAGAAACTCCAGAACCATCTTGAATTGAAAAAGTTGCTGTATCTATGCCTACAGAATCATTTATAAACTTTCTAACTTCTTCTAACCCATTTTTCCAATTACCCTCTTTTTTATTTGCTTCAAATCCAATGGTCTTAATTAAAAGTTCCGCAGTTAGATTATCACTCTTAACCATTAAATTTTCTATTATTGGTATTAGTTTTTTTGATTTGTGAGATGTAATGAGTTTAGCATTTTCAGTTACTGGGCCTTTATTTATAGAATTGATTTTTTTACCTTTTTCAAAAAGCATTTGCTGAAATAAATGGCCTGTAAATTGAGTTGGATCGTGTATATTTCTAAATAATGTATCATTATCACTAATGCTTAAAATATTTCCACTTACAGTAAATGAGTTTGTATTATTTTTCCAATCTCTATTTATTTCAAATTTCATAAAATTTGAAATATCATTAGTTGTTATAGAGTTATTTATTATCTTAAAATAATTTGATTGAGGGATTGTCTTTATTTTAGCTGGTTTTCCTAACAATCCCGGTGATATAATAAAATCAACACAATTATCATTAACAGATAATGCACTGACTTGAGCAGAGTACCACCACGCACCTTCATCCCACATCCATCCTTGACCATATGTAGTAGAATCCATGCGGGTATCATCAAGAATTAACTGTTCAATCTCTAAATCCATTTTTGAAATAATTGTAGCTAATGAATCCAATGATCTCAAGCTTAGGTCAGGGTCTCCACCACCTTGTAAATAAAGTTTATTATCATCATAATACAGATTTGTATTAAAAGTGTAATTTGAATCTAGAAGAGATAGTGCAGATAGCCCTGTGTATAATTTATTATTACTTGCAGGGTTAAATAATGAATTACTATTTAAGTCAAATAAAGTTTTCCCTGAGGTTAATGAAATAGCTTTAATACCAATATTTGTATTTATTTTAGATTCATTAATTATTGATGAGATTTTTTTCTTTAATGAAAGTTTTCCAACACTAGTGTAAATTATTGGAGATTGAGTACAGCTAATAAAAAAAACAATTATAGATGTATATTTAAGTTTATTCATAAAGATGATATTTTTTTGAGATTGTACTAAAGTGATTGGATGGAGTAGCCCAATCTTTAAATTCTTCAATATTATCTTTACCCCAGAGTTTTTTCATTCTTTTTGAGTTAATCTTAAAATCATTCGGATATAGCTTCTTTAATGTCATTAAAACTTTAAAGCCCGTATAAACACTATTGTAATTATTTCTATCATCTATAACAATCTCAACGCCATGACATACTTTATTTTTAAATTTTGGATTATTGGCCATCCCCGGAATATCTGAAGGAATATATGAAACTGGTATAAACGATACGCCTGGTAGATCTAAAGCATTTAAACTTTCATTCAATATCTTTTTGTTAACCCATGGAGCTCCAAAACGTTTAAAAGGTTTATTAGTACCGCGGCCTTCATTCATATTTGTAGCTTCTAACAAACACATTCCAGGATATATGGTAGCAATATCTAGATTTGGAATATTTGGAGATGGTTTTACCCAATTAATGTTTGTCTCATCTAACCAAAATGACCTCTCCCAATTTTTTAAAGGAACAACTTCAAGATTAGGAGTTTTATCTATCCAATTTTCTCCATTTATCATTATTGCTAATTCACCAATTGTTAAACCATATCTAATTGGGATAGGGTAATACCCAACAAAAGATTGATTTTGTATTTCTAATATTGGCCCTTCAACTTTTATACCACTAATTGGGTTAGGGCGGTCAAGTACAATGACTTTTATGTTTGCTTCAGCTGCAGCTTCCATTACTAATCCTAAAGTTGAGATATAAGTATAAAACCGAGCACCTATATCTTGAATATCATAAACTATTAGATCAATTCCTGATAGTTGCTCGATAGTGGGTTTGCGATTTTCTCCATAAAGACTTATTACTTTAGGGAAGGATTTGATTTGATCATAACTTACTTTTTCCCCATCTGCAGCTTCTCCAAAAAGACCATGCTCTGGTGAAAAAATAACTTTTAGATTAACATCTTTGTGGTTCATTAATTGCTTATAATTTGGTATTCCTTTATTGTCTAAGCCAGAATTATTTGTGACTAAACCAATCGTTTTACCTTTAATCAATTCCATTTTTTCAGATAGTAATACATCTAAGCCACTTTGAATGTTTTTGATATAATTTTTTTTTGAATTTAATATTTCAGTTTGTACAGGTAAGTTTTGGCTACACCCTATAATAATAAAGGCTATTAGTATAATAGATTTCATTATTTCAATAGAGTAAACTTTTTTGATACAACTTCCATTCCTTGTGAAAGTCTTGCAATATATACTCCTGATGGAGCTTCTTGTCCATTATTTATTAAGCCATTCCAAGTAAATTTCTGTGTTTTTGTTGCAAGAGGCTGAACGGACATCTTTAATATATTTCTTCCTTTTAAATCCGTTATTGATAAATAAGCAATAGGTGAAAATTGTTCAACACTAAACTCAATTGAGATAGATCGATTTGAAGGATTTGGGTAAAGTGAAATAATTTTTATTTTCTCTGGTATTGAAAAAGAATCATTATTGGTAGATGCAATTGGACCTTCAAGATATTTTACAATTCGACTCATGATTTCAAATCGTTTTTGTTCAGGGAAAATAGCCTCAAAACCAATCGTTAAATAAATAAGTGCACCCGGACTAGGGCTATCTAAAAACCGACCTCTGTAAGCAACACCTGCACCACCTTTTGTATCATAATCAATTCCATTGAAATGCAAAATAGATTCAGCATTTAGGGAAGGTTTAATACCATCAGGAAAATCAACATCATATGTTCCCATAGTTCCATTATCAAATGAAAAGTAAATATTATCAAAAATTGTTCCTGGTACTCCACTGATATCATAGACACCTTGTTTGCCAGCTGGCGCATCTGATAAATAGCTAGATTTTAATATTTTATAATAAAAATCTTTATCACTTGAGTTCCCCTTTTCAACGAGGTCGTATCCTATTTCAGAACCAGAAACAAATAGACGCCCTCCATTTTTCAAAAATGATGTAACCTTAGTTTGTTCATTATCATCAAAAGAATAAGAAGATGAGCCTTCTTCACCAAGTATCCAGTCCACAATGAGATAATCATTTAAATTAAGGTTCCCATTAATAACTGCTTCATTTGAGCTTGCATCAAATGCATATCCTAAATTTTGAATTGCTAAACCATGTTGTATAATATAGTTAAAAGAATTCTTTGTACCATTTATTCGATCAAATCCATTTACTATTAATATTTTGGGGGTGCTTACTGAAGGATTAATACCAAGAACTTCAGTAAATTTACTTAAACCAAACTCATTCTTGGCATTAACCTTGAAAAAGTATGTACTATCTGATGATAAATTTTGAAGTAGAATTGGTGGCTCTGTAAATGAACCGTAATCCTCAATTTTATCAGAATTATCAAAAATTCTTGTAACAGAATAGGATAAAGCTGATTTAACTTTTTGGAAATCAATAGAAATAACGCCATTACCTAAATTTGTTACATTAAAACCAATTGGTTTATTGGGTTTAGACGAACCACCAACTTTTTCTTTTAGTGCTTTCCATAACTTATCTGTCCCATCATCATATCCTAAAGCCCAAATGCCAATCCCTGATAGATCTTTTTCAAGCGCTAAATCATATTTTTTGGATAAAGAAAGACTGTCATCATACCAGGCTTGGAACCATCCATTGTCTTGATATTTGTACCAAGGAGACTGGGAAGTATTATCCCATATTTTTCCATGGTATTTAGCATTGGTTTCAGCTGAGGTGTAAATAACAGAGCTTCCAGTAGATCTTGTGCTTGATCCTTTGTTGCCAGAATTTGCTGGCCATTGATATCCATAATATGGATTTCCTAAAATAATTTTTTTAGAATTATTCCCAGTATCTAATAAGTAAGTATTTATAGTGTTTGTAATATTATAAGATCCACCTGTTAAAGGCGCAACGGGTCCAGTATTGGCACTGCCTGACCAATGATAATCATAACCCATAATAAATAATCCATCGCTTGCATTTGCTAATCCATTAAAGTCCCATGCATTGCTCCAATCAACTGCTGGAGTCGCTAAAGTGACTTTGGCATTGGGAATTTTAGCTCTTAATGATTCTCTTAAATCTGTTGTAAAAATAACTAGATTTGATTTTTGAGATGCTGGAAAAGCTTCAAAATCAATATTTACACCATCTGCTCCTGCATTAGCTACTTGATTTGTTAAATTATTTATTAAGCGATTCCTATTTTGACTACTGCTTAGTAATGATTCTAAATCTGATTTATTAAATAATGTTACTGTTAATACTACTTCAACGCCATTAGTGTGTGCTTTGTTAATAAGGTCAGTTGCTGGCCAGCCATGTAGATTAGTTAATTCCCCATTTCCATTTGATTCTGCAGAAAAATATGCAATAGTAGTAAGTAGTTCAAAATCATAATTCTTCCATTTTGTTCCTGACCAATATGGGTGATATCCAAAAACAATTTTTGTTGGGCCTTTTTTCCTGGGTTTTAAAGGGAGTGCTTTTACACTTGCAGGTTTAAATTTAGGTTCAAGGTAAAAAGTATTATTGTACTCCAGCTCAGTTTGATGAATGCTCTTTTTATTCAATTGTGCCATTACGATTGAAAAAGAAAAAATCAGATATAAGATAAATTTATACATCACAACCAGAGAAAATATCATTTATCGTCTCTCTTCGTCTAATAAGTTGGTGTGAATTACCATTCAATAATATTTCTGAAGAACGAGGACGTGTATTAAAATTATGAGACATAGAGTAACCATAAGCACCTGCATCTAAGATAGCAATTAAGTCACCTTCTTTAACGGAAGGAAATTCACGATTGACTGCAACCCTGTCAGTATTTTCGCATATTGGTCCAGTAAAATCAAATGTACCACTATTTTTGCCATGGTCTCCAACTTTAAAAATTTGGTGAAATGCACCATACAGTGCAGGGCGCATTAATGTTTCCATACCTGCATCTAGCCCAATAAAATTTTTATAACTTTTCTTTAACCCTACTACAGAAGTTAGAATGAAACCAGCATCTCCAATTATGGATTTACCAGGTTCAATCCAAAGTGCTGGCGCATTTTTTTTATCCGAAAATGCATCATAAAATATTTTTGATAATTTTTTGAATAAGCTATTATAATTTAAAGTTGATTCATGGCCATAATATGGAATCCCAAAACCTCCACCCATACTTATAAATTGAAAGTTTATATTAAGTTCGGATTCTATTTTTTTTGCATGATACATAATTGCAGACATTACTTCAACAAAATAATTATCATCGAGATTTCCAGAGCCAGTCATACACTGAAGACCAAAATGAGCAATTCCTGCATTTTTTGCTTTCTTGTAAGCTGAAATAATCTTTTCAGCTGGTATACCAAACTTTGCATTTTTACCGCCGGTAGTTATTCCAGAAAAACTTCCTTTGCCGAAGCCTGGATTGAGTCTAAATGAAATGCGATCAGGTAAGCCAATTTGTTTAAGGCGGTTAAATGATGAAATATCATCTAAATTAATATAGCATTGTTTATCTAATGCAAAGGATAGATCCTTGGTAGATTCATAGTTTCCAGTATAAATAGAATGTTTTGTGTTTATACCAGCTTTTTCTGAAACAAATATTTCTCCAGGGCTAGAACAATCAGTTCCTAGATTTGGAATTATTGATAACATATTCTTTAATAAATGTGGATTGCTATTAGATTTTACAGCGTAACAAATATGATATTTATTAAAATGTTGAGATAAAGATTTATCCAGTGCATTTAGATTGTGTTTTAATCTTAAATAATCATAAACGTAAGTTGGCGTACCGTATGTATTTGCCAAACTAGTCATTAATTCTTTGTTACGTATTAAATTTCTTAGCGGATGGTTCATTAATAATATTTGTTAATTATTCAATTTAAAATTTATAGAATATTAAATTTATGTCATACAGTGAAAGTAAATAATAAAATGGTTACTTTTATAAATGAAAAAAACGAATAAAATTAAATTTAAATATTTAATTATTATATTTTTGGTAAGCGTAATTAAAACCCAAAATGTATCTTCAGATTATATAATAAAAGGCGTAGAAAACATTTTTAATAAAGGGGATACTAGAAATATTTTATTATCAGGATTAATTTTATCAGGAATAGCAAATAAATATGATTACTTATTATACGATAAAAATCAATCAAAAAAAATAATGTCAAATAATTTAGCTAAGGTTGGTGATTATTGGGGAATAACTAATCAATTTATTATTTGGAGTACATTTTCAGATAATTATAAATATGAACAGCTTGATTATGCAATGAACTCATTTGTTGTAAATGGAATTTTAACTTATGGGATAAAATTTGCTACCATGAGGAACAGACCAGACTTATCTAACAAACGATCTTTTCCTTCAGGTCATACCTCAAATAGTTTTTTAGGTGCAACAATATTACAAAATGTATATGGAAGCGAAGTAGGTATACCTGGATATATTTTAGCATCAATAACAGGTATGAGTAGAATTAATGATAATAAACACTATCTAAGTGATGTTATTTTTGGTGCAGCATTGGGTGTAGCAATCGGTACGGGGTTTAATTATTTATATAAAGAAGAAATCCACGTAAAAAATAAAACTTTTCAAAAAAAATCATTTAAAATTAATTTTTCTTGGTCATTTTAAATAAATGAAAAATATCGCAGGGAATAAAATAGTAATTGCAATATTGATGTTATTTTTATTTGTGTCAATATATATAATATATAATTTGATTATGTGGGATTGGATATTTTAACATAGTGTACAATAATTGTTTATACTTTACCAACTGAAAAAAATTATAATATTTACTATTTATACATATTTATACACTTAATATTTACTATTTATATAAACATTTTTCATTTATTTAAAAATAATAATATATAAAAACATTATCGAGGTATAGATTTAATATCATGTTTAATGCAGAAATTTATAAAAATCGTCGACATAAGCTATGTGAAGGTTTGGAACAAGGAATAATATTATTACCTGGTAATAACTTAGTTCCTATGAATTATCCTTCTAATACATTACGATTTAGACAAGATAGTAATTTTTTATATTATTGTGGATTAGACTATCCAGAATTAAATCTTATTATTGATGTCTCAAACGGTGAATCAATACTATTTGGTGATAATCTTACTGTTCAAGATATAGTTTGGGAAGGATCTAGAGTTTCAGTAGAAAGAATGACCAAAGATTCTGGCATTACTTTTAATAAGTCAAATACTGAACTTAAAAAATATCTTACTTCAGTATCTGATAAAATTCATACTCTACCAACCTATAGAGCAGATCAATCACTATTTATTAATAATATTTTACCTGATAAGAATAAAACTTCATCAAAATCTTTAATTCAGAATGTTATTAAGCAAAGGTCCATTAAAACAGAAGAAGAAATCGTTGAAATTGAAACAGCATTAACAATTACAGCAAAAATGCATGAACTTGCTATGAAATTGACATCTGATGGAGTTAAAGAACAATATATTGTTGGTCAAATTGAAGGTTTAGCATTGTCAAAGGGATCTCGTTTAGCATATCCGGTTATATTTACTATAAATGGGCAAATACTCCATAGTAATAATTATAATAATATAATGACTTCTGGCAGATTAACTTTAAATGATTCTGGAGCTGAATCTCCACTTCATTATGCCAGTGATATAACTCGCACATTTCCTGTTAATGGTAAATTCACTTCATTACAAAAAGATATTTATAATATAGTATATAATATGCAAGTAGCTGCTTTAACATATTGTTCACCAGGAAAATCATATAAAGAAGCACATATTAAATCAGCTCAAATTGCAGTTGAAGGATTGACAGCGCTAGGAATTATGAAAGGTAATATAAATGATGCAGTGAACTCTGGTGCTCACGCATTATTTTTTCCACATGGTCTTGGTCATATGCTTGGTTTAGATGTTCATGATATGGAAGGTTTAGGTGAAGACCTTGTTGGATATGATGAAGATAATGAAAGAAGTAATCAATTTGGTTTAGCATACTTACGTTTAGCCAAAAAATTAGAAGAAGGATTCGTGCTAACTGTTGAACCAGGAATTTACTTTATACCTAACCTTATTGATAAATGGGAATCAGAAAATAAACATCATGATTTTATTAATTATGATGCTCTTAAATCATTTAAAGAATTTGGTGGAATTCGTATTGAGGATAATATTGTAATAACAAATGATGGCCATCGATTATTAGGTCCAAAAATACCAAGTACAGTAGATGATATTGAATCTTTAATGTCATAATAAAAATGCGAAAAATTATTTGGCTATATTTATCATCTTTTGGAATAATGTTTGCAATTTTATCCTGGATGCAGGAATCTCATATTCTAAGTAATGACCTGGGAGCATTAAAAGGATTTATTGCTTTATTATCAGGTACAATACTATATTTTGCAATCCCAAAATATTTAGATTAATTTTATTCTATATAAGTTTAAGAATTGTGAATTCGTTCTTTCTCTTATAAAAGAACCGGTTTAATTTTTATCTATATGTCAACAGTATTTGATACTCCTCCACCTAATTTTCCTACTCATGAAGTAAAAGATATATTATTAACAGAATTTAGCATAACTGGGATACCAGAATTATTATTCAGTGATAGAGATCAAAATTTTCTTATAACTGATTCTAATAAACAAAAATATATTTTAAAAATATCAAATTCTGCTGAAAAATTAGATGATTTAATAATTCAACATAAAGCTACATTATTTATTAAATCTAATGATGAAGATTTAAAAGTTCCACATCAGATAAATAAAATTAAATCAATAAATAAAGATGGAAGTATATATTTTATTAGATTATTAGAATTTATTGAAGGAAATTTTCTAAAAAATATTAATCTAGATGATTCATCGTATTATAAACTTGGTGAATTTCTAGGCAGGTTAAATTTATCATTACAAAATTTTGATCATAAATATAAAAAAACTGATTTTCATTGGGATGTTAGAGCAGTTAATTCGATTAGATCAAGACTCTCTTCTATTGACAATCAAGATGATAAAAATACAATCTCGTATTTTTTAGAGGCCTATGAATTAAATGTACAAGCTAATGATTTAAAATTATCGAAAATGTTTATTCACAATGATGGAAATGATCAAAATATTCTTATAGATAATAAAGGGAATGTTATTGGAATTATTGATTTTGGTGATATGGTTTATTCCTATAGGATTGCCGAGCCTGCTATATGTATGGCTTATGTTGGATTAAATAATATTGATTCACACCAACCTATGTTTAATGTACTTAAAGGATACCATTCTAAATTTCCATTAAAAAATATTGAATTAAGGTCAGCTATTTATATTGCTTGTCTAAGACTTTGTATATCAGTGACGATGTCAGCCTGGCGTACTAAACTATTTCCATCAAATAAATATTTATCTGTTTCAAATAATCTAGCCTGGAATTATTTAAATAAAATAAAAAATGAAGATCTAACAATTTTATCAAATGAAATGACTAATTATGTTAAATCGTGAAGAAATAATTGATCTCAGGAAAAATCATCTCAGTCCATCTTTAAGTATGTCATATAATAGCCCACTGCATATAGTGAAGGGTAATGGTCAATATTTATTTGATTCTGATGGAAAGCGTTATCTTGATGCAGTGAATAATATTCAACATGTTGGACATTGCCATCCTAAAATTGTGGAAGCAGCAGAAAAACAATTTAAGAATCTCAATACAAACACTCGCTATATAGACCAAACGATTGTTGAATATGCAAAGGTTTTAACCAATAAATTACCGGAAGGGTTGGATGTATGCTTTTTCACAAATTCAGGTAGTGAAGCTAATGATTTAGCTCTTCGCATTGCGAGGACCATTACACATTCAAAAGAGACAGTAGTATTAGATGCAGGTTATCACGGAAACCTATCTTCATTAGTTGAAATTAGTCCATATAAGCATGATGGCCCTGGAGGGGTTGGAGCTCCTGATTTTGTTCATACTATCTCAAGGCCTGATAAATTTAGGGGTAAGTATCGTGGTCATAAATGCGTAGATGATTATGTTAATGAAGTCAGCTCAGTTATTGAGAATATTAAATTGAAGAAAAGAACTGTATCAGCTTTTATTGTTGAATCACTAATGGGTTGTGGCGGACAGATAGTATTGCCAGAAAACTTTCTTAAAAAATCATTTGAATTAATTAGCAATGCTGGTGGATTAAATATAGCTGATGAGGTACAAATTGGTTTTGGACGAATGGGTTCTCATTATTGGGGGTTTGAAACTTGTGATGTAATACCTGATATAGTTACTGTTGGCAAATCAATGGGAAATGGTCATCCACTTGCTGCTGTTATCACAACCACTGAGATTGCTAACAAATTTAATAATGGAATGGAATATTTCAATTCATTTGGAGGAAACCCCGTCTCTTGTGCAATAGGAAACGCCGTCTTAAATGTAATTGAGAATGAACGTCTTCAGAATAATGCATTTGAGGTTGGGAATTATTTAATAAAAAAATTAAATCAAATTGAGCATCATTTAATTGGAGAAGTTAGAGGAAGTGGTCTATTTATTGGTATTGAACTTATTAAGGATAAAAAACTATTGTCGCCAGCGACAATGGAAGCTAAAGCAATTGAAAATTTTATGAAAGACCATGGAATATTAATTAGTACTGATGGCCCAGATCATAACGTACTAAAAATAAAGCCACCAATGGTATTTAATCATGAAAATGCTGATGAATTAGTTTATAATTTATTATCTATATTAAATAAAAATTATTAATGTTTAAACTTCAAATAAATAAACCATCATACTTCTGGTTAATATTATTATTGATTGGTTGTGAGAAAAAAACTCAACTTGAATGGGAAGATCCTACAGTTTTTGAAATAAATAAAGAGCCCCCTAGATCTCATTTTTACTCTTATGAAAATTTAAAAATTGCAAGAGAGAAAAACCCAGAAAAATCAATCTATTTTCAATCATTAAATGGTAAGTGGAAGTTTAATTTTGCAAAAAATTATGATAAAAGACCAAAAGGTTTTTATAAATCTAATTATAATGATTCTAATTGGTCTGATATAATGGTCCCAGGCAATTGGGAATTAATGGGTTGGTCCTTCCCAATTTATTTAGATGAAGAATACCCATTTCCTGTAAATCCACCATTTGTTCCTCATGATTATAATGCTGTTGGCTCTTATCGACGTTCGTTCAATATTCCTGATATTTGGAATGGGAAAGAAATATTTTTAAAACTTGGTAGTGTACGTTCAGCATTTTATTTATGGATTAATGGTGAATTTGTAGGATATAGTCAAGGATCTAAAACTCCTGCTGAGTTTAATATTACTGCACATTCAAATCTTGGTACTAATAATATTTCTGTTGAAGTTTATAGATTTTCTGATGGTTCATATCTTGAAGGCCAAGATACTTGGCGAGTGAGTGGTCTAGAAAGAGATGTTTCAATTTATGCTAGAAATAAAACTAGGATTTCAGATTTCTTCGTGAATGCAGATTTGGATTCTACTTATAATAATGGTTTATTCTCGATTAAAGTTGATATTCTAAATGAATTGGTTTCAAATGATACAATTACTGTTAAAGCTAGATTGGTAGACCCAGTAAAACGTAATAAAATTCTTTTTGACTCAACAAGAACAATTTCTATTGACTCAACAAGCTCTGTGCATATTGAATCTATTATTAAAAGAGTTAAAAAATGGTCTGCTGAAGAACCAAATCTCTATCAGCTAGAGCTTTCATTATTGAATAATACTGGTGAATTAATTGAGGCGACAACTCAACAAGTTGGATTTAGAAAAATTGAAATAAAAGAGGGTGAGTTATTGATAAATGGGAAATCCATAATGTTTCGTGGAGTTAATAGACATGAATGGGATCCTTATAGTGGTCGTTCTATCAGTGAAGAATCAATGAAGATGGATATTCAATTAATGAAACAGCATAATATAAATGCTGTTAGAAATTCACATTATCCTAATCAAGAAAGATGGTATGAACTTTGTAATGAATATGGTCTTTATGTAATAGATGAGGCAAATATAGAAGCTCATGGTATGCGATTTCATGATAATAGCTTTGAACAAATTACAAATGATACTTTATGGACTGCTCAATGGTTAGATCGTGGTAATAGAATGTTTGAACGTGATAAAAACCAACCGTCAATCATTATGTGGTCAATGGGTAATGAGGCGGGTGATGGTCAAAATTTTAAAAAATTATACCAAATGTTAAAAGATAAAGACTCTTCGCGTCCTGTAGTCTATGAACCTGCAAAACTTGAATTACATACAGATGTAGTTTTTCCAATGTATGATACAATAGAAGAAATTTCTGAATATGCAGAATCAAAATACGATAGACCTTTAATATTGTGCGAGTATGCACATGCCATGGGAAATAGTGTAGGGAATTTGATTGATTATTGGGAAACATTTGAAAGATATAAGTCATTGCAAGGAGGTTTTATTTGGGATTGGGTAGATCAGGTAATTGCTAAAAAAGATTCAAATGGTGTAGAATATTGGGCATATGGTGGTGATTTTGGGAAAGAATTCACCGAAAATGATTCTAACTTTTGTGCAAATGGTTTAATAGCAGCTGATCGTAGCCTAAACCCACATATTAAGGAAGTAAAAAAAGTATATCAACCTATAAGATTTAAATCAGATAATTTAAAAAGAGGTCGTGTAAAAGTTACTAACGACTTTGATTTTATTAATTTAAGCGATTATACTTTTTCTTGGTTTATTAAAGGTGATAGTAAGATTGTTGCATCTGGTAGATTAGGAACATTAGATCTTGAAGCGGGAGAGACAAGAACGCTTACATTTAATTTATCAAGTATAAGACCAAAACTAGGCGTTCGCTATTTTTTAACAGTTCAAGCTAAAACCAAATATAAAAAACCATTGATTCCTAAAGATTATTTAGTGGCTTGGGATCAATTTGAATTACCAATATACAAAGAGTCAAAAGCTCAAGACCCATCTAATTTAACTTCAATTAATCTTTTCAAAAATGAACTAAACACTGAAGTCTATGGTAAAGGATTTAAAGTTATATTTAATCATGAAATGGGACAATTAAGTGAATATGAAATAAATGGATTATCCATTATCAAAAAACCAATAAAAACAAATTTTTGGCGTGCACCAAATGATAATGATTTAGGTAATGGAATGCCAGCAAGAACCAAAATATGGAAAGAAGCTAGTGAGAGATTTTCAACACTTTCTGTTGAAAGTGAATTAAAAAATAATACTGCTCAAATTACGATTATTAGTGAAGATCCATTGAGTAGTTCTACTTTACGATCAAAATATTTTGTTTATGGTAATGGAGTTATAAGAATTAATCAAATTATTGAAGTTAAGGATTCAACCGTTAGTGAAATTCCACGATTTGGTTTAAAACTATCCATGTCAGGTGAATTTGATCAAGTATCATGGTTTGGGAGAGGCCCTCATGAATCTTATTGGGATCGTAAAACTTCTGCTGCTATCGGCCATTATTCTGGAAGTGTCTGGGAACAATCTTTTCCCTATGTAAGACCTCAAGAAACGGGTAATAAAACGGATATTTATTGGATGGCTGTTTCCAATGGATCTAATGGATTAATGGCCAAAGGATTACCTACTTTTGATGGTAGTGTCCATCAATATCCCTATGAAGATTTAGACTATGTCCCTGGTAGTCAACGCCATGGTAATTTAGATATAAAATCTAAAGATCATTTAGATTGGTTAATTGATTATAAACAAATGGGAGTAGGTGGAGATAATAGCTGGGGGGCTCGTACTCATAATAAGTATACACTTTTTCCTGGAAAATATGAATTTTCAATTATGTTAATACCTTTTGATAATAAAAATAATTTGAGCCAACTTTCCAAACTTAAATTTGAATAAATCGTCGTTCTCGTATCTCATCTTAAACAAAAAGCAAAGGGATAAAAGATGAATACTATTTCTATTGTTACTTTTATTTTAGCTACTGGGTCAGTGGCTTTATTTACATATCGTATTGTTATTGGAATGAAAAAATCTGATAACGTAACGGAAGAATACTTTACAGGTGGACGTGCGCTTGCTTGGCCAATGGTGGCAGGTTCACTATTATTAACAAATCTTTCAACAGAACAATTAGTGGGTTTAAATGGTTCAGTCTTTGGTGATAAGGCACTGGTTGGCCTTGCATGGGAAGCATTAGCAGCTTTCGCAATGATTGCTACGGCTCTAGTATTTTTACCGCGTTATCTTGCGAGTGGTTTTACAACTACGCCGGCATTTTTAGAAAAACGTTTTGATAAAATGACTCGCTCAATGGTATCTGGATTATTTTTATTTGGCTACGTAACTGTTTTATTACCTGTTGTTTTATATACTGGTTCTCTAGCATTAATTGGTATGTTTGATTTAAATCTTTCTTTATGGTTTGTTGTATCTACAATTGGAGTCCTTGGAAGTGCTTATGCAATATTTGGTGGATTAAAATCAGTTGCAGTGAGTGATACTCTAAATGGTATTGGGTTACTTGTTGGTGGATTGACTATACCTATATTAGGTCTATATGCTCTTGGAGATGGCTCTTTTTTTGAAGGATTAAATATTTTAGGAACTAATAACCCAGAATATTTAGCAGTACTGACAAATACTAATGTAGATGGGAATGTTGTTTCAGTCCCTTGGCCAACTCTTTTTACTGGAATGATGTTTATTCAAGTATTTTATTGGTCAACTAACCAAGTCATCGTACAACGAGCAATGGCAGCTAAAAGTTTAGCAGAAGGGCAAAAAGGTGTTCTTTTTGCATCAGCGATGAAACTTGTTGGACCTTTATTATTATGTTTACCTGGTATAATTGCGCTTCATATGACGGATCTCAATATTGATAAGCAAGACCAAGTTTATGGTGCAGTTGTAAGACACGTCCTCCCTGATTGGTCACTAGGACTATTTGCAGCAGTTTTGATGGGATCTATTTTGAGCTCTTTTAACTCTGCTTTGAATAGTGCATCTACTCTTTTTTCTTTACAATTTTATAAAGGTTATATCAATAAAGAAGCTAGTGGAGAACAAATAGTAGCTGTGGGTAAAAAATTTGGTATTCTATTAGCGATAGCATCTATTTTTATAGCACCAATGTTGGATCAAATGCAGTCAATTTTTGAGTATCTTCAAAAAGTAAATGGATTGTATAGTGTACCAATCATTGGAATCTTTTTGCTAGGTATAACTACCAAGCATGTCCCAGCAATTGCAGCGAAGGTTGGAATGATAGTTGGAATGCTATTTTATGCTTTCTTTAGTTTTGTCAATATTAAAGATGTGCCAACATTTTTTGCTGATGGAGCTGGAGAATTACATTGGTTACATGGTTATTTTATTAGCTTCATTGTAGCAATTGCTTTAATGCTCCTGATTGGTAAAATAAAACCTAAATCAGAAGAGGAAATTGCTATTAGCGATGAAAGAGTTCCTGCACCAGTCGATATGACACCGTGGACAAATGCAAAAAATGTTTCGATTGCTATTATGGCTACTACCTTAGGAATTTATATTTTACTTACAATAGCTTCAAAATAAAGACATCATTGATTGATTTAAATCAAATTAAAAGATATAATCCATCAAAAGAGTGGTTTGAGATTCAGACAATTGATGCTCATACAGGTGGTGAGCCTCTAAGAATTATTATCTCTGGTTATCCTGAATTGAAAGGAAAAACCATTCTTGAAAAAAGAAAAAATGCAAAAGATGATTTTGATAATTTTCGTAAGGCACTTATATGGGAGCCTCGAGGTCATGCTGATATGTATGGAGCTATTATTGTAGAACCAGACAGCGTGGATTCGCATTTTGGTGTTATTTTTATTCATAATGATGGTTATTCGACAGGCTGTGGTCATGCTGTTATCGCTTTAACAAAAGTATTTGTTGAGACTGGCTTAATCCCAATTACCGTGCCAGAGACTGAAGTTCGTATGGATGTACCTTCTGGTTTTATTCGATCATTCGCAAAAGTAAAAAATGGAAAAGTTGAAAGTGTTCGATTTCAAAATGTTCCATCTTTCGTTCAAAAGTTAAATGCAGAAATTAATGTTCCAAGATTAGGAAAGATTAAATATGATTTAGCATTTGGTGGTGCATTTTATGCAGTTGTTGATGTTGACCAAGTGGGATTAGACTGTAGCAAAAAAAGTTATAACGATCTTATAAAAGCTGGTATGATAATTAAACATGCAATAATGGAAGAAGTTGAAATGAATCACCCTACTGAACCAGAGATGAACTATTTATATGGTACAATATTTACTGGACCACCAAAAGATGCAAGAAATCACAGTAGGAATGTATGTATTTTTGCAGAAGGTGAAGTAGATCGATGTCCTACTGGAACAGGTGTAAGTGCCCGAGCAGCTATTCATTATGCTAGGAATGAAATTGTCAACGAAGAAACTTTAACCATAGAAAGTATTTTAGGCTCTAATTTTCACGTCAAAGTGTTAAAAACAACAACCTTAGGTGATTATGAATCAGTCATTCCTGAAGTATGTGGCAATGCGTTTATTACTGGGAAAAATACATTTTGGATAAACCCTGAGGATCCATTGAAAGATGGATTTATTTTGAGTTAATATAAGCCCAAGTTAAATCATATAATTAATGAGATATTAAATGAATAGAAGAAAATTTATAAAAACTACTGCTTTAGCAACTGCTGCCTCTTTTTACCCATCATCTTTATTTGCTTTCTCAAATAAGTTACAAATAGGAATAATTGGAACTGGTTTACGAGGACAGTGGATGACAAAACTTTTATTAGATCGACCTGATGTTGATATTCCAGTAATATGCGATATTGATGAAAAAATGATTGATATTGTCTTAAATATTTTTGAAAAACAAGGTCGACCCAAGCCAAAAATTTATAAAAAAGGGCCAGAAGATTTTAGAAACATGGTATCAAAAGAAGATTTAGATGGTGTTTATATTGCTACTCCATGGGAATGGCATCACCCTATGGCTATTGCAGCTATGGAAAATGACTGCAATGTTGGTACAGAGGTGCCAGCCGCACTTACAATTGATGAATGTTGGGATTTAGTAAATATGTCTGAAAAGTCAGGCAAATTATGTATGATAATGGAAAATGTAAATTACAGAAGAGATATTATGGCTGTTTTAAATATGGTAAGACAAGACCTATTTGGCGAACTATTACATTGTCAAGGTGGATATCAGCATGATTTAAGACATGTAAAGTTCAATGATGGTAAAGGAGCTTATGGAGGAGGGGTAGAGTTTGGTGAAAAAGGATTCTCAGAAGCTAAGTGGAGGACTCAACATTCAGTTGACAGAAATGCAGATCTTTATCCCACACATGGATTAGGACCAATAAGTCCAATGTTAAACATCAATCGTGGTAATAGGATGCTTCATTTAACATCAACCGCTACTCAATCACGTGGACTCCACAAATATATTGTTAATAATGAAGGAAAGGATCACCCAAACGCAAAAATAGATTTTAAGCTAGGTGATGTTGTTACCACTGTAATAAAATGTGCTAATGGACAAACAATTATGTTGAGTCATGATACAAATTCTCCTAGGCCATATAGTTTAAACTTTAGAGTTCAAGGAACAAAAGGAATATGGATGAAAGATAATCAATCAATTTATATTGAAGGTCGAAGTCCAGAATCTCATCGCTGGGAAAAAGATGAATCTTATTTAAAGGAGTATGACCATCCGCTTTGGAAAAAATTTGAAGACCAAGCATCTGGATCAGGGCACGGTGGAATGGATTTTTTTATTGCCCGTGCTTTTATAGAAGCTTTAAAAGATAATCAATCTCCAGTAATTGATGTTTATGATGCTGTTAGTATGAGCGTAATAGTACCACTTTCAGAAAAATCGATTCAATCAAATAGTACGTCCGTTAAAATTCCTGACTTTACCAGAGGTAAATGGAAAGAGAATAAGCCTATTTTTGGGTTAAATGAGAAATACTAAATGATATTATCATCCTTAGACTGGTTTATTGTTGGTGCATACTTCATTTTTTCATTAATTATTGGAATTTGGGCTTCAAAGCAAGCAGGAAAAGATACTAAATCTTTTTTTCTTGCTGGTCAAAACATGCCATGGTGGTTATTAGGTATAAGCATGGTAGCCACTACTTTTTCAACAGATACTCCAAATCTAGTCACTGATTTAGTAAGGCAAAATGGAGTTTCAGGAAATTGGAGTTGGTGGGCATTTTTACTTACCGGAATGTTAACTGTTTTTATTTATGCAAAATTATGGCGGAGATCTGGAGTATTAACTGATATTGAATTTTACGAATTACGTTATAGTGGTAAAGCAGCTGCCTTTCTTCGTGGATTTAGAGCATTATATCTTGGTTTAGTTTTTAATGTCTTAGTTATGGGTACTGTTAGTTTAGCAGCAGTAAAATTTGGAGAAATTGTACTAGGTTTGCCAGGATGGTTAACGTTGAGCATTGCCTGTTCAATTACATTGATTTACTCCACTATGGGTGGGCTAAAAGCAGTAATTATTACAGATTTTATACAATTTACTTTAGCTATGATTGGCTCAATTTGGGGAATGTTATATATATTAGGATTACCTGAAATTGGAGGATTATCAAATTTAGTTTCACACGTAAATGTTGTGGAAAAAATATCTTTATTTCCTGATTTCTCTGATCCAAACACATGGGTTCCAGTTTTACTAGTTCCTTTAGCAGTTCAATGGTGGGCAAGTTATTATCCAGGGTCAGAACCTGGAGGTGGAGGTTATATTGCTCAGAGGATGTTTTCAGCTAAAGATGAAAAAAATGCGGTTGGAGCAACTTTTTTGTTTAATGTTGCCCATTATGCTTTAAGACCATGGCCATGGATATTAATTGCCCTTTCATCACTAATTGTTTTTCCTGAATTAAGTGATATCCAAAAAGCATTTCCTAATTTACCATCAGACAAATTAGGCCATGATGTTGCTTATCCTGCAATGTTGACATTATTGCCTTCAGGTTTACTTGGTTTAGTTGCAGCTTCTTTGATTGCAGCTTTTATGAGTACTATGAGTACTCAGCTCAATCTAGGGGCAAGTTATTTAGTTAACGATTTTTATCATCGATTTATTAAACCTAATGCTAGTCAATCTGAGTTGGTTAAAGCAGCTCGTATTTTTACAGTAATTTCAATAATTCTTGGAAGTGGGTTGGGCTTATTACTTACTAGTGCTGGACAAGCATTTACTCTTTTACTTATGATAGGTGCAGGTACGGGTCTTATTTATATACTTAGATGGTTTTGGTGGCGTATAAATGCTTATACTGAAATTGTTGCTATGATAAGTTCAATACTAATAGCTGGGTATTTTAATTTTACTGATTCTGGTTTAGAAGGATGGCAGAAAATTGTTATTGGCTCTATTCTCACAACTATTGTTTGGGTACTTGCAACATATTTCACACCACCAGAAGATGAAGAAACATTGAGAAATTTTGTTAAAAAAGTAAATCCCGGTGGTCCTGGTTGGGCGAACTACTCTGATGGTAGATCAGCAGAACCGTGGCCAATACCTAAAGGTATATTATCAATGATATTAGGTAGTATTGCCGTTTATGGAATTTTACTTGGTGTAGGTCAATTAATATATAATGATTCAACAGGGTTTTTATTAATTAGCATCTCTATTATTGCTTCAGTTGGATTATTCCGTACTTGGAAGTAACAACTCCTGGTCGAATCTGTCTTTTTGGTGAGCACCAAGACTATCTTGGTTTACCAGTTATTGCAATGGCTATTTCTTTGAGAATTAGTATTACCGGAAAGCAAAGGAATGATAAACAAGTTGTCATTTTGAAATCAGATCTTAACGAGACTGAATTTTTTTCATTAGTTGATTTAAAATATAGTAAGCCACGAGATTATTTTAAAAGTGGAATCAAAATATGTCAAAAAAATGGGTTAACATTCTCGAATGGTTTTGAATGTGAAATAAAAAGTCAAATTCCTATAAATGCTGGGACAAGTAGCTCTTCAGCATTAAATGTTAGTTGGATTCATTTTTTATCAAAAATTGCCGATAATTCAAAAAACTGGGATCAAAAGAAAATAGGAGAATTAGCATTTGATGCAGAAGTGACTGAATTCAATGAGCCAGGAGGAATGATGGATCAATATTCTACAGCTATAGGCAACTTAATTTATCTGGAATCACAGCCAAGAATATCTATTAAAAAATTAAATCCTAAATTAGGACCTTTTATTTTAGCAGACTCAGGTGAGCCAAAAAATACATTTGAAATTTTAAAAAGATGTAGAGACAGTAGGCAAAAATTATTTAAAAGTTTAATTACAAAAAATCCATTAATAAATATTCATTCATGTGATGAGGATATAGATTTATCTGATTTAAATGATGACGAGGTCAAATTATATTTTGGAACTATTAAAAATAGAGAATTATTAATATCAGCTTTGCATGAACTACAAAAAAAGATTATTGATAAAAGATTAATAGGTAAGCTTTTGTACGAGCACCATACCATTTTAAGAGATGATTTAAAGGTAAGTACTCCAAAGATAGAAAAAATGATGGATGCAGCTATGAATGCAGGTGCATTAGGTGCAAAAATTAATGGTTCAGGTGGTGGAGGGTGTATGTTTGCTTATGCACCAAATAACTCTGAAAAAGTTGTAGAAGCTATTGATAGTGTAGGTGGCAAAGCTCAAATTATTTATTCTGATGAAGGGTCTAAGTTTTTAAATTAATGATTTATTAAAGTAGGTTTAAACTAATGAGAGATATTTCTTTATTGATAATGGCTGCTGGAATGGGATCAAGGTATGGCGGTTTAAAACAATTGGACCAGGTGGGGCCAAACGGTGAAACAATTATTGATTATTCAGTCTATGATGCTATTAAAGCTGGGTTTACTAAAATTGTATTTATTATAAGAGATGATTTTGAATCTCAATTTAAATCCCAAATAACTAATAAATATTTAGACCTAATTGATTTAGAATTTGCTTATCAAGATATTAATTATCTTCCCTCAGGATTTAGTCCGCCAAATAATCGTGAAAAACCTTGGGGTACTGGGCATGCAATACTGTCTGCAAAGACTTATATTAATGAACCATTTGTTGTTATAAATGGAGATGATTTTTATGGTAGGGAGTCATTTAAAACGATAGCTGATTACTATCAAACGGAAGAAAATCATTTTAGTATGGTAACTTTCCGTCTTGAAAATACCTTGTCAATTTTTGGAGGTGTTACCAGAGGTTTATGCACCATAATAGACGAAAAACTTAATACAGTAGTTGAAACAAGTAATTTAGAAAAAAATAATAATGGAGTATCTTCAGATAATGGTGAATTATTAAAAGGAGATGAGCCTGTATCAATGAATATGTGGGGTTTTACACCAATCTTATTTGATTATCTTGAAGAAAAATTCATTAATTTTTTAAAAGAAGAAGGATCTGAATTAAAAAGTGAATATTTAATACCTTCTGTGATAAATGATTTAATTCAAGCTGGTGATGAATCAGTTCATATTTTAAATAGTTCAGAATCTTGGTTTGGAGTTACTTATAAAGAAGACAAACCATATGTAGTTGGTGAAATTCAAAAATTGATAGAGAAAGGTGTTTACCCCAAAAAATTATTTGGATAATTCATTCTCAATCTCAGTTGTTATTCCAACCTTTAATCGCCTTATTTATTTAGAAAGAGCGATAAAATCAGTTTTAAATCAAACAATAAGCGTAAATGAAATAATTATTGTAGATGATGGATCTGATGATGGGACATCAGAGTTTATTCATTCTAACTATCCTAATCTAAAATATATTTTTCAGTCGAATAGTGGAGTTAGTGCTGCACGTAATACAGGTATAAAGGCTGCAAGCTCTAATTGGATTGCTTTCTTGGATTCAGATGATGCTTGGGTTACAAATAAAATACAAAAACAAATTACAGAACTTGAATTAAATCCAGAAATGAACTTTTGTCATTCAAATGAAATTTGGATAAGAAATGGAAGGGAAATTAAACAAAAAAATACCCACAAAAAGTTTGGAGGGTTTATTTTTGATAAATGTTTAGATAAATGCCGTATTTCACCTTCTACTGTTATTTGTAGAAAATCACTTCTAATTAAATTAAATGGATTTGATGAAGATTTAGCCATTTGTGAAGACTACGATTTATGGCTACGAATTACCTCTGATAATCCAGTCATATATATTGAGAAACCATTGATAATAAAATATGGTGGACATCAAGATCAGCTCTCAAGAAATAGTGAAGGAATTGAAAGCTATCATATCAAATCGTTAGAAAAGTTATTAAAGCAAGATTTTCATTCTGAACATCGAATTGCAATGGAAAATATGCTAATAAATAAATTAAAGATTTACGCTAATGGGGCTAAAAAAAGAGGTAGAGTAAATATTTATAATAAGTTTATAAAAAGGATTGATGAATTATCATACCAAGCATGAGTATATTAAATAGCATATTAAATATGAATTTAGTGTGCAAATAAAGTATTTCTGAGGAGGAAACTATGTTTTTAAGAAGATTATCTATATTATTATTTGTTTTTTCATTATTAATCGCACAAACTGATCGAAAGGGAATTGCACCTGGACCAGATAGAGCAGAAGGAGAAGGTCCTTTTAATAGATTAGTAATTAGAGGTGCTACAGTTATTGATGGTGCTGGTGGTCCTCCAAGAGGTCCTGTGGATATTGTTATTGAAGGAAATCGCATCTCATCCATTGTTGGAGTTGGATATCCTGGTGTCCCAATAGATGACGATCGACGTCCTAAAGAAGGAGATTTTGAAATAGATGCACACGGTTCATATGTTATGCCAGGATTTGCTGATATGCATGTCCATGCTGGAAGTGTTCAAAAAGCACCTGAGACTGAATATGTATATAAATTATGGCTTGCTCATGGTGTGACAACCGTTAGAGGCGTTGGCCTTGGTTCACTTGAATTTACTTTAAGTGAAAAAGAACGATCAGCAAAAAATGAGATTACAGCACCAAGGATTTGGGCTTATCAACGTGCAGGACAAGGTAAGGATTGGAAAGGTGGCCCTGTTCGTGATGCTCAGACTGCACGAAAATGGGTAAAATATGCAGCAAAAAAAGGAATTGATGGATTAAAATTAGGTTCATATGAGCCCAGTGTGATGGCTGCTTTAATTGATGAAGCAAAAAAACACAAATTAGGAACAACAGCACATTTAGGTCAAACTGGCGTAGCAAGAATGAATACGATTGATGCTGCAAGGCTTGGACTAGGCACTCAAACTCACTACTATGGCCTTTTTGAATCAATGTATGAAAACAATGATGTTCAACCATGGCCAGTAGATATGAACTATGCAAATGAACAGCATCGATTTGGTCAAGTAGCTCGCCAATGGAAGTTAGTAAAACCTAATGGTGAAAAATGGGAGTCACTCAAAAAAGAATTGATCGAATTGGATATGACGATGGATCCAACCATGACAATATATGCCGCTGGTAGAGATGTATCTAAAGCTCGAAATGATGAATGGCATGATATTTATACATTGCCATCTCAGTGGGATTATTTTGCACCTAGTCGTAGAGCGCATGGTGCTTACTGGTTTGATTGGACTACACATGATGAAGTAGCATGGAAAAAATTCTACCAGGTTTGGATGCAATTTTTAAATGAATATAAGAATGCAGGTGGTCGAGTTACCACGGGCTCTGATAGTGGATTCATTTATAAACTATATGGATTTGGTTACATTGAAGAGTTAGAACTGCTTCAAGAAGCTGGCTTTCATCCTCTTGAGGTTATCCGAGCTGCAACTTTACATGGTGCAGAAACTCTTCATAAACCACTTGGAACTCCAGTTGATTTTGGAATGGTAAAGGAAGGGCTTTTAGCAGATCTAGTAATTGTGGATGAAAACCCTCTTGCTAACTTGAAAGTTCTTTATGGTACTGGAGCAATTAAAATTAATGATGAAAATGAAATTGAAAGAGTTGGTGGCGTTAAGTATACAATTAAAGATGGTATCATTTATGATGCAAAACAGCTTTTGAAAGATGTAGAGAATATGGTTAAAAAAGCAAAGCGCCGTGATGGTGAATTAAAGAAATACTAAT
>JAAZYT010000058.1 GCA_014239505.1 Fidelibacterota bacterium | reverse complement strand
TTGATTATTTTAATGTAAACCTAAAGGGTCGTCCATTAATCGAAAGAAGAAATTAACATTTTTATAAGTGGAGCCGATCAGGATCGAACTGACGACCTCTTGAATGCCATTCAAGCGCTCTCCCAACTGAGCTACGGCCCCTTTAAATCAAAACTATTTTGTTATTTCAGTTGGCCCATCTAAAACTTCATATGCTTTATAAGAAACATTTGCAAAACTTGGATTGTTACCTAGGACTTCATCGTAAAATTCACTAGATAAATAATTTTCCATAGCTTGTCGGTTTTCCCATGTATAGACTCCCCCGTAAGTATTATTCTCTTTATCAGATAGCCAAACTTTAGATATTAAGCCATCTAATGCTTTAAAAGAAGGCGCAAGTTCAGTTGCAGCTCCTTCATACTGTTCATGTGTAATACCGTCTAAATTAAAATTAACTACTTGAATTATCATTATTCCTCCTTGTTACAATTATATCTTTTGAAATTGAATTAAAATTACTTCACTATTAATTTTACATTAGAAAATTATAATAAACAAAAAAACCTTACTTTAAAGGAAGGTTCTTTGAATTAATAAGATTTATTTAGGTAAGTTTGAAGCTCCTGTTTCAAGTGTGAATATTTTACCTTCTTTAAAAGTGCAGAAAGCAAGTACAGCTTGAGTATTGCCATCTTCAAAAGATACGATTGCATGCTCTACTCCTACTTCATCATTTTCAAAGAGAATTCTCACATTTTTTCTATTAATATCACCACTCATTCCCCAGGCTATAACTTCTGATTTTGATAGAATTTTTCCAGCAGAATGTAAAGTAAATTTGTAATCATCATGTAGACACTCATTCATAGTATCTTCATCTCTTAACTCTATAGCTTTAGCCCATTTTTCTAATAATGACATTATTTTTCCTTTATTTTTATTACTTAGATTAAACTATTTTATACTGATATTTAAAAATTAATAAAGTTTATTTTATTAATTATATGTAAAAATAATTAAATCGCTCTTGCCAATGTTCAATGCATATATTAATCTCTATAACCATAAATGAATATAAATATAAATTACATAATTAATGACTGATCAAAAACCTATAACCACTACTGAAGAACCAGAATTTAGTTCAAGAAATGTACGGAGTAATGTTGCTCCTATTTTTCAAATTCTTCAAAGCGAGCAACTTATACTTCAAAGAACAGATCAAAAAGCTTTTACTCTAATGTCATTGCTTGCTGCATTCATGGTTTTTTTCATTGTTCATTTTCCAAAGGTAATGGGTAATGGTGAGATAAATTTTTTAACAGCAATTATGGTTTTAATTTATTTTATCAATGCAACTTTAGGTTTAATAAACTTAATGCTTGTTATTGTTCCTAGAATTAGAAATGATATGAGTCATCAAGATCTTCCAGATGTTAATGCAACTTTTTTTGGTGGAATTGTTCAATTTAACAATCCAATTGAGTATGCCTCTTATTTAGCTGAGATGACTGAAGATAATGATAATACGTTTAAAATGTTTTCAGCTCAACTTTACGCGCTTGGTCACATTAATGCATACAAAAATAAACATATGCGTCGCGCTATAATATTTTTTGGTGGAGCAATCTTTAGTGAATTAATTATCATTATGGCTTTTGCATGGTCATTAACTTTTGGTGCCTTTTAATATATTTATTAAAGCTTTGACTATGTCATAAAATTGTGACTACTTGCTAAGAACAAAATATATATTTAATTTTTTAATCAATTAGTTATGAAAAAAAATATAGTCTATTCAACTGACAATTCATTTGAATTTGAAAAATCAAATATAAAGAATACAAATATTTTAAATAAACAAGATTTGAGAATTCATTTAGATAGGCGTAAAGCTGGGAAAATTGTTACAATTATTAAAGGTTTCAAAGGAAATCGTAAACAATTAGAAGATTATGCAAAATTAATAAAGAAAAAATGTGGTGTTGGTGGTACTGTTAAAAATAATGAAATTCTTATTCAAGGAAATGTAAGAGAAATTGTAATTTCAATACTAATTAAAGATGGCCATATTGCTAAGCCTTCGGGCGGTTAACTTTTTTATTTTTGATAAACAGGAAAATAACAAAAATGATAAAAAATAGATCAAAATTATTTTATGCTTTTTTACTTGTTGCTATGTCATGTACTGATAAAGTACCGACATCAGAACAATTAACACTGTTAGTTACTTCAAATGTCCGGGGTCAACTTGACCCCTGTGGATGAAAAGCTAATCCACTAGGCGGTCTGCCTAGAAGATTAACTTATATTAATCAACTTAAAGATAGTGGAGTTGATCCAATTTTACTTGATGCAGGTGATGCTCTTTTTGAATTTAATTTTTTAGTTGATGGAAAAGAAGCTTCTTCAAAATTAAGAGCAAAAACAGTTTTTGAATCAACAGCTAAAATGGGTAACTATTTATATAATGTTGGGCAAAATGATTTTGCAGCTGGAGTTGATTTTATTAGAGAATTAGAAAATTCAGCTAATAATAATTTTATTTCTTCAAATTTAGTAAATGTTGGCACTGAAGATTTAGCTTTCAAAGGTCATACTATAGTTGAACGAAATGGCGTTAAGCTGGGTATATTTGGTATTATAACTAATCTTCCAGCTTCGATTAAAGAGCTTGAAGTAAAAGATCCTCTTACTGTTATTAATTCTAAGGTGAAAGAATTACGTCCTCAAGTTGATGTATTAATTATGTTAATCAATGCTAATAAAATTGAATTAGATAAATTAGTTGGTGAGACACAAAATGTTGATTATGTATTTTCTAGTAAAGAAACTGGTCGAACACGTCCAGAAAGGAAACAAGCTGATGGGAGCCCAATGCTCTACGGAACGGGTATTCAAGGTAAATATCTTGGTAGGATTGATTTAAAGCTTGTTGATAAAAATAAATCCATAAATGATATTACGGGTTCAATGATGTCTGCTCAACTATTTGAAGAAAGATTAAATAACCTTCAAAAAAGAAATCCAGACAAACCATTAGAAGATGTGTATAAAAATAATACTAACGTATTAAATATGGTTCAAAAATTTAGGAATGGCTTAAAAGAGTCAAAAGGTTCAATGGATGAATATACAAATACTTCATTTTATAGTTTAATATCTCTAAATGGAAATGTATCGAGTGAAAAGAAATTGTTAAAATTAGTTGATCAAACACTTAAAACTTGTGATACTTTAGATAAGGAAAGTGCTAGCTTGCCTTAATGAATATAAGAATACCTATTCTTCAGGCAATTTTATTAGTTCTTATCTCTATTTTAATTGGTATTGGATCAAATATATTAAGCAGTAAACCATTGCCTTGGTTTGCGGTTGAACTATCCGTAGTAGAAGATGTGGAGATAAAGTCAAACGAACCTATTTTAGCAGCAATTTCAATTGAACAAGCAAAATTATTTTTTGATGATGAAGTATTATTTGTTGATGCCAGAGATGAAGGATATTTTGAAGCTGGCCATATAAAAGGAGCTATGAAAAATATTTTTCTTTATGAATTGATTTTTAATATTGAAGAAAAGCAAAATAAAGATACTCCTTTAGTTGTGTATTGCGGAGATCCTGGTTGTGGTGACAGTGAACAATTAGCTTATGATCTTAAAGATTCGGGATTTACAAAATTATATGTTTTTAAGGGTGGATGGTTAGAATGGTCTAAAGCTGGTTACCCCAGCGAGGTAGGTAAATGAAATATTTATTAACTGGACCCATTATTTTATTTTCAAGAGTTATACTCGGTGGAGTTTTTATTTTTGCTAGCTTAGATAAGATTTCTAATCCAGAAGCTTTTGCAACGGCAATAAGTAATTATCATGTAATGCCATTTGGACTTGAAAATTTGTTAGCTCTTATTTTACCATGGTTAGAGTTTTTAGCAGGAGTGTGTATAATTGCAGGTATTATGGTGGATGGAGCAGCAATTATGATAATTATTATGAACATGGTTTTCATCATTGCAATCTCTCAAGCATTAGCTAGAGGTATAAGTATCGAGTGTGGTTGCTTTTCTGTATCATCTGCATCCGAGGGTGATAATATTGGTTTAATAACTGTTATAAGAGATATTGGTTATTTGATATTGGCCTTTTTAGTATTCTATCGTCAGAAGTATCAGTTTGAATTCTTTCCAAAATCCATTTGAACATGGAAAAATAGATTATAAATTTCGAAGCTTTTTTATGTAAAAATTTGCGAGAGTAGCTCAGCTGGTAGAGCACCACCTTGCCAAGGTGGATGTCGCGAGTTCGAACCTCGTCTCTCGCCCTTCTAAAACCCTCGGTTTCACGACTGGGGGTTTTTTATTGTGTTTAATCAAACGTATTCAGACTTATACCTAACATATACTTAAATAGGATACAGATTTGTAGGATACAACCTCGATATTCAGTCTATATATAAAGCTTACAGCGCACTTAATTATTTTTTTTGTAAGTTAATGTGTCTTTTTAATATCAGGATTTAATTATATGATTTACATCGCTAGTTATTTGCATCGTTCATTAATTTTTATTTTCCTTTTTGTTTCTTGTGTAAAGCAGGATAATACAAATGAATTATACCAAATTTTTTCAGATGCACGTCAATATGAATTAGATACCATCCCAATAAGTGCTACCTATGCTGGTAATCATAAATTAAATGACCGCATGCCATCTGTTTCAAATGAACAGATGGATAAAAATCTAAATTTCTTGAAGTCAATTATTTTACGTTTAGAGATGATCCAGCTAAATACTCTTTC
>JAAZYT010000011.1 GCA_014239505.1 Fidelibacterota bacterium | reverse complement strand
TTTCCAAAAAAATAGTCTTATTCTTTTATTCCTTTCGAGCTTGATTTTTGGACAAAATTCAGGAAACCAAATTTATGGCTTCATAACAGATAGCACTTCAGGTGAAGCCTTAATTGGAGCCAATGTTTTTATTCGTGAGACAGGACAGGGTATGGCAACGGATAATAATGGCTATTATGTACTTTCAGACATTCAATTAGATGAAGCAACATTAATTGTTTCATATGTTGGATATGTACAATATGAAAAAAATATATCTTTTCAAGATAATTCGTCACAAAATTTACTTATTGCATTAAAACCAGAAGTTATTGAGCTATTCCAGGTAGATGTTTCGGCAGAAGAGATTGAAAGATTAAACAAAATAGAACCGAGTCGGATAACGCTCTCTCCACGTGTTTTAAAAGCACAACCATCATTAGCTGAACCAGATATTTTTAGAACAATACAATCTCTTCCTGGTGTTTTAACTACTTCTGAATTTAGTACGGGTTTAGTTATTCGAGGTGGGAATACTGATCAAAATTTAATTTTACTTGATGGTATCACTGTTTATAACCCATCACATCTTGGTGGACTTTTTTCAAATTTTATTGTTGATGCGGTGAAAGAAGCAGAATTAATTAAAGGTGGATATAATGCAGAGTATGGTGGAAGACTTTCTGCAGTTTTAGATATTAGAAGTCGAGAAGGGAATAGAAATAAATTTGAAGGTAGTAGTAGTATTTCTGTTTTATCAGCTCAAACTACGCTTGAAGGACCTTTTTTAAATGGAGCTTGGTTACTAGCAGGACGAAGAACTTATTTTGATAAAGTGTTACCTTTGGTTTCTGATTTCAATCTACCATACTATTTTTATGATTTACAAGGTCATGTTTTTACAGATCTTAATGAAAAAGATCGACTTTCATTGAGTTTTTACCGTGGTGTTGATGACCTACAGTATACGGATCTAGATCTTAACTCAGATTGGGGAAATGAGACGATGAGTCTTGCGTACCGTCATGTTTTTAGTGAAAAAATGATTGGTAATTTTTTAGCAGCTAATAGTCGTTTTTATACTCGTTTTGGATTGGGTGGAGATTCAGGTATCAATGAATATAATCCGCTTCGTGATATTACCTTTGCAGGAGACATCTCATATTTTAAGAGCCAAGATTTCAATCTTTTTTTTGGTGCAGAGTTTAAAAAATTAAGCATTAAATATGATTCAAGGTTTGATGGCGAAACTATATTTTTTTCTGAAACAGAACCAAATCAACTAGCTGTATATACGAAATTAAAGTGGAAGCCAAATCAAAAGTTCATTATTGAGCCAGGAGTTAGAATTACCACTTTCTCTAGCCATAGCAGTGGTCTTTATCCTGACCTTAGGCTAAGTGCAAAATTTATTATTGATGAAAATAGATTTGTAAATTTTGCTGTTGGGAATTACCATCAATTTATTTCAACATTTCAAGATGATTTCAACGCACCGATCTTAGATAGTTGGTTTGCAGTTGATAAAAATGGTGAACCTTCAAGAGCAACGCAATTTGTTTTAGGTTATGAGCAGTTTATAGGAAGAGGATTAAAGGTTCAAATAGAAGGTTTTTACAAAAATATTACAGATATGCTTACTTATGAAGAATCAAGGAGTACTGCAGATGGAGGTGTAGAAAGTGAAAGTCTAATTGATTTACTTACTCCTGCTGATGGATATGCATATGGTTTAGAACTTTTTGCCCAACAATCAGTTGGTAAACTTAGTGGATGGGCAGGATATTCATGGTCAGTTAGTCGTAAAAAAATGAATGGAAAAGAATATTTTACAAATTGGGATCGTGCTCATGTGTTTAATATTTTAACTAATTACCAAATGAGTGCTTCGTGGGAGTTTAACTTAAAATTCACTTTACAGTCTGGCCAAGCTTTTACTCCAATCAATGGCTATTTTTTAGAAAACCTACCAGGAAGTTCTCAGCAAAACTATCGTACTATTCCAGGTGTTAGAAATGGAGGAAGATATCCCTCCTACCATCGTTTAGATATTGGCGCTGTATGGCATCGAAAAAAATATGATGTATTTTTCCAAGTAATTAATCTTTACAATCGAGAG
The DNA here is from genome assembly GCA_014239505.1 of Fidelibacterota bacterium. Lineage (GTDB taxonomy): Bacteria > Fidelibacterota > Marinisomatia > Marinisomatales > TCS55 > TCS55. Next base: position 998 of record JAAZYT010000011.1, on the reverse strand, counting down.
AATGTATTTAGATATACCTATCCTCTAGGTAATACATATAATGGAATTGATGATGATGGTGACTGGGATGTAAAAAAACATGACAGTAATGGTAATAAAAAACCTGATAGAGGTGAACCAAATATTGATGAAGATGATGAAGCTCGAATACAAAGAAAAGCACTAAGCCTTTTTCCATTACTTCCAACAATCGGAATAACTTGGAACTTCTAATGAATAAAATAAACCTATTAATATTTTCTTTACTAGTTTTTGCCTGCGAAGGATTCAATGATCCCGATTCGCCTTATAAAGAAGAGTACGTGGTTTTTGCTAATATTTCTGCAAACAAACCCATGATTGATGATACAGTTTTTGTTTCTAGAACAGCCTCATTAAATGAATCTATTGATGCTAAAGAATTATGGGTAAGTGATGCAAAAGTTACATTAACTGGGGGCAATGATTTATATGCAACTGCATATCCAGTAAAAGGTAGGCCTGGGCGATACCAAACTGATACTACATTTATTTATTATCCTGGTACGACATATACTTTAACTGTTGTAGTAGGCGACCAAACATTAACTTCAAAAACCAGTGTTCCGAAGTCATTAGATATTTCATCAAATATTGAATCTAAAACTTATACATGTCGAGATGGTTTAACTCTACCAATTCCACAAATAAATTTAGATAATATATATGCAAATGGTGATCCTATATTTGAAAAAGTAGATACTGTTCTTTATAATTATGGACAATGTTTCACCGGAAGCTTTGCTTCATATCCAATATTTATGATTGACTTTAAATCAGATGATGATTCTAAAATAGTTAGAACATTGACTTATGCTTTAGATAGTGATGTAATGGGGCTTGAGCCAGGCACGCCTGACGATTTTTTTGACTATAATAGAAATAATAAGCAAGATAGCACATTCATAAATGTAATTTATGATACTACATTTGCTAACGGGATTTGGAAAGGTAGATATCAAAGAGATATCAATAATAAT
>JAAZYT010000065.1 GCA_014239505.1 Fidelibacterota bacterium | reverse complement strand
GAACCATAACCACTTTTTTTATTATTAGTAAGGTTTAGTTCTTTTATTAACTCATTCTTAGAAATTTCTTTATTTAAAAATTTATTTAAATAACCTTGAAGAGATTCATCAGGGTTATAAGGTTTTCCAATTCCAAGATTTTTTGGCCATTCCCTACTTTTTTCTATATACACTCTCGCTTGATCAATATTATTCATCTTTAAAAATTCTATCGCTTTAGCCAGGTTTACCCATTCATAAAGTTGTCTACTTTCCTTAGCCATCTCTGATGGTAAAACATTAGCTTTATCAAGAAATAAAATAGCATCATCAAATCTATTTTCATTTAGAAGTGATTTTACATGCATGATTTGAACATCAAAATTATTTGAAAATTTATCATTTACCTTAGTTGAAAGTTCCAAAGCACGTTTCCAATTATTTGTAGATTGATAATATTTTACAGCATTTAATTGAATAGGCCATGATTCTGATGAAAGAAGAATAGACCTTTCCAAATCTTGCGATATATCTTTTTTATCCATTTTTTCTTTTAAAGATGCACGTGCAGCATAAAATGGTCCATAATTAGGAATGTCTTTTAGTGAATTCATTATTTCAAGAGCTTCTTCATCACTATCTTTTGCCCAATAGTTTAGAGCTAAATAATATTTCCATTTCCAATCATCACTATTTAATACTGACCATTTTAAAACTTCTATAGTTTCTCTTCTAAAGGGAAAAACTAATTCAGGTGATAATAGTTTTGCGCTATTCAGTATTGATTTATCTTTTTTTAAGTAAGCTAACCATGCTTGATTAATAGGATTGTTTATTGATGTTCTTTCTAATAACTCTATCGAGCCTTCATCTATTCCTCTATTAAAATAAGATATTGCAAGTTCTAAATGGGTTTGATCTGAATATTCATTATTAATTTGAGATAAATATGTATCCCAAGAATATTTTGACGAATTCAAATAGTAAGCTTCTAAGTTCGCAAAGTGATGAAGTGGATCGATTGATAACAATGTATTTATCCATTCTTTTGCTTCTCTAATATTCCCTGATTTTCTATTAGCTAAAATCAAAACTTGCATTGCATTAATATTAAAACGATTGTAATCCAAAGCATTGGAAGCGTATTCTTTTGCTAATTTCCATTTATTATTAATTAAATAAATTTCAGCCATTTGCGTAAAAGATGCAGATCTATAAGCCGTTGAACGAGCAGCCCAACCAAAGGCTTCTTTCGCATCATTATATTTTTCTAGTGATCTATAAATATTACCTGCCAAAAAGTTGGCCTTATCATTATAACCATTAATAGATAAAACTTTTTTAATAGCTTTTAATCCTTCTTCATATTTTCCTTTTCTAAAATAAAGATCTGCCATTGAACTATTAGCATTTAGATCATTAGGCATTTTGAACAATATTTTTTGAAATATTTTTTCTGCTTCAGCAAACCGACGTTCTTTAAGAAGTTCATATCCTTCTAGATTCTGAATATCTTGTTCAGGAATAGAGCTTGATACAGATGTGTCTGTCTTAAATGAACGGTCGAACTGACTAGTCTTGGGATCAGAACGATAGTGAAGGTCAAGCTCTTCAACTTTAACTTCAAAAGGTTTTTGTGGATTTAATAAACTTAAAGCATGAAGCTCCATTGGTTTAAAATTAATAGTTTTTGTTTTTAAGATATCTTTACCAGAGATTACTTTTATCGTTCCTTTTTTATTTATAAATGAATGAAGTTTAATTTTCAAACTATCATTTACTAATACATTCATCACACCATCCTTAGATGCTTCATTCATTCCCTCAGTCTCTTTAACAGGAAACCAATATTCTGTCCATTGATCTGTATCATAAATAGCAAATTCTGCTTTTCTTACGGGGTTACTATGGTCACCTGGAGAATACTGTACCCATTGACGACCAGCCTGAAATTCAACATATTGACCATCATTGTCTGTTAAATGGTCTTCCCAAATTCCTCCTTCATCTGATAAAGCCCAAAGCCAAAGTTTTTGCCCTGGCATTTCATCATGTTTTGCCCAATGGCCAAAACCATAATTATCACTGTGGTAATATCCGCCAAAAAAATTCTTCCACTGCCCTACAACATGGTAAGATTTATGCCCTTCAAATCGATTATTATTATAGTAGGTAAGATTTCGACCTTCATTATCTACTGGCCATGATTTCACCTCGCCACTATGTTTTAAATATTTATTACCAGGAAAAATCATTTCAAGATCATCTTGAGCAAAAGCTGCTGCTGTCATCCAATTGTAGTAAGCTTGAACTGATGGAGTTGGATTATACCAAATTGCTTTAGTTTTAAAATTTGATCGATCTTTTTCCAAGTTAATTTCAACGCGCCAGTGAGTTCGTGAAGGCAAATCGATTCCACCAACAAAGGTTGATACACTTCCATCCTGATTTTTTCTAGTAGTATAATCTACAGGTGTAGCAGTTGCCGGTGTATGACCTATAACTCCAAAGTTAAATTCAATACCTCCTGAAGTCCAGGGACCTCTTAAAGATATATTCCTAAATTTCATTACTTCATTACGATAAATAAATTCTTCACCATTAGATTTATCAATTGCACCCCAAACTTTTCCACCTACTTCAGGTAAGATATAAATTTCAATATGCTGGTTTTCCATTTTTATTATTTTCCAATCCTGAGGAAATCCATCATGACTATATCCTACAAATGAATGATAGGGATATAAGCGTCTATCTTTAGATAAAATTGGAATCGGATTAGGTTCTGAAAAAGGATAAGTCTTTAGACTTCGAGACTCTTCAATAATTTTTGGACCATCATTAGAACATCCAATAAAAAAAACTAATATTAAAAAAATTAAATTTTTATACTTCAAATTTATTCTCCAATGTGAGTAATCAATAGTTTTGGCAGTCTATTCTCCCATACTATTGTAAATAGATCGCCATGCTGATCATCTTTAATTTCAATACTTTCATTTATACCAAATAATCTTATCAAATTTGGAATGGTATTTGAATGACCAGAAATAATCACAATTTTATTACATTGAGTTAATGCTTTTTCTACCTGACCTTCTGGATCACTTGCAGTATGGATTATTATGTCAGAATACCATTCTTTTGATAGAGGGTTTACAGTTTGCTGTGTACGTTTGAATTCACTAGAAAAAATTACACCATTTTGAATTGAACTTAGCGAATCTGCTAAAGCATCTGCTCTAAAGAATCCACTTTTAGTTAATTCTGGGTTTTTTTCTCCTTTTATTTTCTGTTTTTCAGCATGTCTGAAAAGATATACTTTATCTGGATAACATTGAAAATTCTCAACAGAGTATGCTGAAGTTGTTGAACTACACCCTTTTGTAAAAAAAATAGCTATGATTATGAATAATTGAATCTGCTTCATGCCTTAATTTAGTCGAGTAACTGTTAAAAAGAAATATGACATAAATAGTTTTCCATAACTACTTTTAAACCTTAATAATGCTTAATAAACTAAACCATATAATAACATTTCTCTTTCTTTTTGGAGTTATTTCAAGTTGTAATAATAATCAAACTTATAGTGATGAAATAAAAACATTTAGAGCGAAGAGAGTCAATTACTTAAAATCTAGAAAAGGGTATTTAAATCTAGTTGGACTTCATTGGATATTTAATGGAACTTATACTTTAGGTGCCTCTCAAGATAATGACCTCCCATTTCCAAAGAGTTTTCCTTCAAATTTTGGGAAATTGGTGATTACAAATGATTCAATCAAATTTAATTTTGATTTTCCCGTTTTAGTTGATAGTTCAAATAATTTTAAGTCTTATAATTTTTCTAAAAATGATTTAGACCATAATTTTTCGTGGAAATCATTCCAGTGGTTTATAGTTAAACGTGGAGAAAACTATGCATTGAGAATAAAAGATTTTGAAAACTATTTAATATCTGAAATTGATAAAATTCCTGCTTTTACAATTGATACATCTTGGCGCATAAACGGAATTTTCAAACCATATTTAAAAGAACAAGAACGAACCATATCCAATATTTGGGGTCATGCTGTAGAACAGCCCACCGCTGGAATAGTTACATTCAATTATGCTAACCAAGTATATGAACTTGAGTCAAATATTGAAAGTGGAAAGCTTGCAGTAATCTTTAAAGATGGAACAACGGGTAATGAGACTTACTCAGGAGGTCGGCAATTATACTTAAGCAAGCCTGATAAAGATGGAGAAGTTATTTTAGATTTTAATAAATCCTTTAATTTTCCATGCGCCTTTAATGATTTTACAACTTGCCCTGTCCCTCCAGAAAAAAACCGTTTACCATTTCGAATTATTGCTGGTGAAAAAAGATATATTAAGATTTAATAATTAAAGTTTTTAAAAAACTTAAAAGTTCTATTTGTTTTCCAAATAATAAATTGGGAGAAAATTTAGATAATTTATCCTCATCACTTAATCCCCATAAAACACCAATAGAATTCATATTTGTATTTCTAGCAGTTTCAATATCAAAACCAGAGTCACCAATAAAATAAGATTGTTTTGGATCAACATTGAATTTTTTTAAAACATATTTTGCACTCTTTGGATCAGGTTTTAAAGGATATTCTTCTCCAGAACCAATTACAATATCTATTTGGTCTGGAAAAAATTTATTGACGCATTCAACAGTGAATTCATGCGGCTTATTAGAAATTACAGCGACGGGAATATTATTATTATTTAATAAATCAAGTATATCAATAACATAAGGATATACTTTTGCTTCTTTATTAAGGTTTTGCCTATAAAATCGATTTAATGGTTCAATATAAGCATCAATTGGCCTCCCATGATCTCTAGGAAGCGCTCGTTGTAAAAGGTCTCTTATTCCACCACCAACATTATCCCGATAAAAATTTGTTGATCTTTTTTTATAGCTAAACTCATTCAGTACATCATTAACTGAGTTACCAATATCAGCAATTGTATCAATTAAAGTCCCATCTAAGTCAAAAATTATAGATTTAAGTTTATTATTATACATTAATTATTTATTAAATAATTTTTGACTGATTCCCAATTTCCCGAAAATTCACACCTATCTATTTTTTTTTCAAGTTGATAATCATACATTTTATCGTAATAGGTAGTTAGTAAAATTTCTATCCATTCTAGATGAATCTTTTCATCATTATTTTCAAAAGCTGATTTAATTAATTTGTCTACTTTCTTATAATTATTATCTCCGAGTCGTTTTGAAATCTTTATAAGTTTTTCTCGAAGTTTATCTGATTGAACCTTTAAAGATTTTACTTCTATTTGTTTATTAACATACTCTTCAAAAATATTCTGAATTCTATTTTCTATTGGTTCTTCAATTAATACAATTTTAGAATTAGACATTCTATTATAAAACTTTTCAGGAATTACTAAACGTCCAATTGTACGTGATTCATCTTCAAAATAGACGACATCACCTATTTGCTGTAAATAATCACAGGCTAAGTTATTTTCAAAATTAATAGGTGTTGGTTGTAGAGTATCAAAGCTTCCAAAAGCCGATCCGCGATGATTCGCAAGACTCTCTAGACAAATTGAATTATCAATAAGATTTATTAATTTTGTTTTGGCTGAACCTGTCCTTCCACTAATAATAATCCATTTTTTATCATCATTACTAGCTTGATCTAAAATAGATAAACATGTATTTCTTAAAGCTTTAAAACCACCAGAGATTCTTTTTATATCACATCCAGCCTCTTTAAGCCATAATTGTGCAATTTCTGATCTTTGTCCACCTCTAGCACAATATAATTGAGCTTCTGGGAACTTTTCAATAAAGTCTAACCATTGATTAACTCTTTTGTTCTTTATTTTACCATTTACAATTAAGTGTCCTTTTTTAATTGCAGATTCATTTCCTTTATTCTTGTAAGTTTTACCAACTGCTGCTCTTTCATCATCTAATAAAATAGGAAGATTGATACTATCAGGAAGCGCGCCATCCTTAAATTCAATTGGAGCACGAACATCAATAAGTTTTGTTTTATTTTTTAGTAGTAAATGCATGATTTAATTATAAATGTATATTTAATATTATCATCTTATGATTTAATTTAATGTTCATTAAATGTTCAAACACACGACAAACTAAAAGAAATTTTAATTATGATAAAAAAACTCAATAATAAATTATCAATACCATTCATTATTATTTTATTATTTTTTTCTTATGGATGTGAGACAAGTCAATCTTCAAAATCAAATATTAGTTTAAAATACTTAGGTGCTGCTGGTTGGGAAATATTAAGTGACACATCTACCGTATTAATAGACCCTTACCTCTCTCGAATAAAACTTGTTGGCAATAGCACAACAAAAAATATTTCAAATTCTGCTGCTGCTCGTGATTGGGGTAAAGACCAAAGACCAAAATTTTACAGAGATGATGAATACGAACCTGACACTTTGGTAATTAATGAACATATTTCTTCTGCAGATTATATTTTTGTACATCATACTCATTTTGATCATGCAGCTGATGTTCCTTATATCGCAAAGAAAACTGGTGCAAAAGTTATTGGAACTGAAAGTCTTTCAAATCTTTTAAGAGCCCATGGAGTTCCAAATAATCAAATAATAACCGTTAAAGGTGGCGAAGATTATGTCTTTGATAACTTTTCTGTTAAAGTTTTGCCTTCATTACACTCTGCATTAAGAAAAAAGTTATACTTTAACTCAGAATCAATTCAAAAAGGAATAAAAGTACCACTTAAAATTAAACAGTATGTTGAAGGTAATTCACTAATGTATTACTTTCGTTTTAAAAATCATAAAGTTCTTACAATGGGTTCGATGAACTTTATTGGAGATGCTATTGAAGGACTTGAACCAAATATTTTGCTTGCTGGCTCAGCAAATTCTAGAAAAGAAATTTATAATTATACTGAAAGACTCTTATCTCTAACCAATTACCCTGATATAATTATTCCAACGCACTGGGATGATTTTAGAGTGACCTATGATGCGTCTCAGGAAGCAGCAATTAAATCTAAAGCCTCACCATTTATTGAGGATGTGAAAAATATATTGCCAAATGCAGAAATAATTTTACCTAAACATTTAGAACCTATGGTATTTGAATCTAAATAATTTTATTTATTAGTTGCTCCTGGTGTAGGAGATAAGAACTTTACCCAGTTAGCTGAACCATCCGGTGATCTACCCATTGAAATATCTGTTTCTTGAATATCAAAACTCAAAGAATCAATAATTGTAGTACTATCTGATAATAGATAAATACCTTCTCCATCAGCTGAAAGTTTTTCACCTATGTGGTGAGGACCTTGTTCTTCATCTTTGTCAAACCATAGAATAAGAAAACCATTACCAGGAACAGTAGTTAAGCTACTATTTGAATTTGGTATAAGATAGAGATCATCATCTAGATTATCAGTGATATACATCCCACCTACATCTATTGGATCTGAACTAGAGTTATATAATTCTACCCAATCATCAAATTCACCTTCTTCATCTGGACAGCATGCCTCATTTTTTGCTAGAAATTCGTTAATAAATAAACCACCTGTATCATTAGAACTATTATCTTCACAGCTAATTATTAGCACAAAACATAATAAAAACATATTCGCATGCTTAATTTTGTAACTCATCTCTTCCTCTGTTATTGATAGTTAAAATATAATATTAATTATTTCTAGCAAATTCCAACTGATCTATTAGATCATATAATTTGCTTTCCCATTCTTGCACTGTTAATTGATCCCAAGTATTTTTATCTTGAGCTTCTTTAACTACTGGTCTGATTTGATCTGACCAAGTAGCGAGTAAAACATTAACATTACTTGCAGCAAAGGGTCCTTGAATAAACTTTTCTTTTAATTCTGCATACAGCTCTTTATGCATTGCCCAACCACCAGTTAATTTATCGCAGGAGGCTGACCATTGGTATAAACCAAAATCTCCATAAGGAAAAGGGTTGCAATTATTAGTAATCTGACCCCACTCATCTGCAATTGGGGTGACAGGGTTCGCATGCTTAATAATATTTTCAAAGGCATTATCTAAATCCCAAGGGATTAGATTTACTTTCTTTTTATTGGGTTCTTCATACCAATAAAAATTATGACTAGAGCATTCACCCTCGTCACAATACCAATGCAAAAAACCATCATCATGTCGTATTGTACGATCCACAACTGCTAATGATATAATTTTATTGATATCCATATATTCTGAAATAATATTTGGTATATTTAATTTTTCTGCATTAGATAATTTATCCGCAAATCCACTTATAATATCTGTAGATGGATTATCATCTTCATTTGTCTTTAAAGCACTTATTAATGATTGAGGATTCATAGGTTTTCCGTTCATGTAAAGCGGCCATACTTCTTTATATAGATTTCCATCTTTATCATCAAAGTGATAATCGGTAAAGGCGCCATCAATTTGCTCAGTAAGTGCATATAAACCTGAAAACTCACCATTAATTACTAAACGTGCATGGACTGAACGTGAAGTTTCAACTCCCATAGCCTTAAATAGCCAATAACCTAACCGTTCACGCAAATGCGATTTATCAAGATTTTGAGCATGAAATTG
>JAAZYT010000084.1 GCA_014239505.1 Fidelibacterota bacterium | reverse complement strand
CCAACCATTACAACAATTGCGGAGGTATCTGCCGTAGCAGAATATGTCAAAGAATCACCATCAGCGTCTGTAGCGGTAATATATAAAGTTTTATCGTCATCTTCATCAATCGTTATATCATCTATAGCTGTAACTACTGGAGGTTGAGATACGGGCATAGTACGTCGACTAATCATTTCTGTTTGAACAACTTCTAAAGTAGTTTTATTCTGTACAAATGCAACCAGGTTCATATTTTTTTTATCCCATACCGTTGTATTCCAATCAGATATAGCTCCAAGATTTCTTCCATTAGCTTCATTAGGATAGTCACTCGGCAGTGTCCAGGTATGAGTCCACTCAACTGCTTCCGTGTTATTCAATGTTATTGCTTTACCTAAACCTGGTCCAGTATCGCCCATAAATCCTAAAAATACTTGCTCGTGTTCAGTTTCTCCATTAGCACCAGCATAATGAACAGAATCCATTGTTGCCATCACAAAGAGATAAAGAGGATCAGAAGAAAGGTCTGTTGCACTAGTTATGGTTACTTTTGCATTAATCGTTAAATCGTTAAAAGTACTTCCCTCTAATGAAATTTTAACAGGAGTTGTTTCAGTTTGTGTTGCTTTTACATCAGTAAGATAATTATTTGTGTTTTGCCCATCTATAAAAATTGTAGGAACTCCACCAATTGCGTACCATTCCTTACCTTGCTCACCATTAATCCTAACACATGTGAAATCAGTTTCACATGTTGATCCACCAATTGTAGCATACAATGGATCACCGTAACCTGGATTATAGGTATGATAACGAACGACAACCATATCATCTACGATATCTTTACCAAAGTAGTTAGCGTGAGAAGGATTTTGATATTGATCAAGTAGAACAGTTACTTGTGGACAGTAAGGACACTGAGTGGAACCCACATATTCAACTAAAGCTTTTTTCTTTTCTTGAGCACTTAAAAAAGTAAAAATCATTAATAAAAGGAAGAAAAAACGATAACAATACTTCATATAGCAACCTCAATTAAGTTTATTCTAGTAATTAAATACTCATTTAATATAATTTATTTAGAATGTATAGACTAAAGTTATTTTTTGCCCCTCTTCAAAAGGTTGCTTATAGCGACAAACTCCATTACTACAAACTAAACCACCTTTTAAAGAACCATTAAAATACGTTATTAATATATTTTGATTAAATCGATATAAGAATTCCCAATATGTCCATTGTTTCTTTTCTAAAGATTTTTCATCTATTGATGTTTGATCTTGGAGATAAGTTATAGACCATTTTGGGGAACTGGCCAATCCTATACTAATTACGTTATTATATCGAAAAGGTTTAGGCACAACAGACAAAAATGAAGTTTCATTATTCATTTTCCGAAGAGAACCTTGCTCTAATTCTTGATATTCAAATTTTAGCTCAAAACTATATTTACTATTTATTGCATACGTTAAACTTAAAGGTATGGATTGAGATTTTAATAATTCATGAACTTGAAATTGCCCATTTGATCTATTTTGATTTGCAAATAAATATTGGACATCTTTTATACTGCTCCATCCTATATCATAAAATAATTTGTGATTAAAAAAATTTCCATCAAAGTTGATAAAAAACTCATTATATGGACTTGCAAATGTTTTTGAGCTAGGCATCCAATTAATTTTATCATCAATCATCCATTGATATTCATCATTCTGGATCCAAGATTGATGCTGACTAGATTTAGCCAAACTAATTGATGCTGTGTGATTTAACCCAATTGGTCCAGATAATTTTATTTGGTACCCTATTTCGTCATTAATATTGGATTGTTTTGCTATACGACCATTCAAAATAGTTGTGTGTTCATAATATCCTGGAGGTGGATTAATAAAGTCTGCGTGATAAGCAAATTGATTAACAAAATTATCTTTATCTATAGGTGAAAGTTTTAAAAAATTATAATTTTTATACTCTATTAATAGTGACCAATCACTAATTGGCAACATAAGGTTAGAATATAAGCCAGTGCCCTTATTCTCATAATCAGTTGTAGACTCTTTTGTTGCTTTTTTTAGTAGTTCTAAAAATAAAGAAGCATCACCAAAATAAAATGAAGTGTAAGCGCCAGCCATTGTATGATTTATTTTCTTTTCACTTATAGAACCAAATTTATCAAATGAATCATGCTGTTCATTACTTTGAATTAGATTAATGCCAAACGTTCCGTATTCGTAATTATATTCAAGATTTGAGCCTAATAGGTCATGACTGGTATCAAAGTTTGGAACTCTCTCATCATAGTCATCAATCAAATTTGTAATTTTAGATGTATGCGTTTTTCCTTTTAGTATTGTCCACTTAAGAAAATCATTTTCATAACCTAATAATATGCCTCTAAGTCCTGTATCAATGTCTATTGCTTGATCATCAGTTTGATTAAGAGCCATTCCCATACCCCAAAACTCGTAAATATCACCAATCTTTACTGTTATATTGTTCGATAAATAATCGACTCGCAATTTCCGTAATTCTTGAATAGAACGACCTAATTCAGGTGGGTCACTAAATTCAAATTGCGTCCATCCTTGGAATGATCGATCGGAATTACTATAATCAAAATTTAGATCAAACAAATGTTCATTAAAGCCAAGGTTGTTTTTACTATCTGCATATCGACTATTTAATGAACCAGAATAAGATAATTGCGCACTCACAAAACTTGGCAAAAGAAAAAGTAAAAATAGATTTATTAAATATTTTACTTTAACCAATTGCATTTTTTTAATCATATTAATCAATCTATTTTACAAAGTCCAACCAACTGACATCCCAGCCCATGGTGAGCTAAACCTTCCAATAGTTAGGTAATATGCTTTTAGATTAAATAATAGGCCACCCGTTGCCATTTGATAACGATATCCGCCACCAAAATAAGTTGCATTAGATTCTATATACTCACCACGCATTTCAAGTGCACCCTGAAGCATAGTCATACCACCACCAAGTTCAAACTTATGATCTCCTGAGCCCATAAGATATGCTGCACCTAATGGCATAAAACGTACTTTAGATTTATTAGGCCTTTCATCTTCACTTGCTCCTTTACCAGAGCCATAGCCCATACGAACAAGAATATTATTACTTAACATACGTTCATAGTTTAATGTCCTACTATAACCTGCACCACCAAGCTCAGCATAAACATTGTTTTTTTGACCATAAGTAAAAGTCATAAGGCTCATCGCTAAAATTCCAATTAATACTAAATTTTTTAACATTCTAATACCTTTAGCTTTTTAAGATATATTATGTGAAAGAAAATTACCATGAATCATGAACGATTTATAGAAGTTTCCTTAATTCGTTACATGTTGCTTATATAACAAGCAATAAAAAAGCCCTATGCAATTAAGCTATAGGGCTTTAAAACTAAATAGTTTGGATTCATTAGTTATTATCAAAAACTATAGGCATTCTCTGACGAACATATACTCCCTTACCATTTTGCGTACCAGGATTGAACTCCATAAATTCAATACGAGATAATACTATTTCGCTTAGTTCATTACTTGGACTTTGAACAATCTTTGAATTGGTAACTCTTCCAATAGGTGTGACATCAAACTCAACTATTACCTGTCCAGAAATACCATTTGCCTTGAGACTTTTAGGATAAGGAAAGAAATCGCTTAAACTACCGTGACCATTCTTCAATTTAGGTTCCTTTGAATCCATTACAGAAGATGAAAAATCTGATACTAGATCAATAGATTTAGTTTCCATATCTGCAAATGCAAAAGTCACTAATAAAACACTCAATGCAAAGAACTTGATTTTATTGACAAACATTTAAATACCTCTTTAAGTAAATCTTTAGTACTAAAATTTTTTACTAAAGAATAAGATTATTAAAAACATGATTGTAATTCAAAAAGGATTAAAACAATCATACGACATGCTTAAATATATGAGCGTTATGAACGTTTTGTCAAGTATTTATTATTTTTTATTACAAATACTTTAATTATTGCAGTTTATACAAGAGGTGTTTAAATGTTTGTCAATAAAATCAAGTTCTTTGCATT
>JAAZYT010000023.1 GCA_014239505.1 Fidelibacterota bacterium | reverse complement strand
GGAGATTGGAAAATATTTTTCCATGTATTCAAAGAGGTGGGTTCCTGTCCAAAAACAAAACCAATTAGAAATAGAATTAATCGGAGGCATTTCATTTAATTATCTTTTTTATTAATTTTTTCTTGAGCACCTTTGTGACCAAGCTTAGCAGCCTCTTCAAAATCACCTTTATCATAATAAGCATTACTAATTAGATCTTTAATTTCATTAATTAACTTTTCATTATTAAAAGTCTTAGCTGTATTTAGCGCCATATGAAAATTCTCGAGAGCTTTTTCATAATTAGTTGTATTGTAAAAAATTTCACCAATATTCTTATAATTTCCTGCGATATTTATTTGATTATTCATCTCTATGCTTAAGTTTAATGACTGATTGTAATGTTTTAGCGCCATATCACTTTTATCCATTTTTTCATAAGTCTCTCCAATGAGTCCATGGGCCCAGGAAAGTCCACTTTTATTTTTTGAATCTTGAGCATTATTAAGCAAGCGTTTATGATAATCTAAGGCCATTTCAAAGTCGCCTTTCATTTCATAATAAGAACCAAAACTAAAATAACTAAAATTTAACCAACGGGGACTATCTAACTCCCTAGCTAGCTTAAGGGTACGATTACTATAAAATAAAGCCTTTTCAGAATCACCTTTTTCTGTAAAAGCAAGCGCAAGTGACGCTAATGCGTATACATTTATTTTTTTATTATCTATCTCATCTGCTATTTTGCTCGATTTAGAAAATTTTTCTACTGCCTTATCGTAATCTTTCATTTCAAAATAAACATCACCAATTTTATAATAAGTTATTCCAATCTCCTTACTCTTAAAGTTATTTTGCGATTGTTCTTTTAATAAGTTGGTAAGTATTTCCATTGACTCATCATATCTGCTTTCATACAAGAAAGTGAGACTAAGTAAATGATAGGCATTTGCTAATTTTTTGTCTAAATCTATCGCTTTCTTAAGTAAGCCACGAACAATCTCAACATCTTCAGTTTTTTTGCTTTTTTCATATTTGTATTTTGCTTTTAAATAAAATTCATAAGCTTCTATGTTACCCGTTTCAGCACTAGATGTAGTTTCGTTTGTTAATATATCTAAATTATTTAAAATATTTTTAGATAGCTTACTTTTTATAGAAGGCAGATTATCCCATTTCTCTTGCCAGCGGTCTGACCAAACGACTTTTGAATTTTTAGTATCATATAGCTCTAAAGATATCTGAAACAACTCTCCTATCTTCCACAGAATACCTGTTGAAATATATCGTACATTTAATTTTTCAGCTAATTCGTCATTAGAGAGGGAATTCGTATATATTTTTTCAATATCCTGCTGGCTAGAAACTCTAATCAATCCCGAACTAGATACATCTGATATTAAGTCAGCGCTAATACCATAAGCGTAAAAAGCATCTTCCTCTTTACCTTTATTCTTCAAAGGAATGATTCCGATGGAGGGGACTTCTTGTCTTTTTTGACCTAAAAGCTCAAAAGCAATAGCTTTCATTCCTGTTTTTAATAAATAACTTAGTTTTCCACTATGTTCATAACTAACGGCTTCCAAAATTTCACCAGTTTTGACATTAACAATTCTTGCAGAAACTGAATATAGATTTTCAATTTTATTTATTGTTCCAACTACAACTTTATCTACGCCGAGAATACTGCCCGCATTCACAATATATTCATCTGTGACAATACCTAACTGACTAAGTCCTTGCTCTTTAAGGATGGCTTCTAACTTATCACGTTCAACTACTCTATAGTCACCGTTGTTGAATAGCTCTGTCCTTAATCTTTCACTTATTGAACTTGCTTCATTTATTAATATGCCATTGCCCTTAAAATCGAGAACAGCAATTGTATTTTGTGAATTAGCAAAAGACAATACAAATAATATGATCCAGAGGCGTTTCATATTAATATATAATTACCCAAATCAATCCAATTAATGCAAGCGCCTGACAGGTAGATTTAACAATCTTCAAGAAAGAGATAGCCATCTTACTTAATACAGGTTTGCCTGTTTTATCTTTAATACTTTCAATATCATATATATCATATTTGATGCTATCCCCATCAATGACTTCAATATTCATTTGTAATGGGTTTACAAACTCAATGTATGCACGAGAGTTTTGAACTTGTTTTATTTCTCCCGATTTCAATATAACCACTGTTGAATCTTCTTTTTCAGTTTCTTGAGCAAAGAGAGGAACTAATAATATAAACCAGAGGCGTTTCATTTAGTCAGTAGTAGTAGTAATAGATAATTGTTTTTTGTTGTTTATTTCTTCTACATCTAAATAATATGTGAAATAACCAATTCCAAGAGGTGTTTCTCCAACATAATCTATAGGTTGGATGACTAAATCTTCACCATCAATCATAAGTGAGACATATGCATATCTGTAAGCTTTATCATATCCACGATAACAGGTGTTTTCACCACTTTTAATTTCACCATGATTTCTACTTTCATCAATACTAATTACTACATTACATAAATCGTATTCACTGTTATTAAATACTCTAATATTTGTTTTATTATCATTACTATTGCAATTTGAAATATCATGCTGGTCACATTCAAAGTCAGTATCATTGCATGTCAATGAAAAGAATATTATAAATAATATGACCCAGAGGCGTTTCATTTTAACAGTTCAATAACAAATAATATAAATATACAATTGACAATATTTTATTGATCATATTGTTCATCTAATTTCAAGACAGTATGAAGTAAAACATTTGCTCCATTTGAAATATCTTTTGGTGATGAATATTCTTTGGGAGAATGACTAATACCGTTTTTACTTGGAACAAAAATCATTCCAATTGGGCATATCACTGACATTTCTTGTGCATCATGCCCAGCACCACTTGGCATATATTTACTTTTTAATTTCAGATCGTTTGACGCATCTACAATGGCCTCACGAATTAATCTATTAGTAGGCTCGGGAACGATATTTATTGTTTGTTGAAATTGAAATGTTGTTCCTGTTTTTTTACCTATTTTTTTTGATGACAGTCTAATTTTATTATAGATAGCATCAATTTTTTTTTCGTCCAAATCTCTTATTTCAAGACTTGCGATCACCTTACCTGGAATTACATTTGGTGCACCTGGATATGATTTGATTATCCCAACAGTAGCTACTTGATTGCCAGGTGTATTTTTACCTATTTCATGAACTGTTTGAACATATTGTGAAGCAGCATATAATGCATCATTGCGTTGATTCATTGGGGTTGTACCAGCATGGTTTGCAAAACCATTTATAGTAACATCCCACTGTTTAATACCTACAATACCTTCTACTATACCAATTTCTAAATTTTCATCATAAAGGATGCCACCTTGTTCAATATGTAATTCAACATAAGCAGTCCATTCATTTCTCTTTAACCTAGCATCCTGAAGTTTGTCAAAGTTTCCTCCAATTCTTTCAATTCCTTCTTTTATTGTAAATCCGCTACTGGATTTAAGCCGAAGTTCTGAATCAGTTAATCCTGTTGTCATAATCTTGCTACCAAAAAGGCCACCTTCCTCATTTTGGAAAATCACAACAACGAGAGGATGATTTAATGTATAATTATTGTCCCAAATCGTCTGAGCTACTTCAATTGCTGACAAAGATCCAACATTCCCATCGAAGCTTCCTCCTTCAGGAACAGAATCGATATGTGATCCAATCGCAATTGGCGGGAGATTGTTATCTTTACCTTTTAATTTCCCAATAATATTTCCGCCTTCATCTATTTTAACATCCATTCCAGCAGATATCATCAGTTCCATTACATATTTGCGCCCATTTATATCAGCGTCAGTATATGCTACCCTGCTTAAACTACCAAATTCAATACTACTAATTTTTGACAGTTTAATAAAATTATTATTTAATCGGTTATGATTTACTCTCAGAGGGTTATTTGCGATAACAACCGAGATAAAACAAATTAAAAAGAGTTTTTTTGATTTAATCATCATTCAGATTATTTCATTTTTTCAAATATATTTCCAGAGGCGTTTCATTTAGTTACATTACATTCTTTGTTTTCAAATACTTTACGAGCTGCTTTTATTTCACCTTTAACCCTATTCAATTCTGATGCCTCTATTCCATCACCTGCGCCACTTCCTTCCGTCCACCATTGCTGTGATTCACTCTCCTTTATTCTATTTTCTTGAGCAAGAATTAATTCTCTTTCACGGTTTTCTAAAAAATTGATTTCATCATTGAGTGTTTCACAATCAAATTGTTGATACTGTAACCCAGAAATCTGTACGCCAGTAATTTCTGATGGCGGAGTAGGGCTATTATAACAACCAGTAATGAAAATAAATAATAGAAAAGGATGAAGTTTTAATAATTTCTTCATTTTATTTTCCTTTATTTGACCCAAAGGTATCTCATTTATTTGATTGTTTCTACAGATTGATTTATGGTATCTGAAAAATAGAATTTTATTTTTAGTTTTCCATCAACTCTAACGAGATATGCACTTTCTAGCCATTCGTAATTATGCAATTCTTTTTTGCCATTATTCAAAGTTACAAACCTTCCTTTGTTTTTATAATATGCATGAGCTGAATTTTTATCTATAGATATTTTCATGTCAGTTATGATCCAGTCATCTTCAATTGTACCAAAAGAACCTGCGAATTCAATAAATTCTGTAGCAGTCATTGCCTTACCTACTTCATATAATATATAGTCATCTGTTACAAAATTTTTGAAATTATTTATATTATCACTTTCAACAGAAAAAGAATCAAACATTCCTAAAATTGTATCCTTGACATCCTGTTCCGTTATTTCTTGATAAGAGCTGCAACCAAATAATATCGTGGCTATAGATAGTATAATTCTTTTTTTCATTTTATTCTCCTTTATTTGACCCAGAGGCGTTTCATTTAGTTAATAAATTGTCATAGAGGGTTAGTTAGACTAATTAATACATCAATTGATAAAATTATTAAAGTGAAATAACCAAAAGTAAATATCTTTGCACGATAAGGCACATAATTTGAAGTCAATCGTATATAAGCATGTAAATAGCGAGAAATAGAGAATGCCCATGAAAGCATAAGTTCATAGATAGTTATAGTCTCATTGATATAGAGCAAGATAACCAAGAAATAAAATACAACGGGCAATTCAAATTGATTTTTTAGTGTTTGTCTTGAGGTCTCAAGATAATAGGGTGCTTTCCCAGCGTATGTTTTAAAATACTTACCTTCAACTTCCCTTGATTTATATGCCTTATTTGCATCCAGTCTATTTTTAATATAAATAAAAAAAGTTAAAAACATCATTGAAAAAGCAGGGTAGAGAATTAAATAGTTTTTCATTTAAT
>JAAZYT010000013.1 GCA_014239505.1 Fidelibacterota bacterium | reverse complement strand
GCTTGTATGCTCTCTCAGATACAAGCGGAGAACCAAAATCTAGTTATTATAATGAATTAAATATTGAGAATAAAAAAATATACAGATCAACTTATAAAACAGAAAAGAATAAACTAAAAAGAACCAATATATTTGGTACAATGGGCTTTGGAATTGCACTTTTCTTTTTTTTGTTACTATCAGGAGGGTTCTAATGAAAAAAATAATTTTCTTTTTTTCAATTTTCTTAATCTTTGCTTGTGAGGATAAAGATGATGAGGTTAATCCACTAGTTGGTCAATGGAACATGACCAATTTTAGTAGTGGTACATACATGAAAGTAAATAAGACTCAAGAAATCTTTATGGGTGAGACAGAAGGAAGTATTCAAGCAAAAACCATATCAAACGGTATTCCCACTGATACATATAACTTAACAGAAGTAAATATAGGCAGTTATGATGATGGAACTTTTATTAATGTATCTGAATATGGTGATAATTTTTATGCGGACTATAATATTGAAGACTATATAGGGTCTCTTGATCAATATGATCAATCAAACCTTTATATCAATTCTGGTAATATTAATGGAGCTTATCATGGTACTAATTTTGATTATTCGATTTCCACAAATTCTTTAAAAATCTTTCCAGACACCCTCTATCGTAAACTTTATATCAATGGGAATGAAGTTTGGGACTCAACTCGATATGCAATTGTTGAAGGAGCTATAGAACAAATGACTACAATGGTACAAGCTGGTCAAAATTTTTTAATGGATAGTGACATGTTTGGCCCAATGGAATTTCCTGATGAGTTAACGCTTATTTTAGATGATGATGGAACTGGTCGTATTATTGAAAAAATGTGGGGTCAAACAGAAGAAATTGAAATTAAATGGGAAGCCACAGATAGTACTTTATCTTGGATTGAAGAATGTAATGATGATGAATGTGATAGTGAAGTAGTCGATTTTACCTTTGAAATTTCGAGCACCGGTTTATCATTATCTAATTATCAAGATATGTGCGAATTTGTTGATGCAATGGCGGGTGAAGGTGCCTGCGATCTAATGATGAATGATGAATTTGGTGTTGAAATTGGCACTTTAGAAGGATTTTGGATGGAAATGAATGTTTCATTTTCCACAATGCAGGCATCAAAAAAATCAGTCAATAAAATGCATAACAAAAGATCTAAGTTGGGTAATTATTCATTTATAAATGGCTATAAACCTCCTAAAAAGTTTAATCGATAAATAAAATTCAGATATAATATCAAATGCTTAAGCTTTTCCTTTTAGCTAGTATATATATTTTTGCAGTAAGCCAAAACGATAAAGCACAAATAGCGAGTATTCAGTTTAAAGTTATTCAAAATGGAGATTCAGATCGGCGATATATATGGTTGCACGGTGATGAGCAGACTGCACGTATGGCCTTAGAGAATCATATGAAAAGATATAAAGGTAAGGCCTTCCTTGTTCAAGGAATTTTACGTGAGTCTGAATTTTTTGGTGGAATCATTGATCCAAATAGAATTTTTTCATCTGATGGAGCTCAAGCCAATATTCAGAAATATAATCCTAAATGGACACAGAGAAAAAAGAGTGAATCTTTATTAGCAATTAATAAAGATAGAAAATCTTTTTTTGAAAGTATCTTTCCTCCAAATGGAGAACTTTTGGTAGCCCTTCACAATAATTATAAAGGTTATAACATTTATAAAGAATTGAGTAGGAGTGATGCTAATTCAATAAAAAAAGATCAAAATCCTAGGGACTTTTTTATTTGTACAAATCGTTCGGATTATGAAATACTATCACGGTCACCATTTAATGTAGTCTTGCAGGAGAAACCTCCAAATAAAGATGATGGTTCACTATCTTGGGCAGCCAATCGAAATGAAATAAGATATGTTAATATTGAAACACGCCTGGGATGGTTAAGTCAGCAGAAAAAAATGTTAAATTTTATTGAAAAAAATTTATAGAAATATAATTAGATAATATAATAATCAATTGATACCTTCTTTTTGAATGAAGTTTGATGCAACTACTTTTACCAATTTTATTATTGGGTCATTATATTTTTATTTATTTATCCTTTTTCTTTTTACTCTATATATTGGTTGGAGATCATTTCATAAAAAAAGGATGAACAAACAAGAACCTGTTCAAATAGATCCTAAAGTGGCAACCGAAATGGCAAAAAAAATAACTGAAGAGGCTGCGATGCATAGAAAAGAAAGGCAGGAAGAAAAAAATTAATAAAAAATTATCTTATTTATTGTACCTGATTCTTCTATTATTTCTAGGTTGCATCAATGATAAAAGTACAAAGCCAAATATTATTATTATTTTTACAGATGATCAAGGTTATGCCGATCTAGGAAGTTATGGAGCTGTTGGTTTTGAAACTCCAAACATAGATCAACTTGCACAAGAAGGTATTCGTTTTACTGATTTTCAAGTCTCTCAAGCAGTTTGTAGTGCGTCAAGAGCTGCTTTATTAACAGGCGCTTACTCAGAAAGGGTTAGCGTTAGAGGAGCGTATAATCATACTTCTAGAATAGGTCTCAATCCAAATGAAACAACGATAGCTGAAATACTTAAGCCATTAGGATATGCTACTAGTATAGTTGGTAAATGGCATTTGGGTCATCATGAGATGTTTTTACCCTTACAACAAGGTTTTGATGAATATATGGGTATTCCATATTCTAATGATATGTGGCCAGTAGACTATGATGGAACACCCATCGCAAATACTGACCATCCGCTTAGTTTTTATCCGCAGCTTCCTTTTTATGAAGGCAATAATAAAGTTGAAGAAATTCATACTCTATCTGATCAGAATGAACTCACAAAACGTTATACTGAAAGAGCAGTTGATTTTATTAATAGAAATAAAAATAAACATTTCTTCTTGTATCTACCGCATTCTATGCCGCACGTCCCTCTAGGTGTATCTAGTGAATTTAAAGGGAAGAGCAAACAAGGAATGTATGGCGATGTAATGATGGAGATTGATTGGTCAGTTGGCCAAATTATGAAAGCGTTATCAGAAAATGATCTCGATGATAATACATTAGTTATTTTTACCAGCGATAATGGACCATGGTTGAATTATGGTAATCATGCAGGTTCTGTAGGTAATCTCAGAGAAGGAAAAGGAACCATGTGGGAAGGAGGGTCACGAGTACCCTGTATTATAAGATGGCCAGAAAAAATTCCTAAAGGTCTTGTCTCGAACCAACTAGCAGCGACGATAGATATTTTACCTACTATTGCAGCAGTTACCGGTGCGCAATTACCTGAATATCCTATTGATGGAATAAATATTGAATCAATTATGTATGGTGACAGTATCAATAATCTTAGAAAGGAGTATTACTATTATTACTCTGGAGAATTGATCGCTGTCCGTAGAGGAAAAATGAAATTAGTTTTTCCTCATACGTATAGATCTTATGAAGGGTATACTCCAGGGAGTGATGGTTATCCCGCTATTTATGAAGGTGTATTAGGTCGTTATGCCTCAGGAAAGAGTGAGTTAGCACTTTATGATCTAAATATAGATCGTAGTGAAGAAAAAAATATAATATCACAATATCCTAAAATTGTAAAACAACTTCAACTTCTTGGGAATAAAGCTCGATTATCATTTGGAGATAAACTTAAAGGAGTGAAAGGGGAAGAAGTCAGGCCTATTGGTCAGCTAGATATAGATAGGCTTAAATCAGAATTAAAGGTTAATCATATAGGTGTTGGAAAAAGTATAAAGCTTAAAAAATCCTATAGTGATAAATATTCTGGAAATGGAAATAATACAGTATCAAATGGAATGCTTGGTACTTTAGATCATAATGATGGGAATTGGCAAGGTTATGAAGAAAAAGATTTTGAAGCAGTTATTGATTTAGGTGAATTAGTAAACATTAATCAAATAAGTTGTAGCTTTTTACAAAGACAATCATCCTGGATTTTTTCACCAACTGAAGTAAATATATCTATATCTAATGATGGCCTTTCATTTGCATCAGTGAAAAGCTTTTATGATTCAACTGAAAAAAATCCTGCATACGAGATAAAGACGTTCTCGCAAAATTTTGAAAAATTTAAAACTCGGTATATTAAAATAAATGCTAAAAATGTAAAAGTTTGTCCAGATTGGCACCCAGGTAGAGGTGGAAAAGCTTGGTTATTTATCGATGAAATAGTGATTAAATAATATTTAAACTATCATTTTTAAAAACTTTTTTATTTAATTCATCATCCAAATATCCCATCATAACAGAGTGCCCTGTAATCTCTGTGGGCTTATCAGTATTGTTCATACCTGATAAATGAATTGGAGTTTTATTCATTGAAATAAATGCAGTGTTTTCATTTAGCATAAAAAGAGTGGGAGGGTTGGTTTCTTCCAGTTGTTCCCATTGAAACTTAATTAAAAAGTTTCCTTCATTTTCACCTAGGCAAATATCTGGATTTTTTGCAGTCAATGGCGCACCGGAATAAAGAGGTAAAATCGCCTGTAAAATAACCCATGCCATAGATTTAGGTTCTAAGCTTACATGGAATGTTTGATTCTCATAAAGATCAATAGCATGCTGAATTCCATTGGTATTCACTAACAGATTATAATGACTTAACTTAATTCCTTTTCCATCATTCCAAAAGACCATTGCTTCATCAGCAAGAAGTGGCTTATAAGTAGGATTGTAATCTTTTGAAAAAGTTTTTATTTTTTCAAAATAATTTACATCAGAATTAATAATCAAAGATGGCGCCGAATTTTTAGTGGCATCTGCAATATTTTGATCTCCTACAAGTACCATGGATGCACCTAAAGTCCAGATTCCAAAAGCTAGAATTTCATTTTGAGTGAATGGCAGTTGATCCACTAGAATTCGTTCTTTTGGTGAAATACCCATTGATACAAGCCAGTTAGCAGTTTGTTGAGCCATTGAATATA
Source organism: Fidelibacterota bacterium (assembly GCA_014239505.1). Classification (GTDB taxonomy): domain Bacteria; phylum Fidelibacterota; class Marinisomatia; order Marinisomatales; family TCS55; genus TCS55. Next base: position 8,067 of record JAAZYT010000013.1, on the reverse strand, counting down.
CTTTATCTGAAGTAAGTTTATGTTCGGTATAAACTAATTTTTGACCATATTTGATATTTTGACCATCGACTAATGCTCTTAAGTTTGGATATGGCACCATATGCTCTATTGGTTGAATATTGCCTAAACATTGAGCTTGATAGATCTTCTCTTTTAAATCAGAAGGCATTGGTAAAAATTATATATTAATCGGGTTTAATTTTTCTGACAACTTTAAAGTTATCAGAAACTCGTGTATAGCTATTACCAGCTAAGCGCCCTATAGGATTTAATGCTTTTAAATCAATTCGGCCATCATTATACACATCATCTTGAATATGGAACATTACAATTGTTCCAATAACTACAAATCCTGCACCAGGTTCAGCTTCGCCAATTTCAACTATGGTATTTAATTCACACTCATAACTCACTTTAGATTCTTTTACCCTTGGTGATGATATTTTATCTGAGTCAATAGGGGTGAGATTAGAAATTTTAAATTCATCAATTTCTTTATCGTAATCTGTAGCGCATTCCACCATAGGTTCCACAATCTCTTCGGATACTAAGTTTACCACAAACTCTTTAGTACTACGAATATTATTTAGCGTATCCTTTGTTAATCCATCATAGCCACGCCTAGCTGGAGCAAACATTATAGTGGGTGGCTTTGAGCAAACTCCATTAAAATAAGAAAATGGTGCTAGATTTAATATTCCATTAGTTGATTTAGTAGATACAAAAGCAATAGGTCGTGGTACTATTGAGCCAATCATTAGTTTATGATTTTCTTGAAAAGATTGTTTTGTTGGATCAATATTCATTATTCATCGATCCATGATAGAGAATAATTTTTATCATCAATATTGTCTGCTGAGCTTGTCATTTCTAACGGTTTAAAAGTATCTATCATAACTGCAAGCTCATCAGCTTCTTTTGCATTTAATGAAGCTTCAATTTTTCCAGGTTGAGGACCATGCGGTAATCCAGCCGGATGAAAAGTAATTGAGCCATGTTCAACACCTTTTCGACTCATAAAATCTCCAGATACATAATATAAAATTTCATCAGAGTCTACATTGCTATGAGCATAAGGTGCAGGTATTGCTTTAGGGTGATAGTCAAATAATCTTGGTACAAAATTACATATCACTAATCCTGGAGCTTGTAAGACTTGGTGCACAGGTGGTGGTTGATGAACCTTCCCAGTTATAGGCATAAAGTCATGTATATTAAAAACCCATGGAAAAAGATATCCATCCCACCCTACAACATCAAAAGGGTTATATTTATACTCATAGGATTGAATTCCTTGACGTAGCTTTACCTTAACATTAACAGGGCCACCATTAATTGTTGGAGTGAGCTTTGGAACTTTAATATCACGTTCACTAAAAGGTGCAAATTCTAATAATTGACCGGCATTATTTCTATAACGCTTTGGTGTTTTAATAGGTCCGGCTGTCTCAATAACTAGAATTTCTATTGTATCTTTTACATCAATTTGCCAAATAACACCACGGGGTATAATAGCATAATCTCCAGGATTTAAGTCAAGAGTTCCAAAATTTGTTAAAAGTTTTCCACTGCCTTGATGAATAAATAAACATTCATCATGATGACCATTTCGGTAATAATAATCCATGTTTTTTGATATCATAGCTTTAGATAATATTACATCTGAATTAAAAAATAAGGTTTCACGAGAATCAATTGCATCTCCCTTTAAATTAAGGTCGCGTGTTTTAAGATGATGATGTTGGTGTTCTTTATTATTTGAGTCCAAAGAAGATAAAATAATATCACCAACTGTTTTTATAGCTGTTGGTGGATTTAAGTGATAAACGTTTGAGTAAATATCGCTAAATCCTTCACGACTTATAAGTTCTTCCCAATAAAGGTCTCCATCTTTATTTCTAAACTGTATATGACGCTTATCAGGAGTCTCTCCGTTTTTTTGGTAAAATGGCATGATAGATTATACGATTTTGTTTTCTAAAATTCCCAGTCGTTCTATTTCTAAAGTCACAACGTCTCCCTTATTGAGCCAACCTCCAGTATTCTCTGGACGCAACTCTAATATGCAGCCGGTACCAACTGTCCCTGAACCTATATACTCGCCTGGCATTAGTTTCGTATTCATGCTTGCACGTTCAATCATTGTTTCAAATGAGTGATAAAGATCATTGGTGTTTCCATCAGAAATTTTCTCCCCATTTACATGGCATGTCATTTGAAGGTGTAGTTTGCCATCTTTTTTTCTTGCTGATTCTATTTCATCAGGAGTAACCATATAAGGTCCAAAACTTGAAGCAAAATCTTTACCTTTTGCAGGGCCAAGGCTCATGGGCATTTCGTCTCTTTGAAGGTTGCGTGATGACCAGTCATTTAAAATTGTATAACCCGCAATGACTTTGCCAGCTTCGTTTGATCTAAGATTTGAACCACCATTTCCAATAATAACAGCAAACTCAAGTTCAAAATCAAGTTCAGTTGTATTATTTGGGTAAGGGATATTTTCACCATGACCAAAACAGCAATTAGGATTTGAAAAATAAAATATAGGTATTTTATACCAATCTGGATGCATTTCTAAATTTCTTAATTTTCGAGCAGCTTTAACATGTTGTTCAAAAGCATAGAAGTCTCGAAATGCTGGTGGATTTATTATTGGAGGTAGAATAATTAATTCTGATTCTTTAAAAGAATATGAGTTTTGATCCTCTTTTAGATAAGAAGATTCAAGAATTTTTAATAGATTAAAATTTTCATCCCAATTTTCAAGAGCTTTATGCAAGGACGTTGGAATATTAATAAACCTATCATCATTATTTTTTTCATGTAGCCATTTAGCAACGAGTCCAATATCAATGATTCTTTCAGAAGATTTAAATCCAAATCTTGTTTCTTTCGCTTCTTGTGTTTTAAATGTTACAAATTTCATTTATAAATTTCCTCTTAACGCCTGTTCTCTTTCAATAGACTCAAAGAGAGCTCTAAAATTACCTTTCCCAAAACTATTTGACCCTTTTCTTTGAATAATTTCAAAGAAAAGGGTAGGTCGATCCTGGATAGGTTTTGTAAAAATTTGAAGCATATATCCGTTTTCGTCACAATCCACTAATATACCTAGTTCTGATAATATATTGATATCTTCTTCAAATTCATCGACTCTACTTTTAAGTGTATCATAATAGGTTTTTGGTGTAGATAAAAACTCTACACCATTGTTTCGAAGTTTGGTAACTGTTGAAATGATATCTCTTGTTGACATGGCTATATGTTGAACACCAGGACCAGTATATGATTCAATAAATTCTTGAATTTGTGATTTTTTTAGCCCATCAGCTGGTTCATTAATTGGCATTTTTATTTTTTCATTATCATTAGCCATAACAATAGATTGAAGAGAACTATATTCTGTAGAAACATCTTTATCATCGACAGACCAAAATCGATGCCAACCAAAAACTTTTTCATAAAAATTGCATACAGAGGTCATATGACCTTTAGGCTGGTTTCCAACTACATGATCAACATGCACAATACCTGTAGGTTCAGCAACGGAATCTATATCCATAACTTTATAGCCTGGTAGAAAGACCCCTTTATAATTATTGCGTTCAATAAAAGTGTGAGTAGTATCTCCATAAGTTTTAATTGTAGAAATTATAGCTTCACCTTTTTCATCTTCAATCAAAGTTGGTTTAAGAACACTTTCTGCGCCATTATGTGTTGTTGCCTTCCATGCGTTTTCAGCATTGTCAACTGAAAAAGATATGTCTTTTACCCCATCTCCATGTTCATCTATATGTTTCCCAATTTCTGTTCCAGGTCTTAGCGGTGAGCTTAATACAAACCAAACTTGATTTTGTTTTAAAACGTAGCTAACTTTTTCTCGATTACCTGTTTCAAGGCCTTGGTATGCTATAGGTTGAAATCCAAGACAGCTTTGATAGTAATGAGCTGCTTGTTTTGCATTACCTACATATAATTCACAATGGTCAAATGAGTTTATTTTATAGTCATTCATTGCTGATTAAGATATCAATCCTTTTAGAGTAGAAATCGTCTTTTGATTCTCATTATCTGTACCAATTGAAATACGAATACACTTTGACCAACCAAATGGATGCAAATTTCGAACGACAATTCCTTTTTTTAATAGATTTGTTGTTATTTTTTCTGCTTGATCTTCAGTATCCCAAACAGTGGTAATAAAATTAGCAACGCTAGGTATAGTTTTTATACCTAAACTATTTAATTCTTTATTAAAGTAATTATAGCCAGTTTTATTCATTGACAAGGTATCTTCAAGAAAAGAATGATCATCCATTGCTGCCATCCCTCCCGCAAGTGCAATTAGGGATGGCTCAAATGGTTCTTTTACTTTCATCAAGTTCCTTATGAGCGTGTCGTGAGCAAATCCATACCCAATTCTCAATCCAGCTAGTCCATAAGCTTTTGAAAATGTCCGCAGGGTAATTACGTTGTCATAACGATACGTCATAGAATCAGGGTAATCAAGTTCAGATTGTGCAAATTCAAAATATGCTTCATCTAAAATGATTAGTACTCTTTCTGGTATGTGTTTGTAAAATGCATCAAATTCTTTTCTAGTTATATATGTCCCCGTAGGATTATCTGGATTAGCAATGTAAATAATTTTAGTGTATTCCGTTACTTTTTCTGCCATTGCTTCAAGATTATATTTATAATTTTTCATAGGAACCCAATTAACTTTTTTACCAGAAGCATCAGCTAAAACTTTAAAACCTATAAATGAATTTTCAGCTGATATTAACTCATCATCATTGAGTAAAAAGGTTCTCATTATTGTTGATATTATGCCTTCACTACCGGCACCTAAAATAACGTTATCCATTTTTATATTAAACTTTTTAGCAAGTTTTGTTCTTAGATCATAACCTACCATATCAGGATAACGATGAATATTTTTCAAGCTTTTTTTGATTGCTTCAATAGCCATTGGAGAAGGTCCCAGTGAATTTTCATTCGATGCTAATTTATATATATTTTTAATTCCCTCACGTTCAAGTTGTTCAATTGATTGACCAGGAACATAATTTGATAAATTTTGAATATAAGGCGGAACTAAAGGCATTAGACTGTCAATTTAGTTTTATATTTAAAAGTTGAAAGAACAACTGATGTTTTTAGATGTTGAACGTTTGAGAGAGCGGATAAACTATGAAGTACAAGTTGATCATAATGTGCAATATCACGTGTAGCAACCTTTAAAAGAAAATCACCTTTCCCTGTTATATGGTAACATTCTAGAACTTCATCTATTATTGAAATTGATTTATAAAAATTTTCCACTGGAGTTTCACCATGCCGTGCTAATGTGACCTCAACGAATGTGATACATGTATAACCTGCTTTTTGGGTGTTTAAAAGAGTAACATATTGTTGGATTAGTCCGCTTGCTTCTAATTTTTTTACACGCTCTAATGTGCTTGATGGTGAAAGTTTTATACGCTTGGCTAAATCAGAATTAGTGATTCTAGCATTAAGCTGAAGTTCTTCCAATATTCCTTTGTCTATATTATCTAATTGCACAAGATTATATGTTTATTATCTATAATTATAAAATAAAATACGGATAACTATTAAAAAACAAAATAAAATTTTATAATACCTAATCTAATAAGAATATTGTGGGATGAACGTAAATTCTGCATCATATGCTATATATTAAATGATTATTAAAGGCCCATTGATATCAGGTGTTTTTATTGAAAGACCTAATCGTTTCATAACTAATATTTTAGTGAATGGTAAAATAGTAAAGTCTCATTTACCAGACCCTGGACGCTTAAAAGAATTGCTTTTTAAAGGTGCAAAAGTACTATTGCGTTCAGCGCCTAAAGGTTCAAAAAGAAAAACAAAATATTCTACTGTAATGGTTAATCATCATGGTCAATTAATTTCATTGGTTTCTGCTTTGCCTAATCAATTTGTATTAGAATCATTAAAGGAAAAAGCATTGCCAATGTTCAATAATTTTAAATTAATAAAACCTGAAGTAGTTTATGGGAACCATCGCTTTGATTTTTTATTAAAAGATAAAGATGATGCTTATTATTATTTAGAAGTGAAGTCAGTAACATTTGTCAAAAATAGATTAGCTAAATTTCCTGATGCTGTTACTGAAAGAGGAACAAAGCATGCTAAAACATTAACTGAGTTGAAGCGTAAAGGATATGGAGCAGGAATACTTTTTGTATGTCAAAGGCCAGATGCGGATAGATTCATGCCAATGTGGGAAAGAGATTATAAATTTGGGAACGCATTATTAGAGGCAAATAAAGCTGGAGTAAATATCTGGTGCATTACTGCAAACTTAAGTGAGACTGAGATGACAATAAATAATGAAATTCCTGTAGATTTAAGTTCTCCAAGTCCAAAGAAAAATATAATTTGAGATTATTTAAGAATATTATAATTGCCTTTATTTTTGTGAATGTATCAATCTTAATATATTCATGTGCTGCCGTTTCTGCACCAGAAGGTGGGCCAAAAGATGAAATTCCACCACAATTAATATCATCATATCCTGAATCTGGGACTCTACAATTTAAAGGTGGTAAAGTTACTCTTTCATTCTCCGAATATATTGATGAAAAGTCAGTGCCAAATTCCATCAAAATTTCACCAAGATTAGAAGAGCCCCTTACTATAACTTATGAAGATGATAAACTAATTTTACATTTTCCAGATACGTTACTTAGTGACCAAACGTATGTAGTGACAATTAATAGAAATTTAACAGATGAACGTAAAGTAGCAATTGATCAATCTTTTCAAGTAGCTTTTACTACAGGTGATATTATTGATGAAGGTATTATTTCTGGTCGTATATATGGAGATGAAGAATACGCAGTACATTTATGGAAAGTAACTTCAGAATTATCTGACTCAATATTTTTTACTGATCCATTATATGTAACAGAAGCTGATAAAGAAGGTAATTTTGAATTTAAATATTTAGCTGCTGGAAACTATGTAATATTAGGAGTGGATCGTAGTGCCTCAGGTAATAAATTAATACCAGATCGTATGGCATATGGAGTAAGCTCAAAAAAAGTTTATAAATTAGAAGAAAAAAGTCAAATCAATCATATTCCACTTCGTGTAAAAAAACAGACTCCTCCTATAAAATTAACGCATGGTGAATGGGCGGGGCAAAAGTGGGGTTGGATATATTTTAACCAAGAAATAGATAGCCTTAATATTGATAATATTATTTTGACAGACGAGTCTAATAAACAATTTTTTCCATCAATATTTAGAGATATTCAAGATAAAACACGTGCATTGTTAATTTTAGATGATACGTTAGCAAAAGGTAAAGTAGAATTAGATATTTTTTCTAAAATAGAAAGTCTGGATAGGAAAAAAATTAATTTTAGAGTTTCAGGTAAAAGAGATACTACAAACATTAAAAGGATTAAACCTGAAGGAACAGAAAACATTCGAGTTGAAAAAGGAGGCGGACCTTCAATACCAATAGTATTTTCAAAACCAATAATTCAAATTGAAGATAGTGCAATCATAATGATAACAGATTCAGATACATTAATTGAAAAAGCCAATTTGATTAACCCTATTCAGATTAATTATACGCCTTCAATTGGATGGGTTGAGAAGACAGATTATAATATTACTATTATTTCAGAAAAACTAAAGCCAATAGAAGGAAAACTTTTTTTGGACTCAACAATAACTATACCTATTAAATCTGAAAAAAAATTAGGGTATGGAGGGATATCGGGGTTTATAAACGAAAATCATAACAAAACTTTGTTAAAGCTTACATCTTTAAATGATAGATCTAAATTTTTCTATTCTCATATTGATACAAACCTTAAATTTATTTTCAAAAGTATACCAGAAGGAGCTTATAGCTTATCATTAATAATTGATGAGGATAATAATGGATCATATACATTTGGTGCAGTTATACCTTTTCAACCTAGTGAATGGTTTTATATATATCCTGATACATTTAAGATTCGATCTAATTGGGTTAAAGAAATTGGTATTATAAAAATAGAAGAG
>JAAZYT010000059.1 GCA_014239505.1 Fidelibacterota bacterium | reverse complement strand
TCTTTTGGAAGAACGGGCGGTTTCTCAGGTTTCCAAGCTTTTTCTAATCAACGTTCTGTAATGAAGCAATCAACTATAAGTCCTATGAGGTTGCTTTATCCACCATACACACCAAGGGTTAAAACATTCATCAAATTAGTCCTTAAATACTTTTAATTATATAGTAAGATAATTATTACTATAGTATAAAAAAGTGATTACTTGTCATATCTGATTAAGTAAAATAATTTTATATGTGTAAAATGAAATAAAATAATGAAAAGATACATACAAACAATTATTGAAGGAATTCAAACTAGTGATGGTGCCGGTGTTAATCTTAGACGAATTATTGGAAGTCCTGAACTAAATATGCTAGACCCTTTTCTACTCTTAGATGAGTTTGGGAGTGAAGATCCTAATGATTATATAGCTGGTTTTCCGCCACATCCTCATAGAGGATTTGAGACTATTACTTATATGCTAAATGGTAAATTTCGCCATAAAGATTCAGCAGGAAACGAAGGTTTTTTATCAGATGGTTCTGTGCAATGGATGACTGCAGGAAAAGGTGTTATTCATAGTGAGATGCCTGAACAAACTGATGGACTAATAAAAGGTTTCCAACTTTGGTTAAATCTTCCAAAAGAAAAAAAGATGATTTCTCCAAAATATAATGATATTAATGCAGATCAAATTCCATGTATTAATTTTGATGGAGGTAATGTAAAAATAATCTCAGGCGAATTTTCAGGAGTTACTGGTCCAGGAGAACCTCATACTGGAATGTTATATTTTGATATTCATTTAGATGCTAAATCTGAATTAATTTTGCCAATAGAAAATGGATGGAATGGATTCATTTATGTTTATGATGGTAAAATAAATATTTTGGATAAAGAAATTAATAAAAAGTATCTTGCAGTTTTAAGTCAAGACGGAGAATTAATACTGTACACTAAAGAGCATGAGGCTCGATTTATTTTAGTTGCTGGCGAACCATTAAATGAGCCTGTTGCTCGAGGAGGTCCTTTTGTGATGAACACAAAAGGTGAAATCTTAAAGGCATTTTCAGATTATCAAGAAGGAAAATTTGCTTAAAGTTATAAGAAAGTTAAATATGAGAAATTTTTCAATAATAATTGGTATTTCCATCACTGGAATGATGTTAATTGGTCAAACTAGTGAAAATAAATCTAAAGGATTTGTAATGGATAAAGTAGTTAAATCAGATAAAGAATGGCAAACCTGTCTTACACCTGAAGAATTCCAAATTCTTAGAGAACAAGGAACAGAAAGAGCGTTTACTGGAAAATATTACAACCACAAAGAAGAAGGGACTTATACGTGTGCAGGTTGTGATAATGAATTGTTCAGTTCTAATACAAAATATGATTCAGGATCTGGTTGGCCTGCCTTTTTTGATGCCTTAGATGAAACTAAAGTAAATACAAAAAGAGATATGACTTATGGTATGATTAGAACAGAAATAACTTGTGCAAAATGTGATTCACATCTTGGTCATGTTTTTGAAGATGGACCAAAACCTACTGGATTAAGATATTGTGTGAATTCACTATCCTTAAATTTTACACCAAAAAAATCTGAGTAGATAATTAAATTCAGATTAAGTTTTAATAATTATAAAGGTTTTAATATGGAATATTTATATTTTTTAATTGGGTGGAGTCTCTCTTTGGGGGGCTTTTATGCTATACATAAAATCTTGCTTGTTGCGGAAGAACATGAAGGTTAACTAAAATATCTCATAATTAATGAAAAAAATCAAAATTTATACTACTAATTGGTGTAGTTATTGTAACCTCGCTAAGCGTTTTTTTGATGAAAAAGGGTGGGATTATGAAGAGATTAATATTGAAAAATTAGGCTGGGACAGATCTAAACTTCTTGAGGTTGGTAAAGCCACAACTGTGCCTCAAATTGTAATTGATGGAGAAGCTATTGGTGGCTATGACGAATTAATCAAAATTCACAATTAGAAAAATTTATTGTAAATAATGATTAAGGAATTTCTAAATCATGTTCCTCCTATGGGTATTTACGAGACACTTTACGCCTTTCGGGATACTTTTGGAAGTTTTATGGGTACTGAAGGAACACATCCATGGTCTCAGGGATTTCCGCTGACCTCACAATTAGAAAAGTTTGGTGGTCCAGAGTTACCAAATAATGTTGAAGTTACTTATGAGGATCGATTCTACCCTAAGGCATGGGGGCACCCGAAACTTCGTGGTGCTATTGTTGATTACTATAACTCTCGATATGCTTCAACCATTACACCTGAAAATGTGATGATATTTGCTGGAGGTCGACCTGGGATTTACACAGTAATGGCTTTTTTAAAAAAACAAGTAAGGGTGCGAATCGGAAATATTGAATGGCCCGCCTACCTTGATATTATGAATCAAAGCAAAACCATGTATGAGACTGTTCCGTTTACAAAAGAAAATAATTTCCATCCAAAGAATGAAGAATACTTTAACCGAATGAATCTAGATGAGAAAACGGCTATTTTACCTATTATCTCAAACCCTCAGAATCCTTCAGGCCAAACACGCTCAGAACAAGAACTTTGTGAACTAATTGAAATGGCTGAGCAGCCGGGCAATGGAATCCTACTTGATGAGGCATACGAAATGTTCCACTCTCCTTCAGTGAGCGGAATTGAATTCGTTCAGGATCTCGATAATAGCAATATTTTCCTTTCAGGCGCCTGTACAAAAGGGCTCCAGTCTCCAGGTATTCGCATCGGATGGATAATTGCCAGTAAAACAAACATAAAGATTTTAGCAAATTATTCCAGTTTTGGGATGGGTGGTGTGAGCCATCTTTCTCAGCAATATGCAATGAAACTTCTTGAATCTAGTCGCGTCAAAAAAGCGCGCAAAGCGGTAGAAGAACACTACAATTGGCAGCGTGAGCGATATGGAAAGGCATTTGAAGAAATGGGATTAGGTGTTTATACAGGTGATGGAGGTTTTTACCATTGGCTTGAATTACCAGATGGTATGACTAGTGTTGAACTAAACAAGCGACTTTTCAAACGGGGTGCAGCAATTCTATGTGCCTTTGAGTGTGATATGGGGCGTCCACATTCAAAAGATCCTAACTACAAAACACCTTATGAACGATTTTTTAGATTCTCTTTTGGACCTCTTCTCCCAGAGAGTTTTGAAACAGACATCAATCTTTTTCGTGAAGTTTACGAAGCTTACAAGCGGGATACTCTAGGTTAATTCATCAGCTTGTTTAATTTTTTTATGATTTCCTCTTAAAATAAAAAATTATATCATATATTTTTATTTTGCTTAAGGTATTGGTTTATTTTACACTTAACACTTCTATTGTTGGAAAATTTGAACATAATGAGGATTTATAATGTCTAAATCAACCCCACGATTTTCTTCTAGATTTGGTTTCTTAGTTAGTGCACTTGGAATTGCAGTAGGTACTGGAAATATATGGAGATTTCCTCGCATCGCTGCTTCTAATGGAGGAGATGATGGTGCAGGAAGCTTTCTTATTGCATGGCTTACATTTTTATTTTTGTGGAGTATCCCTTTAATTATTGTTGAGTATGTTATGGGGAGAACCTCAAGGAAAGGTACGGTTGGTGCTTTTGCCCATTTTATGGGGAAACCTTTTTCTTTTTTAGGAGGTTTTATTGGTTTTGTCGCAGCGGCTATAGCTTTCTATTATTCCGTAATCGTGGGATGGAATATTTATTATTTCGGTAGTATGACTTTTTCAGACCTTCCTGTAACAACTGATGGGTCATGGGAACTATGGAATAATTTTCAAAATAGTTCTTTTCCAATATTATTTCATGCAGTTGCAATGAGTGTAGGTGGGTTTGTGATTTATAAAGGTGTCTCTTCAATTGAGAAAGTAAATAAAGTATTAATTCCTACTCTTTTAGCCATTGTATTACTTTGTGTATTTAGAGCATTATCTTTACCAGGATCAATGGCTGGAATATCTTACTTATTTACACCGGAATGGTCTCAGTTAAAAGATCCTAGAATTTGGCTTGATGCTCTAACCCAAAATGCTTGGGACACGGGTGCGGGTTGGGGTCTCTTTATGACTTATGCTATTTATATACGAAGACGCTATGGAATAATAAAAAATGCATTTACTACTGCAATTGGGAACAATATGGTATCATTGTTAGCAGCAATTATGATTTTTAGTACTGTATTTTCAATTCTTGGTAATGATATGAATATGTCTAAACCTGAAATTTTAGAGATCATGAAAAATTCCGGTCCTGGAAGTACAGGCTTAACATTTATATGGATGCCTCAACTCTTTGCTAAAATGGCATTGGGAAAGCCATTAGC
>JAAZYT010000014.1 GCA_014239505.1 Fidelibacterota bacterium | reverse complement strand
GTTGTTTATGGCGGCGGCGGGATTACGCCAGACGTTTACATTCCTTGGGAGCTAGAGATTTCTGAGTTTACGCGAAAAATAATGTCTCATCCTAAACGGTTAATGTTTAACTGGAGCACGGCATTTGTAAAAAAAGACACGTCTATTCCAAAGGACTATAAAGATTTTCAGTCTAAATGGTCATTTTCAAAAGACGCGTTTTCAGATTTTTTATTATTTGTTAAGAAAGAAGATAAAAAAATAAATATAGATGAACTGGCAAAGGACAAAGCATACATAGAAACTATTTTAAAGTCTGAAGTAGCTGGTGTAAAATGGGGAAGAGATGAACTTTGGGGGGTTCGTGCGAAGGTAGATAGTCAGGTTTTAGGGGCTATAAAACATTTTAACGAAGCTAGTGCATTCTTGGTTAAAACAAATTAAATTTCCCGACTTTATAATTTGACTTTCCCAGAGGTAAGGGATAATTTCAATGATTGATTTTACTTAAACGGAGGTAATTAATGGTTCAATATTTTATAGATGGCGGTGCTTTTATGTGGCCAATCCTAATTTCTTTGATTTTTGGGCTTGGGTTTGCATTGGAGCGAGCATACTCACTAATAATGTCTTCTATTGATTCAGACAAATTTTTCACTGATATCTCAGAAACAATTTCTGGACAGGGAGTAGAGGCAGCCATAGAGGTTTGCAATGAAACTCGTGGCCCCGTTGCTGAAATTTTCCACGCAGGCCTTACAAAGACTAGTAGAGGCTTAGATGAAGTTGAAAAGGCTATCCAAAATGCCGGATCTTTAGAAATGTCATTCTTAGAAAAAAACATGATTTGGCTTAATACGGTGATTACGGTAGCTCCTATGATAGGATTTACAGGTACGGTGGTTGGTATGATTGGGGCTTTCGATGCGATTAAAGCTGCTAATGATATCTCGCCAGCAGTGGTTGCCGGAGGAATCTCTCAAGCATTGCTCACAACAGCCTTTGGCCTTATTACAGCGATGATAATTCAAATGTTTCAAAACTACTTTGTATCAAGAATTGACAAACTAATCCTAGATATGGAAGAAAACTCTTTAAAGCTTGTAGACCAGCTTTATGACATGAAATCTATTAGCAAGAGTAAAAAATAACAGAAAATGGCTAGAAAACGCAGATTCAAAGGCGGAGAGATTCCAACATCCTCAATGGCAGATATTGCTTTTTTACTGTTAATCTTTTTCCTTGTTACAACGACGATTGATATGGATAAAGGGCTTGGAATGGTTTTGCCAGCAGAGGGCGAAGAGCTTGAAATTAATAAAAAAAATATACTGAACTGCTTAATAAACTCAACAGGGAACGTTCTCCTTGGTGGCGAAGCGGTTGAGGTGAGAAATCTTGCAAGGACAGTAAGGCAGAAACTTGTTGAAAATGATAAGCTAATTATTTCAGTAAAAGCGCATAGTGCATCAAATTATATGGACTATGTAAAAGTTATTGATCAATTAAAACAAGCAAACGCCACAAGAATTTCAATAGCAGAGTCTGGCTGATGAAAGTAAACCGAAAAACACAACTTGACTCAGAAATCCCTACAGCATCAATGCCAGACATTATCTTTATGCTATTAATCTTTTTTATGGTTACAACAGTTTTAAGAGAATATTCTGGGTTACCAATCTCATTACCCAAAGCAAAACGAATAGAAAAGCTTAAATCAAAAAGACACACTTCCCACATCTGGGTTTCAAAAGAAGGGCTAGTCTCAATTGAAGATAAGCTTTATTCTGCTGAGGGTGTTCGTCATGTTATGTATGAAAAACGTGTTGCTGATCCTCAATTAGTTGTTTCATTAAAAGCAGACGAAAGAGCAAAAATGGAGTTGATTAGCGATATCCATACTGAGCTAAGAAAGGCTGATGCCTTAAAGTTGAATTATTCATCAAAGACACAAGTAGACTAAAATGAGGACAGAATTATCAGCTTCCCTAAAATACTCTTATCCAGTAATTGTTAGAATTACAAGTTTTGCCGGAATTGCATTATTAATTATTACTTTCTTAATTTTCCCAAGAGTAGTAAACAGAGTTGAATTAGACGAGGAAGTTCAAATAATTATTGAGCAAATTGATATTCCTCAAACAGAACAATTTGATAGACCTCCACCTCCAGCAAGGCCATCTGTTCCAGTAGAGTCAGAGAGCGAAGATATTGCAGATGATGTTACGCTAGACGAATTTAATTTAGATGATTT
>JAAZYT010000015.1 GCA_014239505.1 Fidelibacterota bacterium | reverse complement strand
TTCTATATCTATCGGATAAATTATCTTCTGAAATTTTATCCAAACCTCCTGTGCACTCAGTTACATTTTGCCCTGTCATTTCAAGATGAACTCCTCCAGCTCGTGAACCTTCGGCTTTATGTATTTGGATATTCTTTTTTAATTCTTCTATTATATGATCAAAAGGACGAGTTTTAATACCAACTCTACTTTTAGTTGTGTTGCCATGCATTGGATCAGAGGACCACACCACAGTCCTACCTTCTTTGGTTATTTTTCTTATTAGTTTAGGTAGATACGTTTCAATTTGTTTATATCCATATCTAGTAATTAAGGTTATACGACCAGCCTCATCTGTTGGATTTAAAATATCTAACAATTCAATCAATTCGTTGGGATTTAATGAAGGACCACACTTTATTCCAATAGGATTTTTGATTCCACGACAAAATTCAACATGAGCACTATCTTTAAATCGCGTTCTATCACCAATCCATACAAAATGAGCTGAAGTATTATAAACATCTCCTGATGTTGAATCAACGCGAGTAAGTGCTTCTTCGTAAGGTAGAAGCAATGCTTCATGACTTGTAAAATAATCAACTGTTTTTAGTTGAGGAGTGTTATTTGAATTTATTCCTAAAGCATCCATAAAATTTAAGCTTTCTTGGATTTGGTGAGCTAGATGATGGTATCTTTCTCCATGTGGATCACTTTTAACAAATCCCATATTCCAAGAATTGACATGTCGAAGATCTGCATAGCCACCATCAGCAAAAGCTCTAAGTAAATTTAGAGTAGAAGCTGCTTGAGAATATCCTTTTAGCATTCGGTCAGGGTCAGGTTGTCTTAATTTTTTATCAAAATTAATATCATTAATAATATCTCCAGTATAACTTGGCAGCTCAACACCATTTATTGTTTCAGTTTCGCTAGATCTTGGTTTTGCAAATTGACCAGCCATTCGCCCTACTTTAACAATAGGTAAATTTGTACCTGAGGTTAAAACTACAGCCATTTGTAAAATTACTCTAAATGTATCACGAATATTATCTGCATTAAATTCAGAAAAACTTTCTGCACAATCTCCACCTTGTAGTAAAAAACCATTGCCATCAGATACTTCAGCAAGAGCACGTTTTAATGATCTTACTTCACCAGCAAAAACTAGAGGAGGAAAACTTTTTAAAGTTTTTTCAACATCGGATAAATGATCTTGGTTAGGATAATTTGGAATATGCTTTACCTTAAAATCTCTCCAGCTATTAATTTTCCACATTTTGCAATTCCTTTAATCGATTATCTAATGAATCCGTTGCAGATTTTAAATTTTTTATCATAGTTGATGTATATGGATTAAAAAGTTGAAGATCCGAATAAAGTTCCCATGTGTCGTTACATGTTTGATCAACTAGATCTAATAAATCACTAAACCCTTGTGTATCAATTTGTGTTTTATGAATTCCAAACTCTTTGAGCATTCGACCTAAGAAATGTGTTACACCTTGTGTTTTAGCTGCCATTAGGTCATGTTGGTCAGGTGTCATTTCAATAACTTTTATCCCTTGATCTTTAAAGTATTGTTTCCAAAATTTAAAAA
Organism: Fidelibacterota bacterium; assembly: GCA_014239505.1. GTDB lineage: Bacteria > Fidelibacterota > Marinisomatia > Marinisomatales > TCS55 > TCS55. The sequence goes on along the minus strand of JAAZYT010000015.1, from coordinate 2,229 downwards.
TTTGATTTACATCTCTAGTATTGTTCAGCATCATTTTAAGCTTATTATTTGATAAAAATGAATCAGGGCCAAACATTGGATGAGTTGCAATAATACCTATATCAGGATTCAACTTCTTTATCATTATTTCTGTTGGATATTTTTTTACAGAACATACATCAATAATAGTTGTTCCTTTTTTTAGTAGTGGAGAAATTTTATTAATTATATTTTCAAACTCTCTTATTGGGACTGCAATAAAAATATTCTTTTCATTCATAATCTTATTAAGACTAGTGTATTCTATACCATGAAATGAATCTTTTGTTTTCTTATCATAAACTTTAATGTGAAATCCTTTTTGTAAAATATTGGCCAATATTTTACCAAATCTTCCAAACCCTATTATTCCAACAGAGTTCATTCTGCCTCCAATTTTTTTATTCCAAGAAATAAAGTAAGATTATGTTTTAGATCATGAATGCTTTTTTCTAATATTTCTAAATTATACAATTCAGCACATGCTTCATTTGCAATTACAGCGGCATTGGGTGGCAATTTTCCTTCTGCTAATCTCCTGGCTGCTTCCGCAGTATCATCTTCTTCTATTAATGGGCGTGACCAAAAATGTTCACTTAAATAATCTTTACATTGACGTAAAGCTTGTTGATGAGAATGAATTTCCATTATGTCACCAATGTTAGTACCCGCAACTCCAAGCAAGTTTTGATTAACAGGAATGTGAAACATTTCAATTATATCACACCGATATTTTGAAAGTGCTTCTACACTTTCTATTACTACGCCACCTTGCGCATTTTCCATTGCAATAATGCCATACTCAGTTTGATTATTCTCAACCTCATGTAATACTTGCTCAGATGAGATTTGATAAATGATTTTTGAATCACTTATTCCATGATTCTTGCAAAATAAATTAGCAGCCTCCTCAGAGAAGCTCCCTTTTCCACCTTGAATTCCAATTGTTTTCATTTAATTCCTTTCCATTTTTATAGGCAAAAAAAAACCCTGATCAAAGTCAGGGTTTTTAAAATATAGTCTATGTATAAAAAGTATACCTGGGACTATATAACCCCTCGGTATGTAAAAAAGTTTCTAAAATAATAGTTTCTGTTTGTGCAAATCATGATAATGATATTAATGCTAGTATAGATCCAGAACCAAACATATTTTATTTTATTTGAAGTTTTTTTGAAATATTAATAATTAATTTAAAAATTGCTGAAATATCTTCCTTCTTTAGATTCTCATCTGATTTATTTGATAGGGTTTCAATTATATCATTCTCTCTTCTTAAATCATCAATGTCTATTGCATTCATATTTTTAACCTTACCAATCTTTTTTGCATTGGAAAATCTTTTCAAAAGAAGCTCCACTATATGTTTATCTAGTTTATCTATTTCATTACGTAGATTTGCAATTTTTTGAGTTGGGTTCATTTAAAAAAATACGGAATGGATTAGATGGGTTGAAACAAATTTTATTGTAATTTTATATATTAAATTTATCAATTATGAGCACACCTACTAAACGCATAGCTTTCCATACCATGGGTTGCAAATTAAACTTTTCAGAAACAGGGACAATTTCTCGAAATTTTATTCAACATGGTTTTGAAAAAGTTGGTTATAAAGAAAAAGCAGATATTTATGTATTGAATACCTGCTCAGTTACAGATAATGCCGATAAAGAAGCGCGGAAACTTATAAGACAAGCAAAACGTCGTAACCCAAAATCATTAATGGCAATTATAGGTTGTTATGCTCAATTAAAACCTAAAGAGCTTTCTAAAATTCAAGGCGTTGATATAGTTCTCGGCGCTAGCGAAAAATTTAATTTATTAAATTACCTTGATGAATTAAGTATAAATAAGAAGACTAAGATAGTTCAATCAGATATTAATGATGTTAATAGATTTAAACCGTCATATTCATCTGGTGAAAGAACTCGAACCTTTTTAAAAATACAAGACGGATGTAATTATACATGTTCATTTTGCACAATTCCATTGGCAAGAGGAAAAAGTAGAAGTGATAGTATATCAAACACAATGATAACTGCTAAAGAAGTTGTAAAAGCTGGTGCAAGAGAGATTGTACTAACTGGTGTAAATATTGGTGATTTTGGCAATGGGACTGATGAATCTTTTTATGATCTTATTCAAGCGTTAGATGCTTTAACGGGTGTAGATCGAATTAGAATATCATCAATTGAACCAAATTTACTT
>JAAZYT010000150.1 GCA_014239505.1 Fidelibacterota bacterium | reverse complement strand
CAAAGAAAGTTTTTTTAGTTAATGAAGGTGATCGAGAAGCACCATATCCAGGTCAAATTTTCATTCAAGAAGACCTCTTTCAAACTCTTCAAAAGTTAGTAGATACAGAAGCAGATGTACTATCAAGGGGAGGGTCAAGAAAAGATGCAATCTATGCAGCTCAAAATAGGTTTTATAAAGGAGATATTGCTAAAGAAATTGCTCGATCTACTCAAGAACAAGGTGGCTTAATAACAGTAGAAGATTTAGCTAACTGGAAGGTTTATTTAGAAGAGCCAGTTAAAGTTAATTACAAAGGGATTGATGTTTATAAACTTACCCATTGGGTGCAAGGTCCGGTTATGCTTCAATCATTAAATATGCTAGAAGAGTTTGATTTAAAATCAATGGGGTTTAATTCATCAAGGTATATTCATACTTTATATCAAGTAATGAACTTGGCGTTTGCAGATCGAGATTTTTATTATGGTGACCCTTATTTTCCACCTAATGAGCCCATCAATGGATTGCTTTCAAAGCGATATGCAAAGAAAAGAATTAAAGAAATAAACTGGGATAAAAATGATTCAAGAGTTAAACCAGGGAACCCATATAAATTTCAAGTTGGAGGTAATAATCCATTTTTAAATCTTATAGAAACCTGGGGAGAAGATAATAAAAGACTTAATCCTGAAGATGGGAATCAAGATTTTGCTGACTTAGAAACAGAGTTTAACATTGGAACTACAACAATTCAGGCTGCAGATAAGAATGGCTGGGTTGTTTCAATTACGCCCAGTGGTGGATGGATACCAACAGTTATAGCAGGAAAAACGGGAGTGGGTTTAAGCCAGAGAGCTCAAAGTTTTGTATTGTATGAAGATGAAAACCCTTATAACGTAATTGAACCAGGAAAAAGACCTCGAGCAACACTAACTCCTGCAATGGCAATTAAAAATGGTGAGCCATTTGTTTCATTTGCAGTTCAAGGGGGTGACACTCAAGATCAAAACTTGCTTCAGTTCTTTTTAAATATGGTGGAATTTGATATGAATGTTCAAGAAGCAGCAGAGGCACCAAATATTAATAGCTATCAAATGTATAGCTCATTTGGATCACATAGTAAAGAAGCGGGCAGGATTGTTGTCCAAGAAGACACTCCTCCTTGGGTTAAGAAAGATTTAAGGAAAATGGGTTATAATGTTGTTACTCGCTCATTAACCTCAGGCCCAATAAATGCTATTTGGTTTGACAGAGTACATGGTACAATGTGGGGGGGCTCATCAAATCATGGTGAGGATTATGGTATTGGTTGGTAACTTATTAAAAAAGAGAGTTCCATTTCTTATTACAATTATTTTTTTTGCTTTTGCAATTGTTAACATTAATGATCCTGATGGTATAATATGGGTATTCACATATATTATTATAGGTTGTCTACCTTGGGTAAAAAAAATTGATCAAAAACTAATATATTTTTTTGCTATACTAATTTCTATAATTGGGTTATTTATTGTTTTTGGGCTATTAAACTCTGTAATGCCTAAACAATTTGATAATCAAATGGTAAACTTATGGGAATATCAACGGGAAGGCCTAGGGCTAATACTTGGTGCTTTATGGTTAGTTTTTGGAAAAAAATTAATTATTATGGATTCAAAAATATGAAAAACTTAAACTTAATATTATTAATCATAATTGGTGGGTGTATGAAAAATATAAAAATTCCTGAAGCTGAAAAGCAACCGTACAAGATGACAGTCCATGGAGATACAAGAATTGATGACTATTATTGGATGAGACTATCAGATAAACAAAAAAATGCTGAAGAATTTGATTCTCAAACTAATAAAGTTGTCGAATATATTGATTTAGAGAATAAATATACTCAAACAAGTCTAGCTCAAACTAAAAAACTCCAAGAGAATCTCTTTAATGAAATTATTGGAAGAATAGAAGAAAATGACGAATCAGTTCCTTATTTTAAGAATGGTTATTATTACTACAGTCGTTATGAATCTGAAAAAGAATATAGAATACACTGTAGAAAAAAAGGTTCTTTAGATAGTGTTGAGGAAATAATTCTTGATGAAAATATTCTAGCTGAAGGACATAATTATTTTGCTATAGGAGGTCGATCAATAAGCCCAGATAATAAGTGGATTGCTTATGGTGTAGACACTTTAGGTAGAAGAATCTATGAAATATATTTTAAGAATCTTGAAACTGGTGAATTATTAAATAGTACGATTTCTAATAGTTCAGGCAGTGTTGCTTGGGCAAATGATAATATAACCGTTTTCTATACTTCAAAGAATGAAACAACCTTGCTGGGGGAAAAGATATGGAGACATAAGATTGGTTCAAGTAATCTTGATGAAATGATATACCATGAGAAAGATGACACTTTTTATAATGGTGTTTATCGATCTAAATCGGGAGAGTTTATAATTATTTATCACTCAAATACTTTAGTTAGTGACTATCAAATTTTAAATGCAAACAATCCAGATGGTAAGTTTAAAAATTTTACATCTAGAAGAAAAGAACATGAATACTCAATTGAGCATTATCAGGACAAGTTTCTTATTATCACAAATTGGAAAGCTAAGAATAACCGTTTAATGGAAACCTCTGAAGATGCAACAGAAAGGACAAATTGGAAGGAAGTGCTTCCTCATAAAAGCGATGTTCATCTTTTAAGTATGGAAATTTTTAAAGATCATCTTGTTCTAAATGAGAGGAAAGATGGTTTAAGAGGATTGCGGATAATTCATCAGCATTCAGGGAAGGATGAATATATTGATTTTGGTCAAGTAACTTTCACTGCTAGAATTTCAGTAAATGAAGAATTTAATACGAACATCCTTAGGTATTCTTTTACTTCAATGGTAACACCGGGTTCTATATACGATTATAATATGGATAGTGGAAAATTAACTCTTATGAAGCAAGACAAGGTCATCGGAGGCTATGATCAAACTAAATATCATGCAGAACGGAGATATGCAATTGCATCAGATGGAAAACCTGTGCCGATTTCTTTAGTATATAAAAAAGATTTAAAAAATGATCCAACCTTTAACAATCACGGTGTTCCAGATAATCCACAGAATTTATTACTTTATGCTTATGGTTCTTATGGCTCAACTCGAGATCCTTATTTTAGCTCTACGCGTTTGAGTTTATTAGATCGGGGCTTTATTTATGCAATTGCACATGTTCGTGGGAGTCAGATTTATGGACGTCAATCCTACGATGATGGAAAAATGCTAAATAAGAAAAATACTTTTACAGATTTTATAACTGCAGGTAAATATTTAATTAAAAATGGACTCACTAATGAAGATCATCTTTTTGCAGAAGGTGGAAGCGCTGGTGGCCTATTAATTGGAGCAGTAATTAATATGGAACCACAGATGTGGAAGGGCGCAATTGCTGCAGTTCCCTTTGTTGATGTTGTAACAACAATGCTAGACCCTACGATTCCACTCACTTCAGGAGAATGGGATGAATGGGGAGACCCTCGCATTAAAAAATACTACGATTATATGCTTTCTTATTCTCCCTACGATCAAATTAAAAAGCAAAATTATCCAAATATATTAGTTACCTCAGGTTTTTTTGATTCTCAAGTTCAATATTGGGAACCTCTTAAATATGTTGCTAAGCTTAGAGAGAATTGGCAGGGTCCTAACAATCTTTACTTACATATGAATATGGATGCTGGTCATGGTGGAAAATCTGGTCGATTTCGTCGTTATCGTGAAGTTGCATTGGAATATGCTTTTATGTTCAACCTTGTAGGTATTAAAAAGTAGTCCCCTTGGTTTGTTTTATTCCTAATTATAACGTAATATTAGCAGTTATGTTTAGAAAAACCGTACTAATTGGCGTTTCATTATCTTTTGCACTATTCTTGCAAGGATGCTATACGCAATTATCTATGTTTTATCCTGAACCTGAGATTGAACAAGAAGAAGATCAATATTTCGAAACTTATTCAAGAGCTCATGGTCGTCCAGGATTAGATATCTATGCGCAAGACCAAGGATCTATGCCTTTAGGTTACTCTACAATGCAAAGAAGATTCAATCCATACGGTGGTGGTTTTATGGGCTTTATGAATCCTTATGGTTTTAATAATTATTATAATTATGGATATGGTGGATATGGTGGATATGGCGATGGATATAGATATGGTTATGGCAGTAATATGTTTGGATATAGTTATAATTTAGGTGGTTATGCCATGTTTATTCCAGTTGGAGACGCACGAGCTTTGCGAGATTTTAATAAAAATAGAACTAGTCAATTTGGGACTAATCTTAATGTAACTCGTAGTTCTCCAAGATCTTCTGGTAGTCAAAATAATTCAAGTAATAGAAATAGCTCTTCAGTCTCATCGAATCGCTCTTCAGGCTCTTATTCATCAAGCAGCTCATCATCATCTAGCTCATCATCATCTAGCTCAAGCAGTGGTCGCCGAGCTACGCGCCGAAATTAATTTAATATTCTAGGAATCATCATGCATCGCATGAACCGTTCCATAATTTCACTTTTTATTTTCATCTCAATTAATGCTCAGACTGCATCTGAAGCTATTCATCTTATGGAAGATGAAATAGGGTTTGGTGCACGATCTCTTGCTTTAGGGGGAGCATATACTGCGCTAGGGAATGATGCCTCTGGAATGTATTGGAATCCAGCAGGTTTAGCTGGAATGAGTAACGGAGCTATTTACTTTGAGAGTAATAGCTTATTTTATAATAATGAAACAACGTACATAAAAGAAAGAAAAAATAATCCTCTACTTAGATCTATAGAAGTAAATGGTGTAGGAATTATTTACCCCATTCCAACAGTCAGAGGAAGTTTGGTTGTAGGAGTTGGATATAATCGTATAATCAGTTATGACGGTTTAATGTCATTCTCAGGGTTTAGCTTACGTGATAATGATCTTGGCTTTCCAATAACTGTTGATGGGATAGAAAAGTATTATTTATTTTCAAAAAATGTTCAAAGAAGTGAAAGAGTTTTAAGTAGCGGTGGCCTTGAGCAGCTAACTTTTTCATTTGGAGTTGCTATTTCTCCAGTCTCATCTTTTGGACTCTCTATATCACGGCTTAGTGGAAGAGAAGATTATGAATTTAGTTTCAGCCAAGAAGATTTGCAAAATACCTATAAGGAATTTCCTATAGATTTTAATCAATATGATCTGGTCCAATCTCTAATTACAAAAACTTCAGGATGGAATTTACGAGCTGGATTTAAAACTTCAGCAAACGAATGGTTCCAGATTGGAATGGCGTTTTCTTTACCATATACTTTGAAAGTAAAAGAAAACCATGCTTCAAGTGAAGTTTTACTTTTTGATAATGGAGATGTGAGTGATGTTACTGAATTTGGACGATATGATTATGAATTAGTAATGCCAATAATTCTAGATCTAGGAATAGCTGTTACTGCTGATAACTTAGCTCTTTCAACAAGTATAAGATATAAAAATTGGGGAGATACACAATTTAATCTTAATAATATTGATCATGGATCTGATGAGTACTTAATGTTTGAAGAAGAGAATAAAAATATTAATTTTTTGTATCGGCCTGTTGTTCAATTTAGAGCAGGGGCAGAATATCTATGGGAATTTTCAGATACTTTTGGAATGACCTTTCGTGCAGGTGGTGGCTTATTACCTTCACCAGAAGGTAATAGTAAAGCTGATCAAAGTTTTCTTTCTTTAGGATTAGGAATACCTTTCTATCAAGCTATGATGCTAGATATGGCATATATAATTAGAAATTATGAGAAGAGATCATCAGATTTATTTACTCCATCAGGAACATTAGAAGAGGTAAGTACAGGGCGCTTGCTCATAAATGTATCTTATTTATTTTAAATCTAAATTTGGTGGAATACCGCTTGGAATTCCACGCTAAGCCCGACTAATTTTTCGACCTAATTTATATAATAATTATTAGTGTAGGCTCGGTAGCTCAGTCGGTAGAGCAGAGGACTGAAAATCCTTGTGTCGGCGGTTCGATTCCGTCCCGAGCCACCACTTTTATTTTAT
>JAAZYT010000195.1 GCA_014239505.1 Fidelibacterota bacterium | reverse complement strand
CTAACCATCACTCCAAAAGCGAACTGGAATGGTGTTGCGTCTATAAAAGCATATGTTTCAGATGGGACTTATAAGGATTCTACTTCATTTGATTTAACAGTTACTCCAGTGCAAGATGCACCTAGTGCTTTTGAATGGGTGACTAGCAATGTAGCTTTTGATACAATTAATATTAATGAATCCAACCTTGCTGAAACTTATGATTTGCAATGGTTAGAAAGTACGGATGTGGATGGTGATACTATAGATTATCTTATATATGCTCAAATAGGTCTTTACTCACCAAAAGAAGAGATGTATGATACGACTAGTATATTAGTTTCTCTTACTTATCAGGAACTTTTAGAAAATGCCTTTGAACCTTTTCCTATGCTTCCAAGAGTTTTAGTTAAGTTTAGTGTAATAGCCACAGATGGTATAGATACGGTAAAAATAACGGGAGATGATAGAAGTATTTTTGTTAACCGTTATGACTATTTAGCACTAGATATGGAAGGTGTTCCAAATGAATTCACCTTACATGAAAACTATCCTAATCCATTTAACCCAACGACGACACTTCGTTTTGATGTACCTGAAGTAAGTGATATAACCGTTACTATATTCAATATGCTTGGGCAAAAGGTAAGAACATTTAATTTGAACAATACTCCTGCAGGTTACCATTCAGTCAAATGGAATGCAAGGAATGATTATGGAGATCCTGTTGGTGCAGGTGTTTACTTATACCAACTTCAAGCAAATCAGTTTATTAAAACAAGGAAGATGGTATTGCTCAAATAAACGCATAAGTGCCATAAATGGAACTTATATAACATATAAGCATATTATATATTGAACTAAGGAGGTTTACGCATGAGGCGTAGCCTCCTTTTTTTTTACAAAAAAATAAGGATATCAATATGCTTAAAAACAAAAAAGAAACAATTTCAGCAGTTGCATTAGCAGCTATTGCATTTACTGCTGTGATTATTAAAACCAACACAATGAAACCAAATGCTGAAAATGATAACATAACATCTATTCCAGAAATTTCAATGGAAGAATTAGTTTTCATTGATCCAGTAATGCCAGAAGTAGAATTAGTTGAAGAGAAAATTGAATTAGAAAAAGATGAAGAAAGTCTAATTCCATTAATGCCAAAACGAATGACTTTTGGACAAGCATTTGCCATGGCCAGAACAGAATTCGGATCTGGATCATTATTTACCTGGAATGGCACTACTTATACGACAAGTTATGCTGAAGAGTTAACCAAAGATAATATACTACAACCAGATTCAGGCAATGTAAATATCGTCTTAAATACCACTCTGAAAGGAAAGAAAGGAGAAGAGTAGATATGGAATATATCATGGAAAAATTTGAATATATTTTATTATTGGCTGCCTTAGGTGTTGTGATCTATTCACAGCTTCAAATTGCAACTAAAATAGATAATAAGCGTATTTGAATTACATATGATGATTAAAGTCAAGCATGCTAAACTTTGAAGTTGAATAACAAGGTTGGCTGTTTAATATGGATTGTTTAGCATGTTTGGCTTTATTTGTTTTATAAGTAAATTATTTTAGAGATTATATAATTATAAAAGAGCAGTAAAATATTATTTAATAGATTTGGTGAGAAATAGATTTATATGAGTCTAAATTTGATTATTTATGCAATATTTGTTTTGTTAATAGCGTTAACAATTCATTTCCTTGAGAATAAGTATCCACTAGAAAACATTAAACGAATTTCTACGATAAAATTTGATTTTATTGTTATTACAACTTCAACTCTATTAGTGTTTTTTATAATGGACCATTTACTCAATGAGAAGATTGTCTCCTTTATTCATAGTTTTGTTGGCTTAGGTGGTAATATTAATTCATGGCCACCATGGATGCGTTTAGTTTTAGCCTTAGTGGTTGGAGACTTTGGTTATTATCTAGTGCATAGGATGATGCATTTACCCTTCTTTTGGAATACACATCGATTTCATCACTCGATAGTAAAGATATACTGGTTTTCAGGATTAAGAACTTCTTTTTTGAATTCATTGATTATTCGTATACCTTATTTAGTTGGGTTTCAAATATTTGAGGTGGGATACAAAGAACTCTTAATTGCAAGCATTCTCCTAATAATTGTTAACTTTTGGATTCATGCTAATCTTAAATTGAGGGTAGATAATTTTCTTTCTTATTTTATTATCACGCCTAGATTTCATAGACTTCATCACGTAAATGATGAACAAGTAGCTGGAAATAATTTTGGAAATATTTTTTCTATATGGGATCATTTATTTGGCACTGCCATAATAGATGAATCATGGGATAAATCCGAAAAGGGAGAGATGCTTGAATGGAGAGAAGTCTACAGGCAAATAATAGGATTCTAAACAATCATTTACTCTCTTAATGTAATAACATTGATTCATTAATTGATAAATGACAAACAAAAGTTTATATGCAAAATTTTATTGATCAAAAAATTAGTCTTGAAGAGCCGGGTCATAGATATGTTTTAGAAGAAGACCCTAATTTTGAATTTAAAAGTGTTACAGGTGTAATAAGTAATTACTTTGAACCATTTGTAAAACATGATGTAGCTAATAGACTTGTAACAACCAGTCCAAAATATATGGGTAAGGACCCCAATGAGTTAATTGCTAATTGGGATGCAGCGAGAGATTATGGAACAAAAGTTCATAATGAAATCGAATTATACCTTAATGAAAATTCAAAGCCTGAGGCAATTGAGTCTTTTGCTGCAATTAAATGGTTGGAACAATTCGATACGAATCCTGACTTAAAAATTTATCCAGAAGTCATAGTTTATAGTAAAGAATTAAAAATTGCAGGGAGCATTGATATCTTGCTATACAATCAATCAACAAAAAATTATGAGATCATTGATTGGAAAACGTCAAAATCTATTGATAAAACTTCATACGGTGGAAAAATGGGGACACATCCAATTACGAGCCATTTAATGGATTGTAAATATGTTCATTATTCAATTCAATTATCATTCTATCGGTATTTACTTGAAGAATATTATGGTTTGAGAATCAAGAATCAACTAATCGCTCATCTTAGTGGTAACAGTTGTACAATGCATACAGCTAACTATTACCAAAAAGAAGTAGTGAATATTTTGAGTAAAAACAGATAATAGAAATGAAAAATATTTTAGCAAGAGGTGGGATAGAATTTTTAGCAGTTTTTCTTGGCATAGCGCTTTCTTTGTGGGTGGATGATTATCAAGAAGAGAAAGAGATAAGAGTTAGGTTAATGGATGATTATAAGAAAATTCATTCAGAAATAAAGGAAGATATCTTACTTATAGATACTCTTATAACTAGAACTAATGAACTTTTAGACACTGAACTTTATCTAATGAAAGTTTTAGATAGAAAAGAGAAATTTGATTTTGATACTGTAGTTTCAATTATTACAAATTTGGTTGCCCCAACATTCTTTGGAAATATATCTGCATATTCTTCATCGGTCACTAGTGGAAGATTTAATATGTCGACAGAAGATGAAATCACTCAAAAAGTTTCAAAATTATATGAACACTATTATAAACGATTAGTACTGAATGGAGATTTAATTGATCAACGTTCTGAAGCTTTTGACCGGGAACACGCTTTAGAGTTTTTTAAACCAGGTTATAATGCCGCCAATATTGACACTGCATCAATTAAAAAATATTTTTTTGGAAATAGATTCCATAATGGTTTATTATTATACCATGATTTTCGCAAACGAAACTATTTAGCACGTCTTAACGATACCAAAATTATTTTATCAGAAACTGATTCAATTTTTAATTTATTTTTTGAAAAAAACGAGAAAAATTTATAATAACTAGTATTAGAAGAGGAATTAATAATGAATAATCCCAAACGCTCACTTAATCGATCATTCTATAATAAAATATTAATAGTAATGATACTAGGCTTCTCATTTTCCTATTCTCAATCACTTCAAGATATT
>JAAZYT010000194.1 GCA_014239505.1 Fidelibacterota bacterium | reverse complement strand
GTTTTTCCTGCAGTTATATTTTTAATAGCATCAACATCAACATTTGCAATTATTTATAGAGATTTTTTTGATTTAATAATTCATAAAATATCATTTTTATCAATAACGATAGCCCCTTTTAAGAAAACTCACTTAATTGTTGGTTTTATAATTACTTCAATAATTGAATCTTTTTTTTATGTTATTATTACTATGATAACATTAAAAATAATAATGATTTCGCCACTTCATTGGACTGTATTTTTATTCACACCAATTTTTACTTTCATTTATACTTTTTTGCTTGCGAATATTATAGTGACTTTTTCAATAATATCTGATCGTATATTTTCTTTTTTATCCTTTTCAATTATATTATTCTTTTTCATCATTTTTGGTAATGGTTTTATAATAGAATTTGATTTATTTCCTCATAATATGGGTCTCATTTTATCTTTCAATCCTTTAAGTATTATATTATCAGAACTTAGAAATATTTTATTTTTTAATAATTTTGATTGGAAATTAATAAGCATACCTATTTTGGTCGCTTTATTTTGGACTTTATTAAATGGAAATTTGCTAAAAAGAAAATTAAAACAATGATTGGTTATCTATCTGGAGCGATGGAGTTTTCTAATGATGAGGGTGCTGGTTGGAGAAATGACTTAACACTCTGGTTAGAAAGTAATATTGAGCATAAAGTCTTTAACCCTGTCATTGAATCAGAAAATTTAATGAAGAGTTATGGCGCTGAATCTTACAGAGATTGGAAAGTTAGCAATATTGATAAATATTTAAATTTTATTAGAATTTGTGTTGATAGAGATATAGAAATTGTAAGAAATAAATGTGATTATATTATTTGTTTGTGGGATGAAAGTGTACTCAAAGGAGCAGGCACTCATGCGGAAGTAACTATCGCTTATGAATGCAATAAACCTATTTATTTAGTAAACAAGTTACCTGAGGCTGATTTAAGTGGATGGATTATGGCTTGTAGTACAAAAATATTTTCAGATTTTGAAACTTTAAAATCATTTTTATTAAAAGAATATCGATTTTAATCATTTATATGAGGGGCCCAGAAGCAATAATTAACCTTAGTCATTTAAAGACAAATTATGATACAGTTAAAAATCATTTAAATGGCAAAAGAATTATGGCGGTTGTTAAAGCTAATGGATATGGGCATGGTAGTATACCATGCTCGATAGCTTTAGAAAATCATGGTTGTGATTTTTTTGGAGTTTTTTCAATTGAAGAAGGAATAGAGCTTCGGAATGCAGGTCTTAAATCAGATATTTTAGTATTTAGTGCTCTTGACCCTACTACAATAAATGATGCAGTTAAAAATAATTTAATATTAAATATTTCAGATAAATCTCATTTAGATGCTTTAATTATTTTTTATAAAAGAAAAAGTAAAGTTCCTAGAATACATATTAAAGTAGACACAGGAATGACACGATTGGGTTTAGAAATTGATGAGTTTAAAGAAGTATTGCAATTATTAATAGAAAACCCTGAAATAAAATGTGAAGGAATATATTCACATTTTGCAACAGCAGATGAAGGAGATCTTTCATATGCATTTGAACAAGAAAAGAAATTTAAATTTATTTTAAACTTAGCTGATCAATTAGATTATCAGGTTAATGATATTCATTTTTCAAATAGTGGTGCTGCTTTAAATATTGATCAAAGTTATTGCAATATAACTAGAGTCGGAATGCTTCTTTATGGTGCTTTACCAAGCAATGAGATTCAAACATCATTATTTGTTCAACCTGTGATGAATTTTGTAGCACCGATTGTTAGTATAAGGTCAGTTGCTAAAAATACATATGTTAGCTATGGAGGTGTATACAAAACTAATTCAAAGACTAATATTGCCGTTATTCAATGTGGATTTGCTGATGGTCTTCCAAGATCATGGTTTAAAAATGGATATATATATTATAATGGTAAACAATACAGAATTGCTGGTAGGATTTGTATGGATCAATTTATGGTAGACTTTGGTGATGATATCCCAAAAATTGATGATAAAGTACTTATCATAGGTAGAGATGGTAATAATGAAATTCGTTTTGAAACAATTGCTAACTCAATTCAAACTACACCATATGTGCTTTCAACTGCGATTGGAGGAAGAACTCAAAGAATCTATCACGGGTAATTTGAATAAATCATATTAGATTTCTACGATGATGATAAAAGGTAATATAATAATAAGTACTTTTTTAAAAGCATTAATTTGTTTTTCAGCATTGTTTGGTCAACAATTCAAGCATAGCATTGTTATGCCTGTACCAGACCTTTCATTCCATCCATCTATTTTTTATGGATTAGATGTATTAGAACAGATGGATTTCAAGCCACTTTATGGAAAAACAATAGCCGTTTTTACAAATCAAACTGCAATTAATCGTAAAGGTGAACATTTGCTCGATTTGATGAAAACTCATTCAAAAATAGATGTTAAAATTATTTTTACGCCACAATATGGATTATTTGCTGAGCAAAAAAATCAATTTAAAATGCAAGGTGATCAAAAATATGATCCAATTTACAACGCTCGAATTGTTGAGGTTTTTGGTAGAAATGTAAAACCTCCTGAATGGGCTATGCGAGGATTAGACCTTATATTAATTGATATTCAAGATACAGGAGTACGTTTTTCAACATATGTAGCTACAATGACAAAAATATTAGAAGTTGCAAGTGAGTGGAGCACACCTGTAATGATATTAGATAGGCCAAATCCTTTACGAGGTGACAGAGTAGATGGTCCAGTTGTTCGTCCTAAATTTCAGTCATTTGAAGGTTATCATCTTATTCCAAT
>JAAZYT010000192.1 GCA_014239505.1 Fidelibacterota bacterium | reverse complement strand
TAATAGATGACTTTAAAATTAAAAGAAATGGGGTAGAGTTCACAAAGACCTCGGAACTAAATGAACATCTACCCCTTCCACATACCAAAGGTACCAAGCCAGCACCTTGATATCTTAAAGTAAAAGTTTAATAAACATGATGCAAGGTATTTTTTATTACAATTAAGCAGAAGTTGTGCCGGAGGGGGGACTCGAACCCCCACACCTTTCGATACGCGAGTTTGAGTCGCGCGCGTCTACCAATTCCGCCACCCCGGCTTACTTGAATTTAAAAGTTTATATATTTTTAAGTCAAGGTCATAGAATTGTATTATGTGTTAATTGAAACTATATTCTTTGTATAATAATAAGTACTTACTAATTATTATGAACTTCATGATAACATGTAAATAAGGTTAAATATTATGTTAACACCAAAAATATTACTTAATAATGCAGATAAATTTCCTAATGAACCTGCTTTATCAATAAAAGATTCTAATAATAATTGGCAAACTGATAACTGGAATGATTTAAAAGATAATGTATTTAAAATTTCTAAGTCTTTAATCAATCTAGGAATAAACCCGAATGATAAGATTAGTATATACAGTTATAATCGAAAAGAATGGTCATATATCTATGCAGCAACGCAATTAATTAGGTCTGTATCTGTTGGTGTTTATCATACTTGTTCTCCAGAAGAAGTTGATTGGATTGTAAGTAACTCATGCTCTAAAATTGTTTTTGTTGGACATAATCCTAGCGATAATGGCGAAAAAGAAAGAATGCCAATTAATCGTATACTCCCAATTTTAGATTCTTTAGAAAATATTGAAAAAGTTGTTTTGATGAAGGATATAGAGCCCATAACTCATGAAAAAATAATAACATGGGATGAATTCATTTCATATGGTAAAACTATAAAGGATGAAGATGTCCAATCTAGATTAAATGACTTAAGTAGTGAAGATACTTCAGCGCTTATATATACATCTGGAACAACTGGCAATCCAAAAGGTGTTGAGTTAACTCATGGCAATTGGGAGTTTCAACTTGAAGCTCTTAATGATATTTTAAAATTTGATCAAGGTGAAAAATATGTTTCATGGCTTCCTTTGGCGCATGTTTTTGGTCAATTAGTAGATAACCATACATGGATTAAAGATGCTTTACATCTACATATCGTTGATAATCCATTGAATGTAGTTGATTATGCTAAAGAGGTAAAACCTCACCTATTTATTGGTGTTCCTAGAATTTATGAAAAAATATATTCAAACTTAAAAGCAGCTATAGATAGTAAGGCAGTATTAAAAATAGGTTTAAAAATACCTGGCTTGTCAAACGTTTTTAAAAAGAAATTAAAAGAAGCTGTAGGTCTTGTTAATGTTCGCTATGCAGCTACTGGCGCAGCTCCAATAAATCCAGACATATTAAAACTTTTTCATAATCTTGGAATTCCACTTTATGAAGGTTATGGAATGACAGAAAATGCTGCTGTAGCTTCATCTAATCATGATGGACATAATAAAATTGGTACTGTAGGTCTACCTCAAAAAGGTAGTGAAATTAGAATTTCAGATGATGGAGAAATACTCATTAAAGGAAAACATGTTATGAAAGGTTATTTTAATAACCTAGAAGCGACGAATGAAGATCTAAGAGATGGCTGGTTACATACTGGAGATATAGGAAAAATCGATTCGGATGGGTATTTATCAATAACGGGTAGAAAAAAAGAGATATACGTAAGCTCAGGTGGAAAAAATATTGCACCTTTAGTTATTGAAGAAACTATGAAATCAATAAATATTGTTTCTCAGTGTTTTCTTGTAGGTGATGGGAGAAAATACTGCTCCGCTTTGATTACTTTAGATTTAGGAGTAATTCTTAGAGATAAAGTAGGCATAGAACCTCATAAGATTCCTAAAGACCCAGGAGCTCAAATAAATTTATTAGAGGAAAATGGAGAGAAGTTAGAGAACTTTACTGATAATAAAGATATATTCAATGATATTGAAAAGTCTGTTATTGAGCTTAATGGTAAATTCTCAAACCCAGAGCAAATTAAAAAGTTTTCAATCTTACCCAGAGATTTCACTATTGACGACGGAGAGTTAACGCCAACTCTTAAAATAAGACGTAAACAAATAACTGAAAATTGGTCATTAGTTATTGAATCTATGTATACTGACTAACTGTGGACAACATATCGTTATTAGGTTGCGGTACTTGGGGTAGTGCATTAGCTCAGATACTTGCTGAAAATGGCCATAATGTTTTGGCTTGGCATTATAAGGAAAAAGCTGTTTCGTACATGACTTCTTTTCGCAAACATCCAAATCTTAATGGATTTCAATTTCATAAGAATATAACCTTTGATAGTAATCTTGATAATTTAGTTGCCAATACAAAATGTATAGTTATTGCTGTTCCTTCACACAGCGTTAGACAGACAATGGCTAAAGTTTCTAATAAATTATCTAATGATACAATTATTGTAAATGTTTCAAAAGGGATAGAAAATGATTCATTGAAAACTATGAGCGAAGTTATTTGTGAGATTACAAGTAAAGATTTATCAAAAATTGTAACACTTTACGGACCAAGTCACGCAGAAGAAGTTATTGCAAAGCATCCGACTACATTAGTTTCTGCTTCAACAAGTAATACTTCAGCATCTTATGTACAAAAGATATTTTCTTCAAGCCAATTACGTGTTTACACAAATAAAGATATTTATGGTGTAGAATTAGGAGGTTCCTTAAAAAATGTTATTGCCATAGCAACAGGAATATGTGATGGCATTGGTTTTGGTGATAATACCAAAGCTGCACTACTTACACGTGGAATAGCGGAGATTACACATTTAGGCGTTACTATGGGGGCTAATGCCGATACATTCAATGGCCTAAGTGGTGTTGGTGATCTAATTGCAACTTGCTTAAGTAAACATAGTAGAAATAGGTTTGTAGGTGAAGAAATAGGAAAAGGTAAAAAATTAAAAGAAATATTAAATCAAATGGATATGGTTGCAGAGGGAGTTAAAACAACTAAATCGGTTTATGATTTATCAAAAAAACACCAAATTGATATGCCGATTTGTGAAGGTGTATATGATATTCTATTTAATGATAAAGATCCAAAAAGTAAGGTAATTGAGTTGATGACCAGAGATCTTAAAGATGAGAAAAAAATATAAAATAAATCTTTAGTTAATTTTGCCCCTGTAGTTCAATGGATAGAATAAATCCCTCCTAAGGATTAGATACTGGTTCGACTCCAGTCGGGGGTACAAGGCTTAAATACTGTCTTAAAAAATTTTAACTAAATGACCAACAACTAATTAATTAAAGGAGAGATAATGAATAAAAATATTAAAAACTTGCTATTAATCATAATTATATGTTTTACAACAGTAACTTTTTCACAGTCATCTCATACAGGTAAAGGGAAAGTAATTGCGGTTCGTTTTCTAGAATTGGACGCTGAGGTAGATACTGCGGAATTTGAAAAATTTGCATATGAAGTATTTAATCCAGCTCACGAAGGAACTATACCTGGATTAACTGAATATGTTGCTAAATCTGATCGAGGTAATAATCAAGGAAGCTATGCATTATTTATGGTTTTTGATTCTCAAATT
>JAAZYT010000045.1 GCA_014239505.1 Fidelibacterota bacterium | reverse complement strand
GAAGCAATTCCTGAAATTGAACAGACAATTCTGATTGCAAGAGATGCCATAAGAAATGGACATCGAATATATTATGTTGGTGCTGGAACTTCAGGTAGGCTAGGAGTTCTTGATGCTTCAGAGATTCCACCAACTTTTTCTGCTCCAATTTATTTTTTTAATGGAATTATAGCAGGAGGTGACAAAGCACTTCGTCAATCAATTGAAGGGATAGAAGATCAACCAGAAACAGCAATTGATGATTTGAAATCAGTAAAATTAAAAGCTAATGATGTATTAATTGGAATTAGTGCAAGTGGAGCCGCTAAATATGTAAAATCATCTCTTGACTATGGTAAGTCTATTGGTGCTAAAACAGTATATTTAATATGTAATAAAGAACCTTTTCTTTCAGTTAATTCAGATATTATTATAAAGATTAACACTGGTCCAGAAGTAATAACAGGCTCTACTAGAATGAAAGCAGGAACTGCAACAAAAATGGTATTGAATATGATTTCAACTGCTACAATGATTCAATTAGGTAAAGTATATGATAATTTAATGATTGATCTGATGGCAGTAAATGATAAACTAATTGATAGAGGAACTCGTATAATTGTTCAACTGACTGGAGTCCATTACGAACTAGCAAATTCTAAATTATTAGATGCTGACAAATCTGTAAAAACTGCTATAGTTATGATTAAATACAGTTGCTCAAAAGACGAAGCTATCATGAGATTAAAAAATAATAAGGGATTCTTAAGAAAAGTATTATCATGAGTAAAGTTCCTTCAATTGAGAATCTATTGAAAGAATGTCGTATTGACACATTTCGTGCTTCTGGTAAAGGAGGTCAACATGTAAATAAAGTAGAGAGCGCAATACGTTTAACGCATTATCCATCAGGAATTATTATATCTTGTCAAGATGAAAGAAGTCAATATCGCAATAAAGAGATTGCAGTTAAAAGATTACATAAAAAACTCATTGAATTAAATAAAAAACCAAAAAAAAGAATTCCAACAAAAGCAACTTTTTCATCTAGAATTAAAAGAGTTCAATCAAAAAAAATACATTCTCAAAAAAAGGCATTACGAAAAAAGCCAAAGAATGATGAATAGTTTTATTGATTAGTTTAAGACTAGCTGATTTATACTTAATTTTACCGTTGTTTTAAACTAACTAAATTGTAATTATGTCATTAAATAAATATATTTTTCGAGAGTATGATATTCGAGGTAAAGTTGCTGATGATTTTCCTGCAGATGTAGTTGAAAACTTAGGTAAAGCTTTTGGTACTTTTATTAAAAGAGGAGGAGGAAAAGAAATAGCTCTGAGTGGAGATATTCGTTTAACAACACCAATGTTAATTCAACAATTTAAGAATGGGGCATTAAGTACAGGAATAGATGTTATTAATATTGGTATTTTACCAACCCCAGCAAATTATTATTCAATGTATAAATTAGATGTCGCTGGAGCAGTTCAAATTACTGGAAGCCATAATCCACCAGAATTTAATGGTTTTAAAATGTCACGCAATAAAAAAGCTGTTTTTGGGGAATCAATTCAAGAATTAAGAACAATTATAGAAAATAAAGATTTTGAAAAAGGTGAAGGATTTGAAGCATCCTATGATATTTTAAGTGACTATAAAAAAATGTTGTTATCAAAAATTAATATTAATAAAACTATTAAAGTAGTAATGGATTGTGGTAATGCAGCTGGAGCTATTTGTGCACCTGAAATATTTAAAAACTTTAATATTGAGTTAACAGAGTTATTTTGTGATGTAGATGGTACTTTCCCAAATCATCATCCTGATCCAACGGTAAAAGAAAATCTTCAAGATTTAATAAATAAAATGAAAAGTGGTAAATATGATATTGGGATAGCTTTTGATGGAGATGCAGATAGAGTTGGTGTAGTTGATGAAACTGGTGATATCATCTGGGCAGATCAATTAATGGCACTTTTTTTACCAGAAGTTATTCAAGAAGGTGATGAAATTCTTTATGATGTTAAGTGTTCACAAGCATTAGAAGAGATGATTATTAAATATGGTGGTAAACCAATAATGTGGAAAACAGGGCACTCTCTTATTAAACAACGCATGGCTGAGCTCAATTGTAAACTAGGTGGTGAAATGAGTGGTCACATTTTTTTTGCTGATGACTATTATGGGTTTGATGATGCTTTGTATGTAGCTGCTAGAATAATTCAAACTCTATCAAAATCTGATAAGACTTTATCAGAGCTTAAAAGTGAATTGCCAAAATTTTATTCAACACCAGAAATGCGTTTAGAAGCTGATTCGGATGAAGAAAAATTCAGAATTGCTGAAGAGGCAATTAGTTATTTTAAAGAAAACTATGATTGCATAACTGTTGATGGTGTTAGAATTAAATTTGGAGATGGTTGGGGTTTAGTGCGTCAATCAAATACACAACCTGTGATTGTATGTCGTTTTGAAGCAAATACACATGACAGAATGCTTGAAATTCAATCCTTAGTTCTAAATAAACTTCAAGAAATTGGTAATCTTAAAATTGATGCAAAACACTAGTTCGTTTGAAAAAAATATTTCATTTTTAAAAAGTGGTATTGAAAAAGCCCTGAATAATATTCCTTTAGATAACACACCAGATTATTTATATAATC
Source organism: Fidelibacterota bacterium (assembly GCA_014239505.1). Taxonomy (GTDB): domain Bacteria; phylum Fidelibacterota; class Marinisomatia; order Marinisomatales; family TCS55; genus TCS55. Next base: position 1,197 of record JAAZYT010000045.1, on the reverse strand, counting down.
CAGTTCAATATGTTATAAAAGGGAAAGGTAAAAGACTAAGACCAATCTTAGTTCATCTTGCAGGTCATTCTTATTCGGCTGATCCTGAAGATTTGATGAAAACTAGTTTAGCTATTGAATTACTTCATAATTTTACTTTGGTACATGATGATATTATGGATAATGCTAATTTTCGTCATGGTCAAGAATCCGTTCATAAAAAATGGGATGTATCAACAGCAATATTGACGGGTGATGCAATTTTTGTTTTATCACAGCTTTTACTGACTGGTCTGCCATCAATAATTACTCAAAGATTTAATGAAGTTTCATTAAATATTTGTGAAGGGCAAGGGATGGATAAGCAATTTGAAAATGATGATTCAATAATAATGGGTCAATATCTAATTATGATAGGTAAAAAAACTGGTGCTCTTTTAGGATTATGTGCAGAGCTTGGTGGTCTACTTTCAGGAGTTAATAAAGAGAATGCACATAGTTTGTTTAAGTTTGGATTAAATCTTGGTTTAGCTTTTCAAATTCAAGATGATCTTTTAGATGTTTTTGGTGATAAATCATCAATGGGAAAAAATCCAGGTGGTGATATTTATAAAAATAAAAAAACTGCGCTCACTATTTTAGCTAAAGAGAATAATTCACAAAAATGGAGTGAATTCATTAGAAAGCACTCTAAACTTTCAGAATATCAATCTTATTTTAAAAAAAATAATTTAAAGGTTGAAGTAGAAAAAGTAGTCAAACATTATATTAATAAAGCTGATTCTGCCCTTGCATCTGCACCAGAAGCAGATAAACAGTATTTACAAAATTTTACTTCTATGGTTTTAAAAAGGAAATTTTAATGCTAGAAAATAATCCAATAGATCCAAGCAATATGTATAAATCTATTTATGATTTTCCTGATCATATACGCGAAGCACAAAAAATAGGTAAAGCTATATCACTAAAAAATATATATAATAATATTAAAAATATTGTTGTAGCTGGTATGGGTGGTTCAGCTATTGGAGGAGATGTAGCTAGACTCCTTTTACAAAATGAACTTAAAATCCCAATGTATATTTCACGAAGCTATAGACTACCAAATTGGGTAGATAATTCAACATTAGTTATTTGTTCATCTTATTCTGGGAATACTGAAGAATCATTATCCTCTTTCAAAGAAGCTCAAATAAAGAAGGCTAAGATTATTGCTAT
>JAAZYT010000191.1 GCA_014239505.1 Fidelibacterota bacterium | reverse complement strand
GTGGGTTCATAAGTATTCCCATAGCGCCTTTTGCATTTGACTCCTTCATTCTACGATTCAATTCTTCTTGAAGAATACTTTGATATTCTAAATCAATTGTAAGCTGAATATTAGCTCCATCAATTGGATCCTTCATTGGAAAGCTTGTTTTATACTGTGAGCGACCTTTGCCGTTCACCTGTTTAACTACCCATCCAGGTTCTCCAGAAAGTTGTTTCTCGTATTCTTTCTCAATTCCAATCAGCCCTTTGTCATCAACATCAGTGAATCCAATGATTTGCGCAGCTAAATTGCTATGAGGGTAGGACCTTCTTGACTTTCTTTCGATAACTAAGCCAGGTATTTTTTTATTTAAAATATTTTCTACTTTAGAAAGTCTCAAATTTCTATCAAGATAAACAAAATCAGATTTATTATTTAGCTTATCAATGTAATAATCAGGATCTCTCTGTGTAGCGTTTGCAATTGTTTGTGCAAACTTAATTTTATCCTTTACTTTTGAAGGATGAGCGCCAATTGAATAGTGAATAATATTGTTAGTAAGAAGTTTGTTATGTCGATCATAAATATTTCCACGAATAGCCATTAGCTTTTCATTTTTTTGACTCTGACTAAACCCTTTCTTGCGATATTCATCACTATCAATAATCATTATCTGAAAAAGTCTTGCAGTTAATCCAGCCCAAGCAAAAATCAATAAGCAAGATAAAACAGTAACCCGAGATCGAAATTTTAAATATGTTTTTGTCAATTTGTTGTATTCAATTGGTTTTCATTAATAAATATCATTAGCGTCTCAGGTTCAGCTGGAACCATATTTAATTCTTTACGTGCAACGCTAGATATTCTATCGCTGCGAGATAAAGTAGTGACTTCCATTTTTAGTTCTTTTAAAGAATTGTCTAGTTCTTTTGTAACTTGATTTTGAACTTCAATTGCCAACATTGTTTCATCTATTTCCGTGTAGACCCAAAGATAGATTATTAGTCCCGAGATAGACAGCAGTGTTGTGAAAAAAAATAATAGGGTTTGTAAAAATTCAGTATTTTTTTTTGACCTTCGTCTTCTTTTTATCATTATTATTAAATAATCCTCTCAGCAGCTCTAAGCTTAGCACTTCTAGAACGAGAGTTTATCTCTTGCTCTTTTTTTGATGGAATTAGAGGCTTCTTAGTTAATTGATTAAGTCTCTGGTCATTTTTCAAAGTACGAAAAGCATGTTTGACCATTCTATCTTCGATTGAATGGTATGAGATAATTACAACACGACCATTAATTGTTAAGTAATCAATAAAGGAATTAAGGAACAATTCCAGTTTATCTAATTCACTATTAACAGCAATGCGTAAGGCTTGGAATACACGCGCCAGAGACTTTTTACGTTTATGTGGAGGGGTAGACCGCCTAATAGCCTCTTTAAGATCAGCCACTGCAGTCATTTTTTTCATAGTCTTAATATTATAAGCAATTTTTCTCGAACGTCTTTCTTCACCAAAATTATATATAATGTTTGCTAACTCTTCCTCAGTAGATTCTCTGATTAAATCAGAAGCAGTTTGGCCAGAACTTTTATTGAAGCGCATATCGAGAATACCGTTAGACTCAAAAGCAAAACCACGACTATTAGAATTAAGCTGCATAGAAGAAAGTCCGAGATCTAGCAATATTCCATTAACAAGGCTTATACCAAGCTCATGCATGATTTCAGGAAATTTATGGTATGAAGTTCTATGTGTAGTAAGAAGATGTGCGGAAGCACCAAATTGATTTTTGCAAATTTCTAGTGCCTTCGCATCACGATCAAGTCCTATAACTTTCCTTGAAAAGGAAGGAGAGCCAAGAATATTTTTGGCATGCCCTCCAGCACCAATAGTGCCATCTATATATACGCCATGTTTTTGAAGATTTAAATATTCAAGGACTTCTGACAACATTACAGGAATATGATTGACATGCTTTTCCTGTAATGTTGATTCTATCATCAGAGGATAATTTTATTTGCAAGCTCATCAATTTGGGATGAGTCAATTTTTTGAGAAAGATTGTCAACTTTTTCCAATAAATCAGGATTCCAAATCTCTATTTTATTTACCATGCCTATGATTAAGGCTTCTTTATTTAAATTTGCGTAATTTATTAAATTTGGAGTAATGGCTATTCTGCCTTGCTTATCATACTTAACCATTGAAGCATAACGTACAGTATTCCTAACAAATGAACGATTTACATTTGATAGAGATGAAAGTTTTTTTAATTCATTTTCAATGCTTTGCCAAACAATAGCAGGGTAGGCATAAACGCAAGAATCCATACCTTTTGTAATCACAAAAGATTTTTCGTTATCATTAGCAAGGTCATTTCTAAACTTGGCAGGTATATTAATACGACCTTTAGTATCTATTGAATACGAATATTCGCCTGTAAATGTATTTTTATTTATTGTCATGCCCAAACTCTTAGGTATAATTACCCACAACTACCCATAATGTATCTATTATCCCCCACCTATGTCAATAAGTATTATAAAAAAAATACTCACTTGATAATGGATTTGAAGAGTTTAACTAAAGAAAAACTTTAAAGAATTGAGCTAGTTCTTAGGAATGAACTGCTGCGTAGTAACAGTTTTATTAACTGTAGAGAAGATTATCTGAAGTGGATTAGAAGAAGATTTAAAAGATTTTATTGAAGAACCATTCAAGTAAAGGTTTAATCCTTTTGAATATTTAAATAGTACTTTTAGTGAGTCAGAGAATTCATAAAGTCGATTATCACCAGAAGGCAATATATCTTCAACAAAATTTAAGCTATCAATTTTAGTTTTATACCAAACCCTTTCAACCGTAGCCATTTTTAAAGTGAATGGAGAATCCTCTTCCATAATTTGAACAGATTCTGTAAATAAATCAAAATCATTTTGAAGTATTTGATCAGTTATTGGCCCTTCTTCTTCAAATTCACTAGGGTAAGATATTGGATATTTTGCAGCTTCTTCTTTATTGATTTGTCTAATAATATAAATAGAGAATATGAGCGTACATACAAGCGCAATCCCTTTAAGCATATCAACTCTAATATTTTTTGCAAATACTGAAGGTTGTTTAATTTGATCTGAAGAGTTGTTGTTTGCGTTTTGATTTATTTCTATTGTGTCAATAGGTTGTTTTTTTTCTTCTTTATTAATAACTAATGGATTATCTATTAATTTATCTAACGCATTAAGAGCTTCATTCTCATTTGCACCTATTTCATTTGCATAAGCTCTAACAAATAAACGAACATATGTATGAGGAAGTTGGCCGAGTTCGCCACTTTCAATTGACCTTAAAGCTTGAAGGCTAATTTTTGTTCGATTGTGAATTTCTTCAAGATCAATACCAGCTTCTTTGCGAAGTTCTTTTAATTCTTTAAAATAGTTAGACATACTAAAAAAAATTTACGTGCATGTTTTGATACTGAAAAACTCTTTTATTAAAATTATTTCATTAAAGCAAAGAAATGACGGTAAAAAGAAGCTAATGGCAGTCCCATGACATTATAATAACAGCCATTAATTTTATTGACATGAGCAGAAAACCAATCCTGTATTCCGTAGCTACCTGCTTTATCGAAAGGCTTATATCTATCAATATAATAATAAATATCTAAATCACTTAATGTATTAAATGATACATCTGTGACCTCATGAAATGTTTTATCTATCTTATAATCATAATGCTGAATTGATACCCCTGTATAGACTTTATGAGTTTTTCCAGAAAGTGATGAAAGCATTTGATAACTCTCATCTTTATTTTTTGGTTTACCTAAAATTTTCTCATTGTTAACTACAATTGTATCAGCACCAATTACATAACAACCTTTATTAGTTTTTGATACACTCTCTGCTTTCATTTTTGCATAGTGGGATACAAAATCTGGAGGAAATAACTTTATGTCTAAATTTTCATCTACATCACTTGGTATAACTTTGAAAGTCAGGTCAATTTGCTTAAGTAGCTTTTTTCTTCTTGGCGATTTAGATGCAAGAATTAATGGAGAGTCAATTATTTTATTCATCTATAGATTGCCAACCTTCCGATATGATTAATTTTTTGATTATTAATTTCAGCTTTAATTTTGTACAAATAGACCCCATTGGCTAATAAATTACCATATTCATCACGCCCATTCCATGATATTCTGTTAAATCCTAGTTTCTGATTACGCTCAATGATAGATTTTACTTTTCTTCCTGAAATTGTGTAGATATTAATTGAAACTTTAGCATCTTTAGTTAGTTCGAAAGTGAATTGAGTTTCATTGGAAAATGGATTTGGGAAATTTAAAATACGTAGCATATCTAATTTATTTGATTTCACTAAAACTAACTGGATTTCAGCCTCAGTTGGATTGTTCGCATTATCCCAAGCACTAATAATTAATGATAAATTATCTAAATCAGAAGATACATTGAAAATAATAGTACCAGTATTGATACTATTATCATCATATACAAATTGATCAATTGCATTTATTGTTTCTCCTGTAAGAGAATTATTAATAAATAATTCATGGCCTTTTTCGCCAGTAAGATTAATACCCATTGGATCAGAAACTCTGATTATAAGGTTTTGATTTGTAGGCAGGATATCTCCATCTTTTAGTAAAAGCCCTGATTCAGATTCAAATGTAATAATTGGTCCTTCTACATCATTGCTTGGTGAACCTAATGAAAGATAAATTTCAGAGACTGATCCAATTGCTTCATCATTTAGACCATCATTTATGGTGAATCGCACTTTAGCTGGATTTTTTGAGTAGGTAATATCTTTAGGAACTCTAAACTGAGGAGAAAAAGTTGAGTTCGTAAAAGTAAAGGAACCATTAAATAATGTAGGACCTTTTTGCAAATAAGTTATTTTTTCTTCCTTTGAAGCATAGTTAAATGACCTTGTAACTTCACTAGGTCCATCTTCAAAGACTATAATACCACTACCTGACTCTATTGGGCTTTTGGCAATAAGAGTCCCAACTTCTAAAGTCTCTAATGTATCTGGCGAAACCTTTCCATCGCTAATTAAACTTTTTGGGATTGGTAATCTCATAGCAGGATCACCAAAAAGGTGAAATATCTCTCCATCTGATCCACCAGTTTTTATTGATTGTATAACAGTTCCCAAATTCTTTGTCGTTATAGAATCACCTCTAAATATCTCATTGAAAATCTTTTCTAAAAATTGAATGTTGCTTGATACTGTAATTCCTCTGTTGGTGGTAATAATTGCGGATGCTCCGTCCATTGGAGTTCTAATTAATTTTTCTGCAAACGATTCTCTATCAATATTATCAAATTGCCCCCAATTACATGTTCCAGCTATCCAAATAGGTAATTTCATATTAGTTTTGATTAAAGATAAATCATTTCTTTCGTCACTAATTATAAGGAGTTTTTCTTGTGCCCATTGGATTGGGTTTCCATGGCCAATATAATTAATAAATGCTGTACCTTGAGATAATTGATTGAATAAAGCCTGTGTTGCTTCAGGTTTAGTTACTCCAAATGTAGAAGCATCTTTTTTTTCAGGAAAATCAACCAAATATAATTTTTCTATATCCATATAATCTGGAATAGACATTGCGAGTCTTTCAGAGTTTTTAGTATGACTTCTTCCAATAAATAACTCATATGGCTCTCTTTCAGGTCTTGCTGGATCATCAGCAACTAGTGTTACTCTTTGTTTCCAAATGCCAGTTGGCATATTTGTCTCAAATGATATGAGTTTTTCAATGAAGTCTGAGACTTCTTGTTCAGTTCTTGCTGGAAAGCGTCCAGTTGCCATTTCAGGAATTATTCCATTGAAAGCAGATAAGCGATCATCTGTTGCATATGTATAGTTTGTACCAACTTCAATTGTTGGAACTACAATTTTTGATTTACCTGTAATATTACGATAATCAAAATCAGCATCACCAAGAAGGAAAACTGTCATTGGTTTTTGTTCCCAATTTTCTTGAGTCCACTGTAAAAAATGTCGAATCCCAATTGGATCTTTATTGCCAGCTGAAAATTCTTCATAAATTTTATCTAATGAAGCATATAAAGTTTTTTCTCGATGATTAATTAGTGGAACAGCAGCTGAAAAAAAAGTTTGTGGTCCAATAATAATATGATTTGCCTTTTTAGACGTATCTCTTAAAGTAGTCCATTCTTTTCCCCCTTTATATACTAATGATGATGGTGATAGTATATCCGTAGTTTTAAATGTATAGAACCTTTGTGATTTTTCAATAGGGAGAGTTACATGAGTTGCTATGATATCTTCATTAATATCTAGTGGTAGGTTCTTTGGATTAATAATATTTGTAATATTCCAAACTTTTAAGTCAGTACCTTTTATTCTAAAAGTAGCATTAGTAGAATGAATAGGTGAAATGAAATCAAAAGGCTGTCTGTACTCAAGCTCTCTAAAGTAAGAAAGTGTAAGAAAATCAAAAAGAGGTAGTGAGTTTGGATTTTCAATATTATTGGTTATTTCAAACGATTGATCACCATCAATAAGTGTATTTGAGTTAATTATAAAATTTGCTGATTTAAGACCGATATTTGTCCATGTTAAACTACTTAATTCTTTTCCGTTTAATGAGAGACTAACTCTATGCTCAGTATTTTTATATTTAGTTTGTACTTTCTCATTGCCAATCATTCCAAAAGACCCATTTGCATTTTTAGATGATATAGGCTTGACAAAATTTACTTTCTGTAAAAACGAGCCCGATTGTTGAATTCTAGCATTACCCCAACCTAAACCTGAATTTTGAGGGTTTTCTTGATCATCCTCCAAGTGAACATAGCTAAGTCCATAATCAAAAACTTTATCACCTTTTTCAACTTTATTTGCTGTTTGAATACGTTTTCCTCGCAAGGTATTATCTGAAGGGATTAGTAACCAATAATTGGATTCTGTAAAGTATAAATTTTGGTGCCATGAAATATTATTATTAATAAAATTAAACCCGCTTGGACCTTGGCCATAAAAATATATAGCATCATCATTCTCAAGGTTTCCATCTGACTCACCATCAATATTAATCGAAAGTTCAACTAAGTTATCTGGAATAGAAAAATCTTTTGATATTTTTTGACTTAAAAGATATGTGCGATCTCTACCAAGAGATGAACTAGTAAAAAGCATAATGCTTCTTGGGTCTAAATTATTATTTAGCTTAATTAAATCTAATAACTGACTTCCAGTTATTTTATATAAACCATCTTTAGAAATACTAAATTGAATCCATTCTCCGTTTGGTAATTGCGGTATTTTTTTTGGTGAGCTTGTAATTGGTAAAATCCAATTTTTAGCAACATTCCAATTTAGTATTTTTGGAGCTAAAAGAGTTTTTTGCAAATTTGAGGCAATAGCAAAGTTTTTTATTTTGCTATCAAATGAGATTTTAATAATCATCGATTTAAAGTATGAACTTTTTGTAAACAATGGTGATATTCTAAGCGTACCAGTATTAAGGCCATTTACTATTTGACTATTTATCCATTCTGTTTTGATAAGATCTTTTATTCTTATTTGTTCAACTTGAGATTCTTCTAATGATTCTAATTGAATTTTTGGTAGTGTTTTGCTTGGCAATCCAACTAAAATATCAACTGGCTTTAAATCTTCATCTGAAACTAATGTAGTATTTACCTTGAGAATTAATTGTTTATAGTTAGAGGAAATAGTTTCTATTCTTTTTTGACTAAAAATATATTGGAGAGATATAAATCCAATCAGTAGTAATATTCTAAGGCTTCTCATTAGTGCAAAATTTAGTATCTATTTTTAATGGAATTTGAATCACTTTTTTATTTTTTTAAATAATCTAGATTTTTTAAGAGTATTGAAATTGAAATAGAAGTTAAAAATATGTAATTTCAAACTCATTTTATAACGATTTAACTTAAATATGTTAATTATTTTTCCAACTCGAAAGGACCCCTGTGTTTGACTTAGATATGATTAAGGCTTTTTATGAACGAATGCCCAATAGGATTTCTGTGGCTAAAAAGATTCTACAACGCCCACTTACATTAACAGAAAAAATATTGTATAGTCATCTTTCTGAAGGTGATGCGACGATTGATTATAATAGAGGTGAATCATATGTCTCTTTTTACCCTGATAGAGTTGCAATGCAAGATGCGACTGCTCAAATGGCCTTACTTCAATTTATGATGGCAGGTAAAGATAAAGTGGCAGTTCCAACAACAACTCATTGTGATCATTTAATCCAAGCTAAATTGGGTGCCAAGACAGATTTAGAAATAGCTAAAGATGTAAATACAGAAGTTTATGATTTTTTAGAATCAGTATCAAATAAGTATGGAGTTGGGTTTTGGAAACCGGGTGCAGGTATTATTCATCAAGTTGTTCTAGAAAACTATGCTTTTCCTGGTGGTATGATGATAGGAACTGATAGTCATACTGTTAACGCTGGTGGTTTAGGTATGGTTGCTATTGGTGTAGGTGGAGCTGACGCGGTAGATGTAATGGCTGGTATGCCATGGGAATTAAGATTTCCAAAATTAATAGGTGTAAAACTTACTGGAGAAATGAATGGATGGACTTCTGCTAAAGACGTTATTTTAAAATTAGCTGGTATTCTTACTGTTAAGGGCGGTACTGGCGCAATTGTAGAATATTTTGGTGAGGGTGCTGGCAAAATATCATGTACTGGTAAAGGTACAATTTGCAATATGGGTGCAGAAATTGGTGCAACAACATCTATTTTTTCTTTTGATACAAAAATGGGAGACTATTTACGTTCAACTGGACGTGAAGAACTAGCATTGTTAGCTGAGAATCATAAAGAAAGTTTAAAAGGAGATTCTGAGATTTATATTAATCCAGACAAATATTTTGATCAGGTTATTGAAATTAATTTATCAACATTAGAACCTCATTTGAATGGTCCATTTACGCCTGATCGTGCTACACCTATATCTCAGATGGCTAAAATAGCAGAGGAAAATAATTGGCCAACGGAGGTTAAAGTAGGTTTAATTGGATCATGTACAAATTCATCTTATGAAGATATCTCTAGATCAGCATCAATTGCACAACAAGCTATAGATAACGGTTTAACAACAAAAGCTAAATTTACAATTACACCTGGTTCTGAGCAGGTTCGTTATACTATTAAAAGAGATGGCTTCATTGATACATTTAATAAATTAGGTGGTAGTGTCTTTGCTAATGCTTGTGGTCCTTGTATTGGTCAATGGTCTAGGGAGGGTGCAGAAAAAGAAGAGGAAAATACAATTGTTCACTCTTTCAATAGAAACTTTGCTAAAAGAGCAGATGGGAACCCAAATACTCATGCTTTTGTTGGTTCTCCAGAACTTGTTACTGCTATTGCAATTGCAGGAGATTTAACTTTTAATCCAGCTAAAGATACACTCTTAAATAATAATGGCGAATTAGTGAAGTTTCAAGAGCCTATTGGTTTAGAATTACCAGATAAAGGTTTTGATGTTAAAGATAAAGGATATCAGGCCCCAGCAATTAATGGCAAGAGCATAGAGGTTGTTATTAATCCTAATTCTGAAAGATTGCAATTTCTTAAGCCTTTTAAAAAATGGAATGGAAGAAATATTTTAGGATTACAATTGCTAATTAAAGCTAAAGGTAAATGCACTACAGATCATATTTCAATGGCTGGACCATGGCTTAGATTGAGAGGACATCTTGATAATATTTCTAATAATATGTTAACAGGAGCAGTCAATTATTTTAATGATGAAACAAATTCAGTAAAAAATCAATTATCAGGTAATTATGGACCTGTTCCAGAGGTGCAAAGAGACTATAAATTTAATCAGTTTCTAAGTTTAGTAGTTGGAGATGAAAATTATGGAGAAGGCTCATCCAGAGAACATGCAGCAATGGAGCCTCGTTTCCTTGGAGTTTGCGCAGTTTTAGTTAAGTCTTTTGCACGAATACATGAGACTAACTTAAAGAAACAGGGTATGTTAGCTTTAACATTTAAAGAAAAAGAAGACTATGATTTAATATTAGAAGATGACACTTTTGATTTTATTGATCTTGAAAACTTTTCACCATCAAAACCGTTAACCATGCTTGTAAATCACAAAGATGGCTCTTCTCATCAAATTATATGTAATCACACTTACAATAAAACACAAATTGATTGGTTTAGAGCTGGATCTGCTTTAAACCTTATCAGACTTCAACAAACTTAATTATTTTATGAAAATTCTTATTTCAGATCCAATTACGAATAAGGGTTTGGCTATTTTAAGAGATGCTAAATTTGATTTAATTGAATTACCTAATGCATCAAATAAAGAGAAATCTGATGCCTGCACAAATATTAGTGGTTGGATTATTAGAAGTGGTACTAAAGTAACTGCTAAAATGATTGAAAGCGCCAAAGATCTAATAGTTATTGGACGTGCTGGAGTTGGTGTTGATAATATTGACATAGAAGCTGCAACGAAATATGGAGTCGTTGTTATGAATACACCGGATGTTAATACAATATCAGCAGCTGAACATACGGTAGCAATTATTTTGAGTTTGTCTCGAAATATTGCTGAAGGAAATTCGAGCTTAAAGAAAGGTGAGTGGAACCGTCATGCATTAGTTGGGTCAGAGCTCCGAAATAAGACATTAGGTATTGTTGGGTTAGGTAAGATAGGAAAAGAAGTTTTAACGCGCTGTAGAGCTTTTGGTATGAATGTTTTAGGTTATGATCCATATATGAGTAAAGATAAATTTAATCCAGAAGAGATTAAAATAGTTGATTTAGATAATTTGACAATAAATGCTGATTATATTACCGTTCATGTTCCACTTAATGATTCCACACGAGATTTATTTAATTATAAGCAATTAATAAAAATGAAGTCAAAGGCTAGAATCGTAAATGTTGCACGAGGCGGCATAATAAATGAATTTGATTTAGCTAAAGTATTAAATGAAGGTAAAATCGCAGGAGCAGCCATTGACGTTTTTACTTCTGAACCACTTGATAATAATAATCCATTATTAAAAGCTCATAATATTTTACTTACACCACATCTAGGAGCTTCAACTGAAGAAGCTAAAGAAGGTGTAAGCATAGCAATTTGTGAACAAGTTAGAGATTATATAACTGATGATAAATTAAAGAATGCAATTAATATGCCAATATCTAATATGGCAAAGCTTAAAGAGATAAAATATAATCTTGAACTTTCTGAACTGATGGGAGTCATTCAAGGCCAACTTAATCAAGGATCTATAAAACGTGTTCAGGTAGAATGTTCTGGAACAATGGATGAAGCAAAACCTGCAGCATTGGCATTTCTTAAAGGTTTATTAAAAAACCGGATACCAGACAGAGTCAATTATATTAATGCAGAGTCTTTAGCAATAGAATTAGGAATTAGCATCGAACATAGTTTTACTAATGATAGTGGATCTTACACTAATTTGATTCGTTCTAGAGTATCTGGAGAATCAAGCATAACTAGAATTGGTGGAAGTGTCTTTGATGGAAATCGGATTAGATTAGTTAATATACTTGGTTATGAAATGGAAGTTAACCCCTTTGGTACAATGTTATTTATGAAGAATAATGATGTCCCAGGAGTTATTGGAAGCGTAGGTTGTGCATTAGGAAAAGCTAAAATAAATATTGGAGCTTACTTTCTAAGCCGTGAATTAAAAAAAGGGGAAGCTTTTTCAGTGCTTCGTTTAGATAATGCTATCTCAGATGAAGTTTTAAATGAGCTAAAGAATCTTCCTCAAATTATTTCTGTTCAACAACTTCACTGTTAATCAATGAATTACCTGCATAATTCCAAATCAATTAAAATTGCAGGTGGTGGTGTTGCTGGACTTAGTGCTGCAATTAGTTTAAAGAAATTAGGTTATAATCCTATTGTTTTTGAAAAGTGTTCTGCTATAGGAGAAAATCGTCATGGTGATTATGAAGGGTTAGAAAATTGGATCTTTTCAACCTCAATGAATTCATTTTTTAATCAAGTTGGATTTGATTTTAATAAGATTACCACTTTTCCAATTTCAAAATTTACTGTTCATACTAAAACTTTTTCTCCTCTAAATATTTCTTCTAAAAAACCTTTCTTTTATATGGTAAAAAGAGGAAGAAACAATCAAGATTTTGATAATCAATTATTTGATCAATGCAAAGATATGAACATTCAATTTGAATTAGGTACAAAGGCACCCAAAGATTCTTCAATTATTGCTACAGGTACTAAAAAAGCTGCTGCGTACATTCGTGGTATTAATTTTAAAAGTAGTTTAAATGATCAAGTCCATCTTCTTTTAGGACATCAATTTGCTCTAAAAGGGTATGCATATCTAATTATTATAAATGGTCATGCGACATTAGCTTCAGCTTTTAAAAAAAATAAAAGAAAAAATATAGATAATATTCAAAATTGTTTAAAATATTTTCAATCTATTGGGATAGATATAGTCGATGGTAAAGAATTTGGGAGTCGGGGAAGCTTTTCTCTACCATTTGGAAACTTTAAATTACCATATTTAATTGGGGAGTCGGGAGGTTATCAAGATTATTTATTTGGCTTTGGAATGCGTATGTCAATGATTTCAGGCTTAGCTGCGGCACTTTCGATAGCCAGCAAAAAGAAAGAAGCCTTAGCTTTATTAAGTGATGTAAACAAAAAAAGAAGAGTATCTTTTATTAATCGTTTATTTTATGAAAGGTTAAATAATTACCAATTAGCATCTTTTGCTAATAAAATTGCAAATGTTGATAATCCTCTTTCAGTATTAAGTAGTGCATATAAATGGGATATTAAAAATTTAGTGCGTTGGAAAAAAATTAATAAAAATTATGAAATACGTCCTACTTAGAAGCATTCAAATTGTGTCAATGGTCATTTTAATCTCTGGCCTTATTTGGGGTATTCGAGATAATAACGTCATGCTTGAGCTCAATGCTTTGATAATAGGGTCTGGAATTTTTTATATTGCAAATATGTTGTTGAAAAAGAATTAATCACTCAAATTCTAGCATTGATTAAATATAGAAATTGAATAATAAGAGGGAATGATGACAAAACTATGGGATGATTTAAAACACAATATGAAAGATTGGAGCAATGCTGCCATTGAAAAAGCTGAAGAAGTAAGTAAAGTGGCTGTTGCAAAAACAGAAGAACTAACAAAGGTCAGTAAAATCAAAATAGAAGTTCATCAATTACAACGTGATTTACGCCATGAAAAAGAAGCTTTAGGAAAATTAGTCTATAACCAAGCTAAAGATGATAATATGGCAAATTTCACAGGTAATAATGATTTTTTTGCTCATATTCAAAAAATTGACCATATTGGAGAATCTATTAAGATAAAATTAATTGAAATTGATAATATTAAAGATAAATATAATATACCTGAAGATAGCATAACTGAAATAGAGGATGTTGTTGAGAACGATGAAAAAAATATTAAGGAAGAATCAGAATAATTAGGTTTTAATATGTTTGGTCATAGTAATAAAAATAAATATCATAATTATATTATTGTTTCAGAGAAAGATTCTGGTGCTAGTCACTTTCATTTTTCTCAACAAAAACTTCTTATTTTTTCAGGATTAGCAATTTTAATAATTTCTGTGACATTATTTTTTTCCGCTGAAATAATTACTGGTATTTTATATAAATCTAAAATTAATGAACTTAAGTCAAATTATGAGTACCTAACTGATACATTAGTTGATTTGCAAACACAATTAGAAGATGTTTCTTCTGAGGTAGCAGTTATTGAAAAAAAAGATAATGCTATTCGTACTTATACAGGTTTACCTCAAATTGACAATGAGATAAGAGAGTTAGGTATAGGAGGTACAGAATTAAATAAAATAAGTTTTAATGAAATATCAAATGACTTAACTACTAAGATATCTGATATTGAATTAAACATTGATGCTCTTAGTCGTAAAGTGAAACTAGAATTAAGTAGTTATAACACACTAGCAGATAAAGTAGTCAAGTATAGTGAAAATTTAAAAATTATTCCTTCTATTCGACCTGTTAAAGAAGGTTATTTAGGCTCAGGATATGGTTACAGAGATGATCCTTTCACGGATAAAGTTCGTTTCCACTATGGCCAAGACTTTGCGGTTAATACTGGTACTAAAGTTTATTCTCCAGCTGATGGAAAAGTAAAATATGCCAGTAATCAAGGAGGTTATGGTAAAGTTGTTAAAATTGATCATGGAAATGGTTTTAGAACTATTTATGCACATTTATCAAAAATTAAAGTTAAGCACGGATCTTCAGTTAAAAGAGGTGATTTAATTGCTCTTTCTGGAAATTCAGGAAGGTCTGCAGGTCCTCATCTCCACTATGAAGTTCATCAATATGGAGCTCCTCATAACCCTCTAGATTACTTTTTTTCTGGCTACTTAAAGTAATCTTTTTTTCTTCTGCAACTCTATTAGTAATTCATATATTAAGCTAATGAATAAATCTTACTTCATCGAAACATATGGTTGTCAAATGAATGTTGCTGACTCAGAATTGATTTCTGGCTTACTTTCTTCTGAAGGTTACAATAAAACAAGTGATATCCATGCTGCAGACATTATTTTTGTTAATACTTGCGCAATTCGTGAACATGCAGAAGACAAAGTGCATTCTCGACTAGGTTTTTATAATCAATTAAAACAAAAAAAACCTGAAACTATAATAGGTATATTAGGCTGCATGGCACAAAATTTAAAAGAGGACATCCTTGAATCTAAACCTTTTGTAGATATAATTCTTGGACCCGATTCGTACCGTAAGTTACCCGAGATGATTAATAATCGTTCTAATAAAATAGACCATATTGTTGATACCAAATTATCAAGATATGAAGTTTATGATAATCTATTCCCTAGTCGAAATGAAGGAATAAATGCTTGGATATCTATAATGCGTGGTTGCGATAAATTTTGCACTTTTTGCATTGTTCCATTTACTCGAGGCCGTGAAAGATCAAGAAGTATTGATAGCATAGTTTCAGAGGCTGTTCAAGCAGTATCAGATGGGTTTCATGAAATAACTCTACTTGGTCAAAATGTTAACTCATATAATCATCAAGGGCAAAAATTCCATGAATTATTAGATGAAGTTGCTCAAATTAATGGGCTTAAACGTATTAGATATACTTCACCACATCCACAAGACATGACTCAAGAAGTACTAGATGTAATGAGAAAACACCAAAAAATATGTAATTATGTTCATTTACCATTACAAGCTGGAAATGATCGTATCTTAAAACGTATGAATAGAACATATAAAAAGTTAGAATTCATTTCTTTAGTAAAACGAATTAGAGAAACATTGCCAAATGTAGGTTTATCAACTGATATAATCGTTGGTTTCCCTGGCGAAAGTAAAATTGAATTTAATGATACATTAGATGTTATGGAAAAAGTTCACTTTGATTCAGCTTATACATTTAAATATTCTTCAAGGCCTGGTACAAAAGCATCAGAATTTGAAGACCTGGTTGCTGAAGATGAGAAACAAAGTCGTCTTGAAATGGTAATTGAGATGCAAAAAAAACATACGCTTAGTCAAAATAAAAAAAGAGTAGGCTCTATAGAAATGATTCTTGTTGAAAAAGAAAGTAAAAGGTCAACAAATCATTGGGCTGGTCGGACAGACTCAAATAGATGGGTTATTTTTGAAAAAAACAATTCTCAAATAGGAGACCTAGTTTCTGTAAAAATTACTAATGCTAAGGGTATCACTTTACATGGAGAAAATATTAATACAAAAAAAATGGAGGCAGCTTGATGAAACTTATAAAAATTTTTGGAGGGTTGGTTTTAGTCCTTTTAGTTCTTTTCTTTTTAATGCGTAATACTGACCTTGTAACTGTAGATTTAGTTTTTAAAGTATATCCAGATATTCAGGTTGCTGTTGTAATGCTTGGAGCTATATCCGTTGGAACGATTATTGGTTATGCAGTAGCAGTTACTAACATTTTATCTAGTAAAGCTGCTCTAAGAGGATTAAAGACTAAAAATAAAACACTATCTGATGAATTAAATGATCTTCGTAATGTTGCTATTGATGAAAGTATTAATGAAGAGGATGATGGAGAACTATAATTTTGATTTGGCCTTTAATAATAATTTTAATTTTAGTAATAATAGGTGGATTAACTTTTTTTTATATTCAACCAAAACAGCAAGCAAAAACTGAATCTATTTATACTGATGCTTTAAATGCGATGGTACGAGGTGATAAAAGAACTGCGTTAAAACACCTTAGAGACGTAGTTAAACAAGATACTAATCATGTAGATGCATATTTACAAATGGGAGATATTCTTCGTGAGGAAGGAAATGCGTTAGCTGCTATTAAGATTCACCAGTCTCTAACGGTTAGACCAAATCTTAAGAACGATGTAAAAATACATATTCATAGATCTTTAGCTCTAGATTATAACCAGATTTCACAATTAGCTAAAGCGCGACGTGAAGTTGAATTGCTTTTGAAATTGGATAAAAAAAACCTCTGGGCTAATGAATTTCTCCTGGCTTTATTTGAGAAACAGCAAGATTGGGATAAAGCTACTCAAATATCTAAAATTATTCAAAAAGTTAAACAACTTCAAGACCCTACTCAAATTGCACGTTTTCTTGTTCTTAAAGGGATGGATAAACATGAAAAAGGAAAAGTAGATGAAGCTATAAAAACTTTTGATATTGCAGCCAAAACAGATCCAAATTATGAAAAAACATATTTATGTTTAGGAGATATTTATTTGGTAAAAAGAGATTTGGTAAAAGCTATAGATAATTGGGAAAAATATGCTTTGCTTAATCCTGAAAATGGAAAAATGATTTACTCTAAAATTGAAGCGGCTCTTTTTGATTTAGGTAGATTTAGTGAAGTTGAAAAGTTTTATGAACGAATTGTAGATAAAGACCCTTCAAACTTAAGTGCCCTAACAAAACTTGCTAATGTATTAGAAGAAAAAGGTGAGCACAACAGTGCTTTATCATTAGTTGAGGATGCGCTATCTAAAAATCAAACTTCTATCCACGCTCATTTAATGAAATTAAAATTATCTGTTCAAGTGTCTAAGCCAAATGAACTGTCCAACCATATTGATAAAATAATTCAACTATTAACTTCTAATAATGAAAAATGATTCGCGGTTATTCTAATTTAGTTTTTCTTTTTGGTTTCATTTCAATTTATCCTCAAAATATTAATTTATATCTTACACTACTCGAGAAAGGCAGTATTCAAGAAGTGAAAGATAATCTTCCAGAATTATTAGATAGATATCCAGATGATGCTGGTGTTTATTACATTCAAGCTCTAGTTAATGAAGATGGTGAATCATCAATCAATCAATTTCAAACTATAACTAAAAATTTCCCAAAATCTGAATATGCAGCAAAATCTGAAATGAAATTGGGTGAATATTTTTTTGCAAGAGGTTTGTATTCTCAAGCTAGTAGTCAGTTCAAAAAAGTAATTTATAAATACATAGATTTTAAAGATCATCAAAGAGCGCTTGATCTTATGGTTAATTCATTTTTAGCTACAGGTGAAGAAGATTCAGTGAAAGTAGCATTAAGAATGATTAAACAACTTTATCCTAGTTTAGAATTTGATAAATATGGAATTGATGGGTTAAATAAAGTTAGTAGAGAGGCAAGGCTTGTCCGTTTAGATTCGAAAGAAATAAGTAAAAAAATTAAATCAAGAAAAAAAAGTAAACGTAAACCTTTACCTAAAGATTTATTTAAACCCTGGGTGATTCAAGTTGGTGCATTTGGAAAATATGAAAATGCTAATCGGTTAAAAAAACAAATTCAAAGTAATGGATATGGAGCAGAAGTACATGCCGTTAATTCTAATGGTAAACGACTGCATGC
>JAAZYT010000122.1 GCA_014239505.1 Fidelibacterota bacterium | reverse complement strand
TGATGGAGATATAGCAAAATCAGATTTTAATCATCCCTATTTACCTTATCGATTAAAAATAAATACTGTTGAATTAAATATAGGTCGTTATTTTGGGTATAATCGTAAAACTAGAATAGGATTTGAAATTGAAGATCTAGACTTTATTTCAGATTCAGTTACAATTAATTATAAGTATTTTGCACCTCAAGGTTTTTTTATTTATGATACTCGAGATATTTACGCAAATCCTACAAAAGGAATACTACTTAAGCAGGCATTTTCAAGTAGAATTGATCTTAAAGGTAAAGCTCAAAATAACTTTACTTGGTTTCAATCTTTTAGTTTATATAGACAAATAAGTAATAAAGATAATCAAAAGCCATGGATAATAGCTATAGGAGCTAAATCTCAAATCAATTTTGGTGTTAAAGATCAACAATTTCTTGCAGCAATGGGTGAATCTGGATCGGTTAGAGGTTGGCACTATCCAAATTCACTAAATTATGATGATCCAAAACAATCATACCGTTTTGGTTTTCATAATCTAAAATCATCAATTGAACTTAGAAAAGTAATCGTTCCAAGATTTCCTATGATGAATCTCTATGAGTTTGGTGTTACAAGTGCGTTATTTATAGATTGGGGAGTCACTACCCAAGATGAATTTAGCAATCTTTTTAAGATGACTCCGATATTAGGAACCGGGTTTAGTTTGCAATTACAAATGCCTTTTGTTTCTATTTTACGTCTTGATTATGGATATGGGTATTATAAAGGTAAACAAATAGATAAAGCATTTCATTTGGCAGCCGTTCATCAGATATAAGTTATTTTTTTCTAAAAATCATTGCTTTCTCAAATCGATTTTCTTCACCACTTCTTAGTCTTTGAATATTACTTCTATGAGTAAAAGTAATAAACCATGGAATCAATAAACTAAAGACCATAAGTGAAAGTGGTGCAGGATTTACACCAAAGAAAGGTGGTAATATAAAAAGAAAAATTGGTAACGAAACAGAAGCTAAGATAGAGGCTAAAGAAACATATCCTGTCAGTATAATTGTTATTATAGCTATAGCAAGACAAAATGGAAAAGCTGTAGGGAATAGAGCAATAAGCATGCCACCTAATGTTCCAACACCTTTACCACCTTTAAACCTTGCAAAAATAGTATAAGTATGTCCTAGTACAGCAGAAAAACCACATAATATTTGTACTACACCTAAGTCTGGAATAATTTGAGCATAGTAAAATGCAGGTGCAAAAATAGCAGCTGGAAGCCACCCTTTGAATACATCAATAACAACAACAAATAAAGCAGGTTTCCATCCTAAAACCCTAAAAACATTGGTTCCACCTGCATTCCCACTACCATGCTCTCGAATATCAATTCCTTTTGTTATTCTACCAACAATAATGCTAGTTGGGGTAGAACCAATTAGGTAACTAATTATTATTAAAATAATTAAATAGAATAATTCATTCATTTATTTAAGTCATCATTTAATATTTGAATTGCAAAACATAAAACTTTAGGGCCTGCATGAACTCCTAGAGCAGGACCAACATCCGTAATGATTACATTGTCATCACCAAATTTACGAATAAGATCTTTTCTCCAATCATCTACAAATGTATTCATTTGAGCATGCGAAATACCAACTCTTACTTTTTTATTTTGCGGTATTTTATTTTCAACAAATTTGCGAAACTTTTTAGATTTATTTTTATTTCCAAATGAAAGGCCTACAGGTTTTAAGCCTTCTTTCTTAAAGGCTAAATAAGGATTTATTTTAAAAAAATTGGCAATTTTTTTTACAGTTGGTGAAATACGTCCTCCTTTTACAATATTATCTAAAGTATTAAGACCAACATAAAGTTGAGTATTTTCAATTGCTTGTTTTGCAATTATATTAATTTCATCAAGATTTTTACCCTCAATTATCGCTTCTGCTGTTCGCATTGCAATTAATCCTGTACCAATAGAGCCACTAAATGAGTCTAAAATATTAACTGGAAAACTTGATAAAGATCTTGCGGCAGTTAAAGCAGATTGATATGTGCCACTTAATGCTTCAGGAAGATGAATTGAAACTGCAGACTCATAATGGCTTGATAAAAATTGATATTGTCTTCTAAAATCACCTGGAGAAGGTTGTGAAGTCTGAGGATGCGTTGGGTTTTTTTCTAACTCCTTCCAAAATTCATCTGAAGTTAAAGATACTTTATCTACATAATGTGTGTCCCCAAAATTGAGCCTTACAGGTATAACATGTATATTCATGTTATCAATTAGTTCATCTGGTAGATCACAACCTGAATCAACAATTATTGCAGTAGTAGAATGTGAAGAATGAGCATCTGCTTGCTGCTTAATCATATCATCAGTCTTTTCACCTTTTATTGATCCATATTCCTTGCAAAGTGAAAAGACACTATGTGGATCATCAGAATGAATATGTACTTTAGCCTTAATTTTAGTACCTGCCAATACAATACTATTACCTAAATCCATAAGGCGTTCTTGAAGTAATCTTCTGGGAATATTTTCACCTAAGATAATACACTCAGTGCAGTATCGAAATTTTTCATTAGTAGTGATAGCAACTTCTTCAAGTTCTTCAACAATTTTCAGTTCAGCTTCAGTTATTGATCCGGATTCAATAAACTCTTGTATACCGGAAAGCATGTCAACAAACCCTTGAGCTCCTGCATCTAGTACTCCTGCTTTAGCTAATACTTCTA
>JAAZYT010000141.1 GCA_014239505.1 Fidelibacterota bacterium | reverse complement strand
TCTTTTCCTGTAGTTAATACAATTTCATATCAAGTTCCTCCAGATGTTGGATCACATGAATTCCTTTATTTTGGCAAAAAAAATGAGTTTGATTTCTTATATAACCTTATACGTTTTAGCAGTATTGATAGTACGAATCAAAAGACTTTTTCAGCTTACAACGATTCCTTGATTGTTGCTGATAGTATGAAACTTATTATGACTTTTGTTTTAGATAGTATTGATCAAAACACAGATTTTCAACTAAGATATTTCCCTGATGGTGGAGATTCTGTTTTTAATGAATTAAGTACAAATTATACAAATTTTAATTATACAAATGCATCATCCGTTATATCCTCCTCTGCTATGACCATTGATTCCATTGATTCTGTTACAACTCAAGTAAGGTTAAACTTTCTTATGGATACTACAATCATTAATGTATTTAGTGATACTTCTTTTACTAGTTTTAACGCATCTTTTCTAGTAGAATTAAAAAATAAAAATGCATCTGAATTTAAATTTTTTAGTTCTAATAATTTATCTAACCCACCAAAATTAAGAATTTATTACAGGGAGTTTTTATCTGACTCTGTTGTTTTAGATACATCTTTTCATACATATTACTCATCACAAGATGTCTCAATAATTGATAATCCAAATATTTCATCTGAAGATTCAACTAATATTTCTGTTGGTTTAGCCAAAGGAATTCGTTCTTTAGTATTAGTAGATATGGAAGGTTGGCAACTTCCAGAACATTCAATAGTTAGTTCAGCAGATTTAGTTTATAATAGAATAAACAACGATACTTTAATTGGTTATTCTGTTTCTTCCTACCCTATAAATAATCAAGCTGATTTTTCTAAATTTAATATTTATGATACTGATCCTTATAATATTGAATCTAATTATTTATCATCAGCCTCTATTATTGATAACATATTAAAAATTGACTATAGAAAAATTTTAACAGATTACGGTCGTGGTAGCAAAATTAATTATGGTTTTAAAATTCAATCTAGCCAAAATAGTGACCCTTTTAAAACTGTACAATTTCATAATTTAAATAGTAATGTTACTTATCCAGTATTAAGAGTTATTTATGTTACTAAATAAGTTTATAAAATTATATTTATTCATATTTTCATTTATCTTTAGTCAATCAATATATAATGCATATGGATTAGGTTTAAGTCGAACTTCTTTTCATTCATCTGTTAATGGCGCTGGAAGTGTTGGTCTTATACCATCTTTTCACCCAGGTGTTTCTATGGATAATACTGCTACTTGGCCTGGTCTTAATTTTACTTATATTAGTGGTTCTTATACAAATCAAGCACATGCCATCAAAAGTTCTAACATTAATAATCAAGCTTCTCGATTTAATAAATTTCAATTTGTAATCCCAATTCGTGAAAGATATGCCTTAGGCTTAACTGTTAAACCTCTTAATAATAACAACTCTTTTTTTACTACTGATACAATAGCTTTTAATTTTGAAGGTGCAGATATTTTAACATCAAAAGAATTTCGTTCTGGCGGTGGTATTATGGAAGCTTCATTTGGATTAGCTTTTCCATTAAATAGTAGAATGGGATTAGGAATTACTATCAATCATTTATTTGGTTCTTCAAGAAATGAACAATCAGTGATTCTTAATAATATTTATTATAGAATGTTTAATCTTCGTACTTATACAGGATCGACTTTTGATTTTGATTTTGCTGGATTATTATTTAAAGATAGCTCGTTATCAATTTCTACATATGCTAGAGTTGGTTTAACTAATAAACCTGTATCAGGTAATTTATATAACTTTAATTTTTATGAAGATAGTAATAATAGTTATTCTTTTGATTCTGATGACTACCCAGGTGATTTAGCGGTAGATACTACATCAATATTAAATATATATTCTCCAAATAGCTTTAGTTTTGGTGTCAACTTAGCATTTAAGAATAGTTTAAATGTATTCAGTGAGTTTCAAATGTTAAACGATGAATCAACAAATGATAATTATGCATCAATTTTCAATGATAAAATAGGAAGTAAATATCATTTTGGTGGCGGGCTTATAAGGTTTGGAAATTTAAATGCAAGAGCCTGGCAAGATCAGATTACTTTTCGATTAGGTGCATATAGAGATAACTATTCATTAATAAACTCTAGAAAATCGTTAATTGAGAATGGTATCTCAATAGGGTTTGGTTTTAAATTCGCAGCCTCGGGCAATCAAATTGATATTTCATATCGTAATGGTTCTCGATTAATTACTGATGGTCAAAAAGAACTTTTTAAAGAAATTACAATAGGAGTGAGTCTAGGGGACATGTGGTTCCTTAGAAGGAGAGCTAAACAATGAGAAAAAATAATATATTTCAAAATTTATTGTTATTAGGTGTAGCATCGATTTTTATGACAATGTGTACTCCGCCTGATCAATCAAGTGCAGACGAAGATTTGGCTGAACAAGCACGTCAAGATTCCATAAGAACAGTTAGATGTCCACGTGTATTTAGCAGCGCAGCTGAGTTTTATAAAAATAGAGATTGGGCAGCAACAGTTAGAGCTTACGATGAACTTACTGATTTAGGTTGTGATAGGGATGATCCTCAAGAAGTTTATCTTTATTATGCAATTGCATATGAGTATATGGGTAAATATGATAGCTCAGCAACCGTTCTCCTAAAAGGGTTAACCTTTTTACCTGACAATGTAGACTTAAGAAAAAGACTGGCTTTTTCATATGAGAAACAGGGAATGATAGATTTGCAAATGGATGAACTTGATCGATTATCATTTTTAGCGCCTGAGGATATAGATATTAAAGATAAATTAGCAAAACTTTATGGAGATCAAGAAAGATTCGATGACCAAATATCAGTCTTAAAAGATTTACTAGAAATCCAACCTAATAACGAAGCAGCACAAAGTGATCTTGCTCAAGCTTATGAGAAAAGTGGTCGTGACCCATTAGATGTTTATAAAAATAGGTTTGATAATAATCCAGACAATATAAGTTATGGCTTAGACTATGCTGATAAGCTCATGATAGCAGATAGACCTAATGATGCAATAGATATTTTAAAGCAAGTTGTAGACGTAGATCCTTCTAGTAAAGTAGCTTATAGAAAATTGGCACAATCATATGACTCAAATGATAGATTAAAAGATGCTGCTCAAACATATGAAAGATTATTTAAGCTTGATCCTCGTGACTTTAGAATAGCAATAAAAATATCTGATGTATATGTTGAAGATCAAGATTTTAAATCAGCATTTAATTGGGCAGATAAAGCAGTAACTCTTTCAGATGAAGGTGAAGCATACGGCGCTAAAGGAAATGTATACTATAAAGCTTTTCAAACTTGTAGGTCTGGTGAAATTTCAGTTGATGATCGCGTAATTGCAACTCTATCTCATAACTTATTTGAAAAAGCAGAAGAAAAAGGATTTTCAAGATATAGTGGATCAAAAGAATGGCTTAAAGAGAATGAAGTTCTTTTTGGAAAAGCTCAGTGGTTTATGATGGATGCAGATGTTAAAAACAAAGGTTTTATTAAAGCTTCTAGTCCATGTTATAAATGGGTAAATGAAAAGCTTAACAAAGGTAAAGGTTGGTAATAAATTGAATTCTAATAATGAATCTTTTTCTTATATAAAAAACTCTGATGTAGAAATATATAATATTTTACAAAAAGAAGTTTCAAGAGAAGATAATACTTTAGAATTAATAGCATCAGAAAATTTTGTATCTTACCCAGTTTTAGAAATGGCAGGTGGTGTCATGACTAATAAATATGCAGAAGGTTATCCTGGAGCTAGATACTATGGTGGATGTGAACATGTGGATGAAGCTGAAAACTTAGCAAGAGATCGTGCTAAAAAATTATTTAACTGTGAATACGTAAATGTTCAACCTCATAGTGGTTCTCAAGCTAATATGGCTGTTTTGATGACATTTTTAAATGTTGGTGATACTATTATGGGTCTCGACCTTGCTCATGGTGGACATCTTACCCATGGGAGCCATGTAAACTTTTCTGGAAAACTTTATAATTCTGTTTCCTATTATGTTAATAAAGATACTGGAAGAGTAGATTTCAATTCAGTTAGATCAACTGCCAAGGAATATAAACCTAAGCTAATTATTTGTGGAGGTAGTGCATATCCGAGACATATCGAATTTGAACACTTTCGTGAAATTGCTGATGAAATTGGTGCATTCCTCATGGCTGATATTGCACACCCTTCTGGTTTAGTTGCAGCTAGTTTACATCCTTCTCCAATGAAGTATTGTGATATAATTACTACAACTACTCATAAAACTCTTCGTGGCCCTAGAGGTGGAATGATAATGATGGGTAAAGATATCGAAAATAAATGGGGAATAGTTGCTCCTAAGTCAGGTCGAACTAAATTGGTTTCTGAATTATTGGATTCAACAGTTATGCCCGGAATTCAAGGTGGCCCGTTAATGCATATCATAGCTGCAAAGGCTATTGCTTTTAATGAAGCTCTACAGCCAGATTTTAAAGTTTATGCGCAACAAGTTATAGATAATGCTAAAACTATGAGTGAAGCTTTATTGTCAAAAGATTATAAATTAATATCTGGTGGCACTGATACTCATGTTGTATTAATAGATTTAAGTAATAAAAATGTAACTGGTAAAGTAGCTGAACAATCATTAGAAAAAGCAGGTATTACTGTTAACAAAAATATGGTTCCATTTGATAAAAGAAGTCCATTTGTAACAAGTGGTGTACGTATTGGATCCCCAGCTATTACAACTCGTGGAATGAAACAAGATGAAATGGTAAAAATAATTGATTTTATAGACGAAATAATAACTAATATTGAAAATGAGTCTGTAATTGATAAAGTTAAGACAGAAGTTCAATCATTATGTTCATCTTTTCCTTTATATAGTGAATTGCATAATTAAAATATTTAAAACCCGTTTTCAACTATTTGTAAATTTTACTTTACTATTTAGTTTGACACTCATTTCATGTAGTCCTTCACTTACGGTTCTGAAATTCAATCCAGATTTTGCAGAATCAACCTATAAATATTTTGCTGAAAAATCAGAAAAATCTGTTATTAAATATCCAGATGATCATAATAAACTATTAAATGCATGTGAAACCTTAACGAAATATTCTTTTGGATTTACTATGGAAGAAGCTAATAGAGAAGTAATGATCGATTATAAAAAAAGTCAGTCACTATATAATGAAGCACACCGAAATTTTGTTAAAGCTGTAGACTATTGTGGTCGAGCTCTAGATGTTAAATATGATAACTATAAAGATTGGATTGATGATAGCAATAATGAATCTCCAATTTTTACTTATCTCGATCTACCTTATCTATATTGGTCTGCGGGTGCATATGGTGGAGCTATTAAATCGAGCAAAGGTGATCCAGAGTGGCTTATAAAATTACCACGTCTTGGTAAATTATTAGAAGCAGGAATTTCTTTAGATCCAGGATGGAATAAAGGTGCACTATATAGTGCAATGATATCTTACACGATGATTAGACATGATCCTCCAGTTAATAAAGAAATAATGGCGAGAGATTTTTTCACCAAAGCAGTTAAAGCATCAAATGATTTAGACTTAGGACCTTATATTGCTTTAGCGGAAAGTGTATCAATAACTACACAAAATAAAAATGAATTTACTAATTTACTTTATAAGGCCTTAAATATTGATATCAATGCAAATCCTGACATACGTTTGAATAACTATATTAATCGAAAAAGAGCAATATGGTTACTTGATAACATTGATGAGTATTTTTACTAGTAGTTATGTTTAAAAAAATTCTATTTACATTTTTTATATTTTTTTTAGTAACTCAAGTTATTTGGGCAAAAAAAATTATAGTAAAAATGGCCACATTAGCACCTGAAGGTACAGAGTGGCATGGACTTTTGGTTGAATTAGGCCAGCAATGGAAGGAGGTTACTAATGGCGAAGTTCGACTAAGAATATATCCTGGTGGTGTTGTTGGAGATGAGAGAGATATGATACGTAAGATGCGTATTGGTCAAATTCATGGTGCAGCTATATCAAATGAAGGCATGACAGAAATAAACCCTTACTTTACAACTTTTTATATGCCTATGATGTATCAATCTTACGATGAAGTAGATTTTGTAAGAGAACGTTTAAGTGATGAATTATTAAATATAACTGAAGATAATGGATTTAAAATTTTAACTATGGTTGATGTTGGTTGGGCTTACTGGTTTTCAACAGAACCTATTTATACACCTGATGATCTTAAAAATAATAAAATATTTATTTGGGCTGGAGATTATAAATCTGTACAATTATATGAAAAACATGGCTATCAACCAGTACCCTTAGCTATGACTGATGTTTTATCAGGATTACAAACAGGGCTTATAACATCGCTTGGATTTAACCCTCTATATGCATTAGCGCAACAATTATTTGGCATTGCAGATAACATGCTAGAAATGAAATGGGGGAATTTAACTGCAGCCATTATTATAGATTTAAAAACATGGAATAAGATAAAACCTGAATATCAACAATCAATGTTAACTGTAGCTAAAAAAATAGGGAATGGTTTTCAAGAAAAAAATAGATATGAATCTGATAAATCAGTTGAAGTTATGAAAAAGTATGGACTTAAAGTAAATAAACCATCTCCTGAACAAGTACAAATATGGAATGAATTGATTAATTCAATGTCAGCTGATATTCGTGGTTCCTTGATTGAAGAAAATGCCTATGATAGATTAATGGAAATCAAAAAAGAGATGGAATCTCGTTAGATTAGTATCTTATTTGTCTAAATATAGTATAAAGTCTTTCGATCAAATTTTGACGTTTCTAGTTTTTATAATACTAGTACTTTTACCAGCTATAGAAGTTATTTCAAGACTATTTAGTTCAACTGGTATTGTAGCTTCTTCTGTATTAGTTCAACATTTAACATTATGGGTTGGTTTTCTTGGTGCAGCTATTGCATCGCGTCGAAATAATCTTCTTTCATTAACAACTAAACCCATATTCTCAAGTACAGAACCAATTGAATGGAAAAATTTAGTTGGCAAGATTACAAGTATCATTATTGTTCTATTGCTAGCATATGGCAGTTGGTTGCTTGTTCAAGTTGAAATTGATTTTCCAGTAAAAATAGCACCTTTTATTTCTAGGTGGTTTGCTCTTTTAATTATGCCCTTAGGATTTTTAACTATTGCTTATTTCATGTTTTTTAATAGTTTTAAACCATGGAAGCAAAAAATCGTAGTTTCAATTATTATAGTCCTAATATTTCTATTATTTATTTATGTTGAACCTATTCAAGAATCAAATATTTTTATGTGGATTGCTATCTTAGTCTTAGGTTTATCACTATATGTAGGAGCGCCTATTTTTATAGGCTTGGGGGGGGTAGCAATCCTTTTTTTCTGGCGTGACTTTACTCCTTTATCAGCAATATCAGCTGAAACTTATAGAATTGTTGTTTCACCAACATTGCCAACTATTCCTTTATTTACATTTGCAGGTTATTTATTAGCTGAGAGTAATGCCTCTACGCGTTTAGTGAACTTATTTCGCTCTACTTTTGGTTGGATTCCAGGTGGAACACCAATTATACTTGTTTTACTTTGCGGTTTTTTTACGGCTTTAACGGGTGGATCAGGTGTAACTATCTTAGCACTTGGTGGATTATTTATGCCTATACTAATTAAAGAAGGTTATTCTAGATCATTTTCTTTAGGACTTATAACTGTAGCTGGCTCTTTAGGTTTATTATTTCCACCTAGTTTGCCTTTAATTATTTATGGTGTAACTGCTGGAGTTTCAATAAAAGCTATTTTATTAGCTGGAATTGTACCTGGCTTAATTAGATTATCTATGATTGGTGGATGGGCTATTTGGCAAGGAAAAGTTCAGTTAGTTAAGAAAACTTCTTTAAGTTTAAAAGAAGTTAAATCTTCTATATGGGACGCAAAATGGGAAGCTATTATTCCCTTATTTATATTATTTGGAATTTTTGGAGGTTATGCAACATTAGTTGAGACTGCAGCTATGACTGCTATTTATATTTTTATTATTGAAGTTCTAA
The DNA here is from genome assembly GCA_014239505.1 of Fidelibacterota bacterium. Classification (GTDB taxonomy): domain Bacteria; phylum Fidelibacterota; class Marinisomatia; order Marinisomatales; family TCS55; genus TCS55. The sequence goes on along the minus strand of JAAZYT010000141.1, from coordinate 21,973 downwards.
TACATAAAGATATTAAATGGTCAAATCTCTATAAAATTACACTTGATTGTGCATCATTAATTGGTGGAGTTTTAATTATTCTAGGTGTGGCAATGGGACTTACAAGCTATCTTGTAGATGCTCAAGTTCCACTACATTTACTAGAATGGGTTAAATCCACGATATCTTCAAAACTAGTTTTTTTACTTATGTTAAATATTTTTCTCCTTGCAGTTGGTTGTATGATGGATATTTTTTCAGCAATTATTATCGTTGTACCTTTAATAACTCCTTTAGGTCTTTACTTTGGTATTGATCCAGTTCATTTAGCTATAATTTTTATAGCAAATTTAGAACTAGGGTTTTTAACACCTCCAGTAGGTATGAATTTATTTTTATCAGCTTATCGATTTGAAGAAGATATGCCAACTATTTATAAATCAACATTGCCATTTTTCATCGTAATGTTAATAAGTGTTTTAGTTATTACTTATATTCCTATTCTATCAACATGGTCTCTTAATTAATTAAGTAAATATTTTTTTCTATTTTCTTGCCTTATCTTATAAGAAAAGAGTAATTTTAAACACTAATTAGGAGTGCCTATATAATAACGCTAACGGTTGAATTGTTTCTCAAAAATAAATAATATGAATCCCTTTTTAAGGGTAAAGGAATATTCATGAGACTTATATATTCAATTGTTGCGGCGTTTCTACTTATTTGTAGTTCGTCCCTCAATGCTCAAAGTGAAGCTGGCGCAATTTTTCTACTTATTTCTCCTGGTGCTCGTGCCGGCGGTATGGGAGAAGCGCAAGTTGCAGTTGCAAATGATGCTTATGCAAGCTATTGGAACCCAGCTGGTTTAGCTTTCCAAGAAGGTTCTGAGATTGCTATAATGCATGTTAATTGGTTACCAAATTTAGCTGATGACTTGTACTATGAATTCCTTGGTTTTAGAAGAAAATTCCAAAATTTAGGTACATTAGGTGGTCATTTAATTTATTTAAATCTTGGTGAACAAGTTCGTATGGATGAATATGCTCAATATCAAGGAAAGTTTACTTCTTATATGATGGCTGCAGCTATTTCATATAGTTCAAAATTATCCTCATCATCATCCTTTGGAATGAATGCAAAAATTTCTTATCAACATTTAGTTGAGTTAGGTACAGGTTCTGAAAAAGGAAGTGGCACCTCGACAGATTTTGGTTTTGATTTAGGATATATGAAAAAAGGATGGTTAACTCCAAAATTAGATCTTGGTATTACTATGACGAATATTGGTCCAAAAGTTTCTTTTATAGATCCTGATCAAGCTGACCCACAGCCTACAAACTTAACATTCGGATTTGCTTATGAATTATTTAAAAATGAGAATAATAGCTTTAAGGTCGTTTATGATGTTGATAAACTTTTAGTTTCTTCATATCCAGACATGGATTGGGATGGAGATGGTATTATTGGAGGTTATAATAGTAGTGGAGATGAATCTTCCAAGAATAATAACTACAATAAAAATGGAAAATTAGAAACAGCACATAAAGATCCTTTATATAAAGCTATTTTCACTTCTTGGGTAGATGACTGGTTGTTGGGTGGAGATATTGATAGATCGCCATCAGGAGAAGATGCTGATCGACAAATTGGAGGTTGGGAGTGGGTTGGTGATGCAAATGGTAATGGTAAAAGAGATGCTGAAGAAATGATTAATTCATTTAAGGAGTATGGTGCTCAATTTGGTGATTCAAATTGGGGAGCATATAATGAGTGGGGACAAAAAGAAGTTGGTTCAGCTGATGATAGATCATTGCAGGATGAATTAAACAAGCTTGTGCATAATTTTGGAATGGAATATTGGTATTCAACTTACTTTGCCTTAAGAGGCGGTTATTATTTTGATAAAACAGGAAAAATTTCAAACCCTACATTTGGAGTAGGTTTAAGATTTTCAAATTATGGTTTTGATTTTGGTTATACTTCAGGAGAGCCTGGTCATCCTTTAACAAATACTATGCGTTTCTCCATGAATGTTTTATTCTAAATAATTTATCTAAATGAGACATGTTAATGCCTTGAGGAAGATATTATTCTTCCTTTCAATCTTTTCTTCCTTTCTACTTTCTCAAATAACAGGTGATCTAAAAGTTGCATTACTACGAGTTTCTTTTCCTATAAATGACTATCCAGGTGTTTCTTCTAATGGTGATTTTTTATATTCTACAGACATTGATGAATATCAATGTGGAGATTATACGATTGATCCTCCACCGCATGATAAAAATTATTTTAAATCTCATTTAAAAGCTGTCAATAATTATTATAGATCGATATCAGGAGGTAAATTTGGATTAGACTTAAAATTTTCGAAAGTTTTTCCAGAGGCTTTACAATCAAGCTATAAGCTCGATCAACAAATGAATTATTACAATCAAATAAGTATGGATTCTTTTCATGAAAAACGTATTACTGAACTATTAAAAGATGCTACTTCTAAAGCAAATGAAATTGATAAAATAAATTATAATGATTATGATATTGTCATTGTTGTACATCCAGGTGTTGGTCAAGATTTTGCTTTACCATTCCTTGATCCTACTCCAGAAGATATTCCTTCTACTTATATCGATCCTGAAATGTTAATAGAACATTTAGGTGGACCCATAAATTTTGATAATTCATCGGTTTCAAAGGGCATAATTATACCTGAAACTCAAAATCATCTTTATTATGACTATTCATTATTTAGTCAATTAGCAAATCCTTGTGATGTACAATATAGTATAACTGGAACTTTAGCATTGATGATAGGTTTTTCGATTAATCTCCCACCATTATGGGATTTAAATACTGGATTTTCTGGTGTTGGTGTTTTTGCATTGATGGATCAAGGGTCAAATAATGGAAGAGGAATTATCCCTGCACCACCAAATCCTTGGACACGTTTATATGCAGGCTGGTCAAATACAATTGTTCCATCAAAATCTAATAAAATTGAACTAATTGATTCTTTACATAATCAAATTCTCAAAATTCCTATAAACGATAATGAATACTTTCTAATTGAGAATAGAAATAACTGGTTTAGAAAAGGTGTTGATATAGATTCAGCTCGTTATGTAATATGGAAAGAGTCAAATATTTTTCCACCATATATTAATGTTCTGATTGATTCCTCTAACATATCCAAAGATGAATATGGCGTTATAACTTCAATCCCTAATTATAATTTAGGTTTACCAGGATCCGGGTTATTAATATGGCATATTGATGAGAAAATAATAAATGATGGAATTAATTCGTATTCAGTTAATTCAAATAGAGAATTAAGAGGTATAGACTTAGAAGAAGCTGACGGTGCTCAAGATATGGGTTTTGTAACGAACTTATTAACTGATCCATCATCAGGTTATTGGGGTGATATGTGGTTTGCTGAAAATCTTGAATATTATAGAGCTAATTCAACGAATAGTATGAATTTTTCATCTTTTACCTACCCAAATACAAAATCTAATTCTGGAGCCAATTCTGGTATATATATTAGCAATATATCAGAATCAGGGACAAAAATGTCATTTAATCTATCATCATCATATGATATTAAAGTTATTGAGGACAATTCTAAATCAATTTTATTACAATACGATATTAACAATGATAATAATCTTGAATTTATTGGTTTTGGTGATTCATTATGGTGGAGCGTTGATTTAAATAATTTTACAACTTTTCATAAATCATCAAATAATAATTATCAAGCTTGTATCGTTCAGAATGCTGGTATAAATCCATATTTACTTTCTATTGTTTTTGTAAGCAATATGGAAGATAATACTATATTAGAATGGTTTGATTATAATCTTGATAATTTAAACTTTGATTTAAAATGGACTCATGAATTTGTTAATGTATTTAATACACAATTGTTACTAGCAAATCAAGAAGGAGTATGGTTAGAAAAAGAAAATTTAATTATTAAAATTAATAGTAGTGGAATAATTGAAGATTCAATTGACCCATATTTATTTTCTTATAATTCACCTTTTTCATCACCTGTTATCTTTGAAAATAAAAAAATTAAAATTGATCAATCAATAACTAAAAAGGGTGATTATAGCTCTCTATCATTAATTGATTTAGAAAACGATGGAGTAGTTGAAATATTAGCCACTAATAATAATGGTGAAGTTGATGCTTTTGATTTAGATCTAAATGCTAAGAATGGATTTCCAATTATTTCTAATGCATCTACATCTATTTTAGCAATGAATTTATTTAACAATAAAAATCCTGAGTTAGTTTATCAAAATAATAATGGTGAAATAAATATATTAAATAATGAAGGTATAGTTTTAGATGTTATTGCTACCAAATATAAGTTAGTAGCTTTAGGTAGTTTTCAAGCAAAGAAAGGTATTGTAACTGATAAAGCTTTTTTCGCTTTTATTGATGATAACAAAAAGATCACTAATGAATGGCGGTATCCATTAGCATCTGCAGATAATTCTAGATATTTATATTTAGAGACTCCAATAGTAAATAACTTAAGCATTATTGATAAAGATCTTTCTTACGCATATCCTAATCCTTCAAATGGTGACCCCATTGTTTTCCGATTAAAATTAGGTATTGCTAACAAAATTGATATTACGATTTACGATGTTGCAGGTTATCTAATTCAAAAATTGAATCAAGATAATTTGCAAATCAGTAATAGTATATTAGAAATACCCTGGAATATTTCAAAAATTGAATCAGGTATATATTTTGCCCGTGTTATTGTTAAAGGAAATAATTTTACGGATGAAGCAATATTTAAATTAGGTATTGCCAAATGAAGAAATTTTATATTTTTCTTTTTTCAACTTTTTTATTTTCACAAGTTCAATATAATCACCCAGAGTTAGACTGGGAAACTATTGAAACTGATCATTTTAGAATTCATTTTTATAGTGAGACTGAACTTTCTGCTAGACTTGGAGCATTTATTGCAGATTCAATATATAACTCAGTAACTAAATTATATAATTATAAACCTTTTAATAAAACAGATATAGTTTTTACTGATATTGACGATATTTCAAATGGTGCCGCATATTTTTATGATAATAAGATTATAATATGGACAAGTCCTTTAGATTTTGAGTTAAGAGGTTCACACAAATGGTTAGAGAATGTAATTACACATGAGTTTACTCATATAGTTTCCATACAAAGTGCACAAAAATTTGGTAAATCTATTCCTGGTTCATATTTACAGTATATTGGGTATGAAAAAGAGAAGCGCCCTGATGTTTTATATGGCTACCCAAACTCCTTGATTAGTTATCCAATACCAGGAACATCAATTCCCCCATGGCTGGCAGAAGGAGCAGCTCAATTTATGTATCCAAATGCAGATTGGGATAATTGGGATAGTATTCGAGATATGATATTAAGAGAGCAAGTAATCAATAATAACATGTTATCTTGGAGCGAACTAAATACATTTGGTAAAAGTGGTATAGGTAATGAATCTGTCTACAACACGGGTTATGCGTTTTCAAAATATTTGGCAATTACATATAAACCTGAAGTTTTATCAAAGATAATGAAATCTTTAGCTAAACCTGGTAACTATTCAATAAATAAAGCTATAAAGTCAGCTACAGGAAAAACTGGTAAAGAAGTTTATAATGATTTTTCAAATATTTTATTAAAAAGATATGAAACATTGTCTGAATCATTACTTTTAAATAAAAAAAATGGTCATATTATTATTGATGAAGGATCTGCAAATCTACATCCAACATGGAATCAGGATGGCTCAATGTTTGCTTTTTTATCAAATAAAGATAATGATTATTTTTCTAGCACTGATCTATATATCTATAATTTAAATAGTAAATCTTCAAAAAAAATTGTTAAAGGTGTATATTCGAAACCTACATGGAATGGTGAAAAAATTTATTATTCTAAAAGAAGTAAACTTCCAAATAAAGTTGGTTCTTCTTACTATGATATATACGAATATGATTTAAACTTAAATAAAGAAATGAAAGTGACAATTGATGCCCGAGCATTTTCACCCTTATATATTGGAAATAATCATTTATTTTATATTTCAACTAAAGATGGGTCGCAAAATATTTATTTGTTAGAACTTGAAAGCAAAAATACAACTAAAATAACTGATTTTAATAAACAAGAAGCTATCAGCGGTCTTAGTTACGATTTATTCAATAATAGATTACTTTATGATATAACCACCCATCATTTTAAAGATATTTATTTTATAAGTTTATCTGATAGTACTAGTGGTCAACTTTTAAGTGAAAAATTGTGGGATGAACGCCAAAGTACACATTATAAAAATAGTATTATCTATAGTGATGATAGAACAGGAGTTTTCAATCTTTATTATTTAAATAGTAAAGAACAAGGCTATATAACAAATGTTTCAGGCGGGGCTTTTATGCCTGATATTAGTCAAAATGGTAAAATTCTTTTCTCAATATTTGAAAATAGTAAATATAAAATAGCGATTTTAGATACAATTAACTTAATTAAAGACGATCAAATAGGATACACTTCAACATATTACAATAGAAATAAAAATTTAAATTTTCCACTTGATAAATCAATAGATAAAAAATCGACTAAATATAGTGATCATTTTCCACCAATGTTCATAATGCCTCGTATAATGGTTGATTATGGAACTATTAAACCAGGATTCTATTTTTATTCATCTGAAATTTTAGAAAAAGTTTCATTAACTGGAGGAGCCTCATCAAATGCCATAAAAGATTTAGACTTATTTTTTATTTTTGAGTATAAGCATTTATATCCAACATTGTTTATGGAAGCTTTTTATATAACTAGAAATATTGAAGAAAAACAAAATTATTCAGTTTATAAAATCGATAACAATCTTAAGTTTAGACTTCTAGAGTTTAGAGGAGGATTGAAAATACCTTTATATGGTACACAATTTGAATTATACAGCTCTTGGTCACGCTACAGAGCATCAATAAAGGAGCAAATAAGAGGAAAGCCAGAAATAAATACTGGAATAGGTTATGATTATTTTCGTGGTAAAAATTTAGGTATGAAATGGAAATTAGACGTTTATAAAAGACGTATTGATCAAAATATTAATCCTGTAGGTTTTAATCTTAATTTAAATATTAGTAAAGAGTGGAATGAGTTTATTGATGGTTTAGACTTATCTGAATCTGGAACACTTATATCACAGTTTAATAATAATAATTTAGTTCGCATGGAAATAAATGGTAGCTATCTATGGGAAATTCCGAATAGTAACCGTTGGACAATATCATTGGGAGCTCAAACAGGCATTATTTCAAATACAAAAGTTGACTCATTTTTTTATTTTTTTGGTGGAGGCATGCCAGGATTAAAAGGATATCCTTTTTATTCAATTGAAGGTACACATATGGTAATAGGTGAGGTAGGATTGAGATTACCTATCTTTCGAGAAAAAAATATTGCATTGGGTTGGTTTACATTGCAAAATGGAACTTTTGGTATAATAAGTCAAATAGGTGACGCTTGGAATAAGGATTCATCAAAAATAAGTATTAAAAAATCAATTGGTATAGAAAGTAGACTTGCTGGATACTCCTTTTATAATTACCCTACAGCTATTGGATTTGAAGTACATAAGGGTATTGATAAGTTTATGATGGATATAGGTGATGGCATTCCAATATCTTACGGTGGAGAAACTCGGTACTATTTATCAATCTTATTTGGATTTTAATTGAGATTATTAATAATATTATTATTTTTTCAAACATTAAGTTTTGCACAGTATAATCTTTATAGTATTAATAATTATTCAATCAAACAAGATTCACTTTTGCAACCATTACCTACAAAAGCAATGTTCAAATCATTATTAATACCTGGATGGGGGCAATATCAAAATAAAGATGATATCTGGAAAACTGTTGCTTTTATTAGTGTTGAAATTGCTGGTATAATTTCATCAATACAATTAACTAATAAAGCTGAAAATATACGTCATGACTTTGAGAAATATGGCGATGATCACTGGACCTTAGAAAGATGGTATAACAACTCACGTTTAATCTTTCCTAATAATTGGAAAAATATTTTAATTGGAACTCATAAACTTAGTTTAAATATAAATGGTAACTATTATTTTACAGATGAATTAAGCAATTTGATTGAAATATATCGTTGGAATGATATTTCAGTTATAAGAGACAGAGATTTTTATGAAAATATTGGAAAATATGATCAATTTGTAGGTGGTTGGGATGATAAGTATGACAATCCTTTTGATGGTAAAGGTAATTGGTATACAATTCAAAAAGAAAACGTAGAATCAATTATACTAACAAAAAATAAAAATTATTATCGAGACCTAAGACATGAAAGTAATCAACTAAAACATTATTCTCGTTATGCAGTAACTACAATTATGTTTAATCATATTATAAGTGGATTAGATGCATTTATTGTATCAAATAAAAAAAATAATTTTCCTAAAATTCGATTGAATTATAGTAGAATAAATAAGTGGGGAGTAGGTGGTGTTCAAATCACATATGCGTGGTAGATTCTTAACTAATTTTTTTATTAAAAAGGATATTTAATGAGAATTTTATTAATTAGTCTTTTAATCTTAAGTTTTTTTATTACAGCTTGCTCAAATAAAAATGCTATTAGAGATATAGATTATGATTTAGAGTTTGAAAAAGGTAAAACAGCTTTAGCAAAAAAGAAATTTATTAAGGCTCAAAGTCATTTTAACACAGTTGTTATTGGTGCTTCTCATACAGAATTAGGTGATGATGCACTATTTTTTTTAGGCGAAGCTCATTTCTATGCAAAAAAAGAAGAACTCCTAGCCATTGCTGAATATGATAGATTAATTAGGAGAATGCCTTTTAGCACATATGTTGAACGTGCTAGATATAGAATTTGTGAAGCTTATGTTCGAATGTCTCCAAAATATTATAGAGATCAAACATATAGTGAAAAAGCATTGGAAAAACTTCAAGAATACATTGATGATTATCCTAACTCAGACAATAGAATTCAAGCACAAGAAGACATTCTAGTCTTAAGAGAAAAATTATCTAAAAAAGCTTATAACTCAGGTCTTTTATATATGAAAATGGAAGAATATAGTGCTGCAATGATAGGTTTTAAGAAAGTGGTCGAATCCTATTACGATACAGATTTTGTTGAATTAGCCCATATGAAAACTATTGCTTGCCATATTTACAAAAACGAGTTCGAAGAAGCTCGAGAATATTATGATTTAAAACGAAATCATATTGAAAAAATTAAAATGGATGATCTTGTAGATGCTTGGTTTGTGCAAAAAAGAGTCCTTGATCGGTTAGAATTAGAATGAAAACTTGTCTTTTTGGTGGAACATTTGACCCGCCACATTTTGGACATTTAATTGTTGCTCAAACAATTTTTGAAGCTGAGCATTTTGATCGTATAGTTTTTGTTCCTGCGCATATACCTCCTCATAAACTTGATGTAAAAATTTCTCCAGTTGATGCTAGAATTGAAATGTTGAAAATTGCAACTAAAGATAATCCGAATTTTATTATTTCAGATAATGAAATAAGGAGAGGAGGAATTTCTTATTCTCTTGAGACAATTTTATCCTATAAGGAGGAAACTAAAATTGAAACAAAAGATCTTTTTTATTTAATTGGAAGTGATTCACTTAAGCAGTTTCAAACTTGGAAGAATCCAAAAGAAATTCTTAAAGAATGTAAATTAATTGTTGCAATTCGTCCTGGCTTTAGACCTAGTGATATTCCTAATTGGATCCTTGCAAAAATCCAATTTGCAAATATTCCACGTATTGAAATTTCATCAACACAAATAAGGAGGAGATGGTTGGAAAATAAAACGATTCGCTATATGGTAACTCAACCTGTTTGGCAATTTATAAACGAAAATAAAATTTATAAATTTAATGTTTAATAGTTTACTGAGTTTGTTTTGTGGCACATGTATGCTTTATTTTGGAGCTGAATGGATAGTTAAAGGTAGTTCTAGGATAGCTTCCAAATTAGGTATTTCATCTTTAGTTATTGGTTTAACCGTTGTTGCATTTGGAACATCATTACCAGAACTTATTGTTAGTATTTTTTCTGCATTAGAAGGTAGTCCATCAATTGCTGTTGGTAATGTAGTTGGTTCAAACATAGCAAATGTAGGATTGGTCTTAGGATTAAGTGCACTATTTTTCCCATTTATATATGTTCAATACAATGATATTAAACGTGATTTATATGTATATCTATTTTCCTGTGGACTTTTTATCTTTTTTGCTTTTGATGGTCGTATTAGTCAGTTTGAGGGTATAATTTTTGTAACATGCCTACTTTTCTATATTCTATATTGCATTAAAAGTCCATTAGCTTCTGATAAAGATTCAGAAGAGTTAACTGATATAAAAATGAGTAAACTTATTTTTCTAATTATATCTGGAATTATTTTATTATCTATTGGTGCTGAAATATTTGTTGATGGAGCTATCTACTTGGCAAGATATTATGGTTTGTCTGAAGTTATAATTGGAATGAGTGTAGTAGCTTTTGGTACATCACTTCCAGAGCTGGCAACTTCTGTGATGGCTGCTTTTAAAAAAGAAAGTGCTATTTCAGTAGGTAATATTATAGGTTCAAATATTTTTAATATTCTTTCGGTCTTAGGTATAACTTCAATTATTTACCCTTTGGACTCTCCTAGAAATATCATGAGTAAAGAAGTGTTATTTATGGTTGGTTTTGCATTTGCTTTATTTGTAATTGCTAAATTGCCACAGCCTATTAGTCGATTTACTTCAATATTTTTACTTACAGGATATATAATCTTTATTTATATGCTATTCTAACCTATATAATTAAGATTATATTAATTACATGATTCAGCTTGATAACGTTTCTTATACATATGAAAAGGGTGGCGGGGTTTCTAATGTTAACCTTGCTATCCAAGATGATGAATATGCTTTTTTAATTGGACCTACAGGATCAGGTAAAACTACACTTCTGAGGTTAGCTTACATGGATTTGTTTCCAAAAGTTGGTAAGGTTATCATTGATAAATACGACTCTAGTAAGATTAAACAAAAAAAAATACCATTTTTCAGAAGAAAAATTGGAATGATATTTCAAGATTATCATTTACTTAATGATCGTAATTTATTTGAAAATATTGCACTTCCTTTGCATGTCATAGGTTTTCAAAAAGATGAGATAGTCGATCGCGTTACTGAATCTCTAGAAGAAATTGGTTTAGAATCTAAATCTGAACATTTCCCTGATGAATTATCAGGTGGTGAACAACAAAGAGCTTGCGTTGCTAGGGCGCTAGTAAAAGATCCAGATATTATTTTAGCAGATGAACCAACTGGAAATCTTGACCCTGTTACTTCTTTTGAATTAATTAAATTACTGGAAGAAATAAATAGAGAAGGAACAACTATTTTAATGGCTTCTCATAATTACAATTTAATCAAAGGTCGTGGCCATAGAATAATTGAAATACAAAATGGCATTGTAAGGAAATCTTAATGGATAAAATTACATTTTTATTATCCGAAGGATTAAAAAATTTATGGAGACACAAGCTTACTGCATTTACATCAATCTTTTCTATATTTTTAACTTTAACTGTGGCAGGTTCTCTATTAATTGTTAGTGGCAATACTGAACGAATAATTGAATATCTTAGAGATAAATATAAAATAGAGGTATTCTTTAAGCAAAATATTTCAGATAAACGTATTCAAGAGATCTCTAAGGAATTCAAATCCATTCGTGGTGTACGTTCCACAACGGTTATAACAAAAACTGATGCTAAAAAAATATTTAAATCACAATTTGGAGAAGACATTCTTAATCTTGTTGGATATAATCCATTGCCAGCAAGTTGTGTGATAAACTTAGTTAAAGAACAGAAGAATAAACTCAATATTCGACCCATTGTTGATCGTATAAGAAAATTTTCTGAAGTTGATGAGGTTAATTATCAAGGTAGGCTTATTAATCGTATAGAAACAGCATATCAAAGTTTTGTTAAAGTTTCAGTTGTTCTATTAATAATAATATTAGTTGTTTCCGTATTAATAATTTCAAATACTGTACGCTTAACTATTTATGCAAAAAAAGAATTGATAAAATCTTTTCAATTAGTTGGTGCAACACGATCTTTTATTAAAACACCATTCATTTTAGAGGGAGTTTTTCATGGATTAATAGGTGCCTTCATTGCATCACTGCTTCTTTATGGTTCACTAGAATTTAGTTCTGGTTTTATTTTATCGCTTACTGGCTTAATAATTGATTTTAGTTTTTTTAATTTATTGTTTTTGCTCTCTAGTCTAGGTATAGTAATTAGTTTTTTGGGTAGTAGTAGAGCAATTTCACAATTTTTAAAGTAATAATTAAATATATCTGTCCTTGACAGATGAATTTTAAAATACATAATTTTTAGTCCCATGTCTTTAGCTAATATTCCAAACTTAAATGATAGAGAAGCTGCTGTTCTAACTTCTTTGATTGATGGTTATATTCAAAGTGGTTCTCCTATCTCATCAACTTTTCTTAGTAAAAAATATAATTTTAATGTTTCTTCGGCTACAATTCGGAGTGTTATGTCAACTTTGGAAGATAAAGGCTATCTTACGCATTTACACACTTCTGGTGGTAGGTTACCAACAGATATTGGTTACCGTTTTTATGTTAACACTATCAAAAATTTAAGTGTTCCTAAAAAAATATTATCAAAAGATTTAGAACAAGAATTGCTAACTATATCCAATAATGTTGATGAATTATTAAATGCTACTGCACTAATGCTTTCAAAAGTTAGTAATATGTTTGGAGTAGTTACTATTAATGGATATCAAAATAGTATATTAACCGATATTGAACTTGTACCTATTCAAGGTGATCGAGTAATGCTTGTACTGGCTTTGGATACTGGAATTGTCAAATCTATTGTTTTAAATCTTGATATTAGATTAAAAACAAAATTTATTAATAAAACCACGCAATTATTAAAGGATAGATTAATAAACTTATCCTTGAAAGAAATTCAAAATTCAATAATTAATAGGTTGAATGATGTAGAAATATATACACATGAATTAGTTCAAGTTTTAATAAACGATAGATCAAACTATTTTTCTATAGATAGTAATAACTGTATTTATACTTCTTCAGCAGATGTGCTTCTTGATCAACCTGAGTTTAACAATGTAGTAGATTATAAAAAAATACTACCAGCTTTAGATAAAGATTTTTTAATTAAGCATTTTAAAACCAATTTTAGTTTGGGGTCAGAATCCACTTTAATAGGCAAAGAAAATGGTGATATTCGATTGAATGAATGCGCCATAATTACAACTTACTTTGAAAGTGGTATTATATCGGGAAAGATTGGCGTTGTTGGCCCAAAGAGAATTCCCTATCAATCATTACAATCAATTTTAGAACAATTTACGGAGATAGTTGAAAGTGCCATCTAAATCAAAAGGAGATAAAATATCTCCAAAGAAAAAAACTTCTAAGAAATCACCGATAGCAAAATTAAAAGAAGAAATAAAATCTTTGAATGATGGTACGGTTTTGCAGAAGGATAAGTATTTACGTCTTAAAGCTGAATTTGATAATTATCGTAAGCGTAAAGAAAATGATACAATTCACTTACTAAAGTATGATGGAGAAAGAGTTATTAAATCTTTTCTTAATGTTCTTGATGATTTAAATCGTTTAGAAAAGGCATCAACTGAAAACGGTGAATCAAATAAAGAAAAGCTTCATGAAGGTATTGAATTAATTCTCAACAATATAAATAAACGTTTTAAAGAACTTGAAGTTGAATCATTCGGTAAGCCAGGTGACTTTGTTGATCATGAATTGCATGATGCACTTATGATGAAATCAGAAAAAGGTAAAGATGAAAATGAAATTCTTGAAGTTTTTGAAAAAGGTTATCGATATAAAGATCGTGTAATTCGTCATGCTAAAGTTGTTGTTAACCAAACACCATCATGAGAGACTTGTACGATATCATAGGCGTAGATAAGAGCGCATCAAATAATGATATAAAAAAATCTTATCGAAAAATTGCGATGAAGTTTCATCCTGATAAAAATCCAGGGGACAAAGAAGCAGAAAAGAATTTTAAAGAAGCAGCTGAAGCGTATTCAATTCTTTCTGATGATCAAAAAAGACATCAATATGATCAATTTGGTCATGCTGGAGTTGGAATTGGAGATAATCCTGGCTCTTCTGGTTTTCATGGTGGAATGACTATGGATGATATTTTTAGCAGTTTTGGAGATATTTTTGGTGGAAATACGGACCCTTTTGGTGGGATTTTTAGTGGAGGCCGGCAAAATAGAGTCAAAAAAGCTAGAGATTTAAAAGTCAATTTACCTCTTGACTATCAAGAAATATCTACTGGTATTGATAAAACATTAAAAATTAAAAGACATGAAACTTGTGATACTTGTAAGGGAAGTGGTGCACAAGCAGGAACAATGCCAACTTCTTGTCAACAATGTAGTGGCTCAGGTCAAATTAGACAGATGTCTCAATCTTTTTTTGGACAATCTGTAACGGTTCGCGAGTGTCCTGTTTGTAGTGGATCAGGTGAAATGATAGAGAATCCTTGTAAAGGATGTGGTGGTAATGGCATTGAAAGAAAAACTGTTGAAATAAAAGTTAAAGTTCCAGCAGGAGTTGCTGAAGGTAATTATATGACTTTAAATGGTCAAGGCAATAAAGGTCCTAAAGGGTATCAATCAGGCGATCTTATTATCTTCTTTGAAGAAAATGATCACCCAATATTTACTCGAAACGGCGAAGATGTTATTACAGAAGCAAAAATTCAAATTTATGATGCAGCTATGGGAATTAGCTTAGAAGTACCTACTTTGGATGGTAAAGCTAAGCTGAAAATTCCTTCAGGTATTCAGTCTGGCCAAGTTCTACGTATGCGAGGTAAAGGATTTCCTAAAGTTCGAGGTTCTTCCAGAGGCAATCAATTAGTTAGAATTCAAGTAGTGACGCCTAGTAGTTTAACAAAACAGCAAAAAAAAATTATGGAAGAATTATCCAAATTAAATGGTGATTCTAAACCAACTTTTGTTCGTGTAGAATTAGACTAATTTTTATTTATTTTTTATTAATAAATAAAAAATAAATCTCTTTGAAAAAGTTGAGAATCAAAAAATAATTAGTGTTAAAATGTGTACTTCATTTTGTTAATTTTGATTTAAGTTTACACCACTTATACAAATTTAATAATTTGATGTTTAATATGGAGGTATAGGGCTTTTACCCTATTTTTTGTAAATTTTATGATTGAGGATAATAAAGGATGTCAGACAAAAAAAAATCTGAGTTAAGTCAAAATAGAAAAAATTATTCAGACTTATTAGAACTTGCCATTGTCTTTGGTTTCTTATTTCTTGTAATTAGTATTTACGTTCCACGTGCTATTTGGGACGAAGAAGAATATTTTGAAGATAAAAGTCATTTTCACATGGAAAATATGTTTGATGTTCAAAATTTTTATAAATCCATAACAGGTGAATATGATCCTGATGGCTTATGGGCAACTCAAGTAGTTAATTCAGTTAGAGATTCATTAACTGGTGATTCTACTTATTTAGGTGAACAAAATATAACTTTAGGTAGCAAATCTTTTGTTGTAAACGTACCTAAAGGGTACGATATAGAATTTGACACTACATTTGGATTCCCAATGACAAGACGTGATACAATAAACGATACAACTTCAACTATTGTAATGTATTCTGAAGATTTGTCAAGGAATGATACTTCTTATGTTCAAAAGAAACGTTTATCAAAGTTCATGAGCGATTCAAATTTTGTTGCACTTTTAGAAGAAGTGCCAACTCAACGTGTTGAAGTTGTTAGCTATTATGATTCTTATATGCCTGATTCATCAATGTATTTTTGCCCAGTAACTGAAAAGCCGTATTTAATTTCATTATTAGATGAAGGTAGTTCAATTAGAGTTGATAGTCCAATTGAAGAGACAGTTGTGAGAAGACGATATACAGTTTTTTCTTTCAAAGCTTATAACCATGGATTTATTAATGATGGCACAAGAAGCTGGGATAGGTAATATCCTGTAAGTGATTCATCTCTCAATATCGGATAGCCATTTATTATGCCTACAATGGTCAGAGAATAATGGTAATCCTATTCTTTTATCCGTATCTAATAAAGCTCTACCTAAACCCTTAAATCTTGTTGAACAATCTGAGAATGAGATTATCTCAGTTATTAATGCTGGTTTACATTTAGTTCGAGAAGATATTTCATTTGAGGGTCAACAAGTTTATGTAACTATCCCTGACTTTTTCACTAATTCAGTTTTTGTATCTTCAGATGAAGATATGACTGAAAATGATACATGGGATTTTGCTCTATGGTCTATTAAGCAAAGGTGGCCTTCTGATACAAAGGTTGAAATCTTTGGTCGCTCTTTTGGTGAAAATTCAAATAATCTATATGCTATCTCAATCTCTACAACTTTTACTGAACCAATAAAAATGGCTATTCAGGAGTTAGGTGGTGAACCAATTTGGATGGGTACCGAATCCAGTGTTTTTTATGGGTTAAATCCTACACAAGGTTGTACTGTGTTTTTTATTAATAAAACCGGATATAATTATTATCAGTTTTCACAATCAAGTTTTCAAAGTGGTGTAGCCAAATATTTAAAAGGAAAATGGAAAATTCTTCCTTTGAATGGTTCAGCGAATGTAAAAAAAGTTTTCAAAGGTCAACTTTTAGTTGCGGGAAATTTATCAGAAAAACGGAAAGTTCATTTCAAAGGGAATCGTATAAAACAACTAGTTTCATTGACAGGTGTTAATTATGAAGCTGATATTTTACCTAAAGATGTTAAAGAAGATAATCTGTATGTCTTTACTGCGCTAGCGACTGGTACAGTAATCGATGTTTCAATTAACTTTTTTGATCAACCTGGAATTCAAGCCTTTAATTATGTTAAAAAAGAGATTGAAAAACCTGTTGAAATAAAAAAAGTTAAAGTATCATCGAACAAAAGAAAAAAATCTAAAAAAACGATTAAAAAGAAGAGAGATGGATTCGGGTTAAAAATATTTTTGTATTTTTTCTTTTTTATAACAATCGCTGGTATGTTAGTATATGATCAAAAACCTGAAATTTTCAATCGACTATTTTCTAAAATTGATGATTTTAAGTTAATTAATTATTCTACAGTTATTGATACAAGCTCTCTTGACGTAATAGAAGAGATTCAACTTTCTCCTGAAATAGTTACAGATGGAATCACTCCCGTTTCAAAGTTATCAATTAAATCACAAAATTTAATTTTAACTGCTTTGAATACTTTAACTTTAACAGATAGTCATGAAATTATTTTACTATCAATAAGTGATGAAACTATGGATCTTGAATTATTAGGTGGAAAAACCATGAACGCGCCAATAGATTCAATTGGTGATGTTTTAAACTATTCACTTAGGCAAGTTCCAGGCGATAGTCGATTTAAGCATGGTTATTTAGTTAAATATAAATCTTCATATGAATTTTTAAGTGAAGGTACTTTAGTAGAAATGGATTCTTTAAGAACATATGTTGAGCAGGTTCAAAACTCTCTATTTAAAGTTTTAAATGTAATTGACAGTGATTTAAATACACAAACGCCGATTATCATAAGACTAAATGGTGATAACTATATTCAAACATTCTTAAACTATGTTTTATCAAAAACAAAGAACCTTGCACTAGAAAAATTTGTATATAAAGGAAAAACGGCTGAAACTTTGCCAACTGCAGTTTTTTATATGTCTATTTATTCTGATAAGAATAGTAACGTAGTCGACTAGATTATGCAAATTCAAGCTGGTCTTTATAAAGGCCGCCGTGTAAAAACAGTTAAGAATGCTCCATATCGTCCTACAGCTTCTACAGTTAGAAAAAGTTTATTTGATATTTTAGGAAACCTTAAAGGTAAGTGCGTATTGGATTTATTTGCTGGTTCTGGCATAGTTGGTTTTGAAGCAGCAAGTAGAGGAGCAAGTCCAATTACATTTGTTGAATCAAGTATGAGAGTTAATTCACTTCTTAAAATTAATGGATCATTATTTAAACAAACAGATTTTAAATATATAAAACAAGATGCTACCAGGTTTATTACTAAATGCGGTGATTATGATATAATATTTGCTGATCCACCTTATGATTCAGATTTTGTTGATAAATTTATTAGTGATGCAATTCAACATTTAAATAAAGATGGAATATTAATTCTTGAATCTTCCATTAAAGAATATTCAATTTCACCATATAGAATTAAGGAATACGGCGATACACAATTAACTTTCTGGAGAAATGAATAATGAGAATTGTAATATATCCAGGCACTTTTGATCCTATTCATAGTGGGCATATAGACATTGCAGAACGTGCATCAAGACTTTTTGATAAATTAATCTTTGCTGTTGCCGTCAATAGTTATAAAAAACCACTGTTTTCAGCGCAAGAAAGAATTGATATGATTTTGGAATCAATGAAACATATAAATAATATAGAAGCGTTTTCAACAGAAGGTTTAGTAGCAGACTTTGCGAGAGAATATAAAGCTGTTGCAATAATTCGTGGTCTTCGACATGTATCTGATTTTGAGTTTGAATTCCAAATGGCTACAATGAATCATCATTTAAATTCTTCAGTATCAACTCTCCTAATGGTTACTTCTGAAAAATATATACATTTAAACTCATCAGTTGTTAAAGATGTTGCAAGGCTCAAAGGTGATATCTCTAATTTTGTAACACCTGTTGTGATGGAAAATCTTAAGGCTAAATTTGGTCTAACTTAAATTATTTACTTTTGCAAACTTTAGCGAAAGTAATAATGGTCTATTTTTCTTAAACTACGAGGCTGTTTTCTACTAATAAAAGAGACTTATGCCTACTTACGACTATTTATGTAAAAAATGTAATCATTCGTTTGAGTATTTTCAATCTATGTCTGATAGTCATTTGAAAAAATGCCCAGAATGTAATGGACCAGTAAGAAGATTGGTTAGTGGGGGGTCAGGTTTAATTTTCAAAGGTAGTGGTTTTTACTTAACAGATTATGTAAAAAAAACTAATCCTAAAGAAAAAACAGTATCTGAGAAAAAGAAAGTATCTGAAAAAAAGAAAGTATCTAGTAAAGTGAGTAAAAAGGAAAGTAAGAAATCATGAACACTGTTATAAATGGTGAAAAAATTAGATTAACAAATGGAAGTTTAGATATACCAAATAACCCTATAATTCCATTTATAGAAGGTGATGGTATAGGCCCAGATATTTGGAAAGCTTCACAAATGGTTTTTGATGCAGCTGTTGCAAAAGCATATAAGGGTAAGCGATCTATTCTTTGGAAAGAAGTCTTAGCGGGTGAAAAAGCTTACAATAATACGGGTGAATGGCTTCCAGACGAAACACTTGATACAATTCGTGAATATTTAATAGCTATCAAAGGTCCGTTAACCACTCCTGTAGGTGGAGGCATGCGATCTTTAAATGTTGCTTTAAGACAAATTCTAGATCTTTATGCTTGTGTTAGACCTGTTAAATGGTTTGAAGGTGTGCCTTCACCAGTTAAAAAACCTGATTTGGTCGATATGGTCATCTTTCGTGAAAATACTGAAGATATTTATGCAGGTATTGAGTGGTTGCATGGATCCGAAGAAGTAGAAAAAGTTAAATCATTTCTAACTAATGAAATGGGCGTAACAAATATTCGTTTTCCAAATACAGTGTCACTTGGTGTGAAACCCGTTTCTAAAGAAGGAACAGAAAGACTAGTTAAATCTGCTCTTGATTATGCAATTGCCCATAACAGACAATCATTGACCCTTGTTCATAAAGGTAATATTATGAAATTTACTGAAGGTAAATTCAAAGAATGGGGTTATGAACTCGCAAAAAATGAATATGGCGCTGTAGATTATGAAGGGGGCCCTTGGCAAGTAATAGACAATAATGGCAAGCAACTTATTATTAAAGATGTTATTGCCGATGCATTTTTACAGCAAATTTTATTAAGACCAGCAGAGTATGATGTGATTGCTACTTTAAACTTAAATGGAGATTACATATCAGATGCCCTAGCAGCTATCGTTGGAGGAATTGGTATCGCACCCGGAGCCAATATAAACTATAGCAGTGGGCATGCAATATTTGAAGCAACCCATGGAACGGCTCCTAAATATGCTGGTAAAGATATGGTTAATCCTTCTTCTGTAATTTTATCTGGAGTAATGATGCTAGAGCATATGAACTGGCATGAAGCTGCTAAACTTATTGAATCTGGGATTAAAGGAGCTATTAAGGCTAAAACTGTTACCTATGATTTTCATCGATTAATGGATGGTGCTAATAAAGTTTCTTGTTCAGGGTTTGGCGAGGCCATAATCGCTAATATGTAACTAAATTATGTTTGTTGATTATACCCAAGTCGAACTGACTGCGGGGAATGGTGGCCAAGGGTGCGTTTCATTCCGAAGGGAGAAATATATCCCAAAAGGTGGACCGGATGGCGGCAATGGTGGGCGAGGTGGCAATATTATTGCTAGATCTGATACCAACCTGCATACACTCCAAGATATACGCTATTCACGTATATACAAAGCAAAGAATGGTACTGCTGGCTCATCAAGTATGAAAACTGGTAAAAATGGTGAGGATGTCTTCATTCATGTTCCTTTAGGAACAATTATTAAAGATATGGATACTGGCAATGTCACAGCTGAGTTAATTACGAAAGATGAAGAAATAATTATTTGCAAAGGCGGTTCGGGCGGTAGAGGTAATATAAATTTTAAATCATCTACACAACAAACTCCGCGTTATGCTCAACCTGGATTAGCAGGTGAGAGCGGGAAATTTGAATTTGAACTTAAGGTTCTTGCCGATGTTGGTCTTGTTGGATTCCCAAATGCAGGCAAATCAACTTTACTTTCAGTATTATCTAAAGCTAGACCTAAAATTGCAGATTATCCATTTACCACTTTAGAGCCCCATCTTGGAATAGTAAAAACGGGAGACTATAGGTCTTTCACTATGGCAGATATACCAGGGTTAATTGAAGGTGCTAGTGAAGGCAAAGGTTTAGGTCATCAATTTTTAAGACATATTGAAAGAAATAGAATATTGCTATTTCTAATTGATGGCAATGATCTTGATCCAAAATCAACTTTTGCGGCACTAAAAGATGAATTAAGTAATTACAATAAGTCTTTACTCTTAAAACCTATTCTTTTAATAAGAACCAAAGGTGATACCCTAAATGAGATAAATGAAAGACTATGGGAATCCATACCTGAATTTTTTATGGAAATTTCAGCTGTAACTCAAACGGGTCTTAATGAATTAGTTAAAGAAATTGATAGACGTTTAAAAACTTTATAATTTTATATTGATGTATTTTTGGTGATTTAAAGATATTAAATTTATTTGTTTTTTAGGTAGTGATTTTTCTTGGAGGGGTGGCCGAGTGGCTTAAGGCGGCACCCTGCTAAGGTGTTTTAGGTGAAATATCCTAACGTGGGTTCGAATCCCACCCCCTCCGCTTTTTTTTATTTTATTCATTACATCAACTTCAATAATTAATTAATTTTATAATAAGTAATTATGCACAATTCTGATATTAATGTACGTTTTGCACCGAGTCCAACTGGAGAACTTCATTTAGGTGGAGCAAGGACAGCTTTGTTTAATTGGCTTTTCGCAAAACATAATAATGGCAACTTTTATCTTCGTATTGAAGATACGGACCCCACACGTTCAAGAGATGAATACACCGATCAAATTTTAGATGCATTATCTTGGCTAGGTTTAAATTGGAGTGAACCGTTAATATATCAATCCAATCGTTTCAATGATTATAAAGTTCATATT
>JAAZYT010000121.1 GCA_014239505.1 Fidelibacterota bacterium | reverse complement strand
ATTTTACTATTAATCACAGTGCTGGAAAAATTGCCTCAAAAAGTAATAAGCTAAAAATAATTGATAGGTCATTAAAACCTTGAGAAATATAGCATTTTTATATTTTATCCTTTTATTAGCAGTTTTTGGTCAAAAAAGGGATCCACGTTCAGTTGCAATGGCTGGCGCAACGACAACAACTGCTGATGGCATATATGCAGTTGGGTTTAATCCAGGTCTTATAGCATTTCAAAAAGAAAAACCATTTATGCTTCAATTAGGTGGTTTGGACTTTGGGATAAGTAATAATTATTTATCGATGGCTGCGATGAATGCTTTAAGTGGCGATACTTTAGATAATGATGAGAAATCAACTATTATAAATCGATTAGATAGTCGAGGAGGACTTACTTTTGATCTTAATGGTCAAGTAGCTACCCCAGGTATTAATTATGCTTCTGGTAATATGGTTTTAACTTCTAATATTTTATACATGAGTTCTTACGCATTACCTGCGGGTATGGCTCGATTAATGTTGGAAGGGAATACTAATAATCCTGACGTAGATATGACTTTAGGATTAGAAATAATGAGTGTCCATGAATTAGGTTTCTCTTTTGCAGTTCCATTTGAATCATATGCAGTTGGCTTTACATTGAAATACCTTCAAGGATTATTTTATATGGGAATTGATCCTGACTCAAGTAGCGCAAATTTAATAACAACCCCTCGTGCTGTTTATGGTTCTGGGTCATATTATCTTAGACAAGGGTTTGGTGGTGCAGGCTATGGTTTAGATATTGGTATTGCAACTAAAGAATTCAATGGTTACAGATTTGGGGTATCATTAATTAACGCTATTGGATCTATCGGATGGAATAAACCTTCTTTTATTAAAGATATTATTGATTATCCATTAAAATGGGATGGTGAACAATTATCAGATAGTGTAGCTGTATTATATACTTATAAAATAGATTCACTAAGAGCTGACAACTTATCTTCAGAGACAATTTTTACTAGTAGTTCCAAAGTTGTTAAAAACTTGGATGAAGATGGAAAAGTAAAGCAATTTAACATTCGTTATCCTGCAATTCTTAGGCTTGGCTTATCTTATAAGAAAGATGATCTATTAATTAGTTCTGATTTAACAACTGGTTTCGAAAATCGCCTTTATGCTAATTCAAGATGGCGTTGGGCGATAGGAACAGAATTATATCGATTTCCTACTATGCCTTTAAGAATGGGTTTTGCCTGGGAAGGTATGGATAGAACTGAATTAGGCTTAGGTGTAGGATTTCACGGAGGCCCAGTTATGATTGACTTTGGTTTCTCTTTTCGAAATGGAATGTGGATACATTCCATGAAAGGATTAAATCTATCTTTAGGTTTTACGATGACTAGCTTTAAAGGAAGAAAAGATAATAAAGATGATTTAAAAAATGGGCCATCACCCATTCCTCAAGAATCACTTTCTAGCAAAGATAAGAAGTAAAATTCCTCCTAACGAAAATAGTACATTACCCATCCATGCTGAAGCAAGAGGTGACATAACACCATTATAACCCATAGACATTCCAAATTTTATAAATGCATAATATATAAAAATTACAAATATTCCCATTCCAGCGCCAAAAGAGAGCCCACCTTTTGATTTCATAACAACTAGTGGAAGTCCAAATAAAACAACAATTAAATTTGTAAATGCGAAAGATATTTTAAATAATCGATCAACTTCCCATTTTATAGTATCAACTCCGTTTTCTTTTAGTTGTTGAATACGTATAGTAAGGTCTGCAAAGCTCATTTCATCTGGAGTTTTAGATTGTTGAGTAATATCCTCAGGTACAAAGTTTAAATTCAATAAAGTATCTCCTTTTGACAATTTCATTTCTTTGACTTCTCCATTTAATTTGAATTCTCTAATTGAGAAATCGGTCACATTCCATATTTTTAATGAGTCTAGCCATTTTATACCTCTTGCATCTAAACGCTGAGTTACAATTCCATTTTCTAAAGATATTGCTGTAATGCTACGTCCAATAGTTGTATTAACTTTATATCTTTCTATAGATATGTGAGTTTTTTCATTTTTTTGTAAAAAGACATTTTGTAAATCAGTTTGAGCCTTAACTCTAGAACGCCTTTTCATGTATTCTCGTTCAATATTATAGCGAACTTCATTACCTTTGCTTACCCATGTATTATCAAGCTCAAATGAAATAAAACTTACGATAAGACCAATAATTGTAATTGGTAGAGCAATTCGGTATAAGCTAATACCTGTTGCTTTCATAGCAGTAAGCTCATTTCGTTTAGCCAGCAATCCTACACTAAAAACAGTAGAAATTAACATTGACATAGGTAGACCAATATTCAAAAACCATGGAATTGCATAAATATAATATTTGATAGTTATATTAGCAGGTATAGAGTTATCAATAAATCGATCTAAATTTTCAATTAAATCAACTATTAAAATAACGCATAGAAAACCCACCAATGTCATTGATAAAGTAACTAAAAATTGTCGAACTATATAAATATCAAGTTTTTTCATTAAATAGGATTAGTAATTAAGTAGTTATTTTCATTATTATTGATGACTTTTTAAGATAATTAAATGAATTTATTAGAAGAAATTAATTCCGCTATTTCTATTTTTGCAGGTTTTATGTGGGGACCGCCTTTATTAATTATATTATTAGGTGGAGGCATTTATTTCTCTTTTTATAGTCGATTTGTTCCTTTTAAATATTTTTTTCATGGAATAAACATACTTTTTGGACGTTATAATGATCCAAAAGATCCCGGAGAAATTACTCATTTTCAAGCATTGTCAAGTGCTTTAGCTAGTACAGTAGGTTTAGGAAATATTAGTGGTGTTGCAATAGCCATTCAAATGGGTGGTCCAGGAGCTTTATTTTGGATGTGGTTAAGTGCTATCTTAGGAATGTCAACAAAATTCTTTTCATGTACTTTATCTGTACTTTATCGTGGGAAAGATGACGCTGGTAATATTCAAGGTGGTCCAATGTACTATATTGAAAATGGACTAGGAAAAAAATTCAAACCTTTATCAATACTTTTTAGTCTTGCTGGACTTATTGGTTGTACAGTTATTTTTCAATCAAATCAATTAGCAGATATTATAAGAAATCAAATCTTTGAACCAAATGGATGGTTCTCAGATAATGTAATGGCTGGAAATTTTATTCAAGGCTTAATTATGGCTTTTTTTACTGCTTTAGTTATTTTTGGTGGTATAAAACGCATTGGGCAAGTTGCTTCATACATGGTTCCAATTATGGTTGTATTATACCTTTTTGCTGGACTGTTAGTTATATTTAATCATATTACAGAAATTCCTTCATTATTTAGTTTAATACTTCATGATGCGTTTACAGGAGAAGCCGTAATGGGTGGATCTGTAGGGGCGGTAATTATAGCAGGTGTTCGTAGAGCACTATTTTCAAATGAGGCTGGCTTAGGAACGTCTGATATGGCTCATGGTGCTGCAAAAACATCTGAACCAGTAAGGGAAGGTCTAGTTGCTATGATAGAACCTTTTATTGATACCATTATTGTATGTACAATAACAGCAATGGTCATATTATCATCTGGGGTATGGGAACAAGAAGGATTAAGTGGTGTAACTATGACAACAACTGCTTTCATTAAAGAGTTGGGAGGGTTTGGAAAGTTTCTTCTACTAAGTGCTGTTCTTACATTTAGTCTATCAACAATGATGAGTTATTCATATTATGGAAGTAAGTGTAGTGGATATCTTTTTGGTACAAAAAGTATTTTCTACTATCGTTGCTTTTATATTATTACAATTGTTGCTGGTGCAATGATTACTATTGATTTAGTTATTAATCTTGTTGATGGAATGTATGCTATAATGGCTATCCCAACTGTTCTTGGATCAGTGATGCTATCTCCTAAAGTAATGAAAGAGGCTAAGGTTTACTTCAAAAAAATATCTAACAATTCTAATAACTAATTCAATTTACTTCCTGAGATAAGAGCCCACTCTTCTTTAATCTTACAATTCATATTACTGAAATAATTATTATAATGAGTTTTTACATTTTTAATTTGAGATTCTAATATTCCAGAAATTACTAAATAGCCACCTGGCTTTAAAAGGGATTGGAATTTCGGAAATAACTCTATTAGTGGATTAGCTAAAATATTAGCAATAATAATATCACATTTCATTTTAGGTAAATTCTTTGGTAAATATGTAGGAATAGATAAT
>JAAZYT010000143.1 GCA_014239505.1 Fidelibacterota bacterium | reverse complement strand
CACTCAAGCCTTTATTTGCCTGAGTCATTGTTATCGCCGCAGTTAAAGTTGTCTTACCATGGTCAACGTGACCAATAGTACCAATATTTAAATGAGGTTTACTTCGTTCAAATTTTTCTTTTGACATTTTATATTAATCCTCCTGAATTAATTAATATTAAGGACTGAAAGAGAGCCTACGGCCGGAGTTGAACCGGCGACCTCTTCCTTACCAAGGAAGTGCTCTACCACTGAGCTACGTAGGCACTTCGAGCGGGTGATGAGATTCGAACTCACGTCACCAGCTTGGAAGGCTGGGGTTCTACCATTGAACTACACCCGCACAGTGGGGAAAGAAGGATTCGAACCTCCGTAGACTTACGTCGGCAGATTTACAGTCTGCTGCCTTTGACCGCTCGGCCATTTCCCCTAATTGCAATATACTTATTAAATAAGTATAGCGACTTAAATCAACACAACAAATCGAGCCGGCGAAGGGATTCGAACCCCCGACCTGCTGATTACAAATCAGCTGCTCTACCAACTGAGCTACACCGGCAAGTCGGAAGAAATCCAAAAATAATAAATTATTTATATGGATTTAACCCGTCGCTTGAATCATTTCATCGTCCATTATCAATTAGCTTGGCACAGTTATTGTAGTGACTATGCCATATTAATGTGGAAAAAAGCCTTGAAAATTAGTTTAAAAAAAAGTTAAAGACAATTATATATTAGAAAAAAATTATTTAGAGTTAATTAACTATTTAGGAAATATTTTTTGTCCTGAATTGCCATCTCTAATATTCCAACCTTTAGCATTAATTATGTCTCTTAGCCTATCAGACTCCTCCCAATCATTATTTTTTCGAGCTGTCTCTCGAGCTTCTGCCAACTTTGTTATATTAGCTGGGATCTTAGAATTATCAACTAAGATACAAAAAATAGAATTGAAATAATTAATAAAATTAAAAGAATTAGATATTTCTTCATCACTTAAATTATTTTTATCCATATCAATATTTAATTTTCTAACCCAGTCAAAAACTAATGCCATCGCTTTTGGCGTATCTAAATCATCACCTAATATTTTATCAAAAGTATTTTTAATTTTTGGAAAAGAATTAGTACTAATTCTATTGATTGATTCTAAACGAGATTTAACAGTTTGAATTCGCTTAATTGCCATTTTCACTTCATGTTGCTTATCAAGTTTAAAATTAACTTTGGAACGATAATGAGCAGTAAGCATAATATATCTAATTTCTTCAGGTGTAAAACCATTTTTAATCAAAGTTGGAATTGTATAAACATTCCCTAATGATTTACTCATTTTTCCACCATCTACTAAAAGAAACTCAGAATGAAGCCAATAATTAACAAATTTTGTACCAAATGCACATTCAGATTGAGCTATTTCATTCTCATGGTGAGGAAACTTATTATCAAAACCTCCACAATGAATATCAAAATGCTTACCAAGGTATTCTATAGACATTGATGAACACTCTATATGCCAACCAGGGCGACCTTTACCCCACGGTGAATTCCAAAATATGTTTCCATCAGATTCCTTATATGCTTTCCATAAAGCAAAGTCTTGCGGGCTATCAAGGTTGTATTCATCAGAAGATACACGGCTTGAAATCTGCATTTCAGACGTATTTATATTTGTCAAATTACCATAATTCTTATAGCTACTAATTTTGAAAAACACAGAACCTTCTTCTGTTACGTATGCAAAGTTTTTATTTATTAATAACTTTATCATTTCAATCATTCCAGGAATATGTTCCGTTGCTAATGGATAATTGTTAGCAGGTAAAATTTTTAAAGATAATGAATCTTCAAAAAATAACTTTGTGTAGTATTCAGTAATTTCAGAAAGTTGTTTACCACTATCATTAGCTCGTTTTATTGTTTTATCATCAACATCTGTAATGTTCATTACATGATTAACTTCATAACCAAAAGCTATCAATGTTCTTTTAAGAAGGTCTTCAAATAAAAATGTTCTAAAATTTCCTATGTGTGCTTTGTCATAAACAGTAGGGCCACAAGTATAAAGATTTACTTTATTCTTAATTATTGGTTTAAAAGTTTCTTTTTTGTTTGTTAGAGAATTAAAGAATTTTAGCATTTTAGTCCTTGATGTATTCTAAATATTCAGAATTGATATGAACAGCTACTGCTTGCTGTAATGCTTCTATCTTTATAATTAAACGATTTTCATTTTTATGTTTAGTTTCTACTATACCTACTGCACCTTTCATAGGCCCATCTATCACATTTACTCGATCTCCAATAGTAAAAAATTTTATTGGGTGTAAATCATACTCACCTTCCAAAGCTAATCTAATTGAATTGACTACTTTTTCATCAATAGTAATTACTCTATCGCCAAATTTCACTATTGTACTTACACCGCGGGTATTAAGTATATAAATAGAGTCTTTCAATTCAATTTTTGCGAATAAATAACTTGGAAATAGTGGAAAATCAACCCATTTTTTTCTATCAGACCATTTTTGATGTTTTTTAACTGTAGGAAGAAATGATTCTATATTTTTTTTACTTAATTCAATTGAGACAATCTTTTCAGATCTTGGTTTAGAACGAATGGCTATCCATTTTAAAGACATAGTTCTATAATGCTTTTTTAATAATTATATTAATTAATGAATTGAAATCAATCCCAGCAACAGCTGCCGATTTAGGTAATAGACTAGTTTCTGTCATACCTGGGTGTGTATTTATTTCTAAAAACCAAGGTTTATTGTTTTTATCTAACCTAAAGTCAACTCGTGAGTAATGTCTGCATTTTAATAGCCTATGTATCTTTAAAGCTATATTTTGAATTGATAAACTAATATTTTCTTCTAAATCAGGTGGGCAAATATAATCTGTCATACCTTTAGTATACTTACATTCATAATCATAAAGTTC
This sequence comes from Fidelibacterota bacterium, assembly GCA_014239505.1. Taxonomy (GTDB): domain Bacteria; phylum Fidelibacterota; class Marinisomatia; order Marinisomatales; family TCS55; genus TCS55. Next base: position 16,707 of record JAAZYT010000143.1, on the reverse strand, counting down.
ATGACTAGGAATTATTTCAATTATCGGTAATGGTTTCCCAGCTATAATTCCTACTGTAATTTCCCTGCCATCAATAAATGATTCAATTAAAACCTTACTATCAAAGTTCCTAGCTAATTCTATTGCATCATTTAATTTTGATTCATCTTGCACAATTGATAATCCAATAGTACTTCCTTCGCTATTAGGCTTTACAACTAGTGGAAAGCTAAGATTTTTAACTTCTGGAGTTCTATCATCTTTTTTCAAAAGAAGCCAATCTGGGGTAAAATAATTCTCTCTTTTTATAATTGTTTTGCTAGTATCCTTATCTATACAAATAGCTGAAGATTCTTTTTCAGAACCAGTATATCTAACACCTAAATTATTAAGTTTTGAAGATATAACTCCATTCTCTCCATCGCCACCATGGAGAGCATTGAAGACTAAATCTACATTTTTAATTTCTACTGCTATTGAGCTGAATCCATCTTTTGGGTCAAAATTTATAACTTCATAGCCTAGCTCCAGGCATGCATTACTAATAGCTTTACCCGAGTTTAATGAAACATCTCGTTCTGAAGAACTTCCACCCATTAAAACACCGATTTTCATTAATTATTCTCACTCATTATTTGTTTTGCACCTTCAAAAATGTTTTTTGCACAATAAGTAGGATCAATATTATCCAATTTCGATTGAGTCTCTTTTCCTCTCCCTGTCAAAACAAGCATTGTTTCCATTCCAAGCTTTATTCCTGGTTGTATATCAGATCTCGCATCACCAATCATAATTGATCTTTTTAGATCTATACCATTCTCATTTGCAGCTTTCTTAAACAATCCAACACCTGGTTTTCTAAATTCAGTTGCATTATCAGGATGATCAGTGCAATAATAAATTCCTAATAAAGATAACTTATTTTCATAAAATTTATCAAGTATATAACTATTTATTCTACTAAGCTCATCAATATCAATTATTCCTCGTCCAACACCTGATTGATTAGTTATTATACAAAAATTTTCTCCATATGCTTTTAACATGTTTAGTGCGTCAAAAGTGAAATCAAAAAAAGAAAATTTATCTAAAGAATTAATGTATCCTAGATCAGGATTTAGAGTTCCATCTCTATCTAAAAATATAGTATCATATTTTTTCATTATTAAATTTTTTCTTTTGATACATCTTTAAATTCAAGCGAACTTTTTATAAAAAACAAAAAGCCAATTAATAATAAAGGTAAAAAACCTACAGCATGCAGTATAACTGCAAAAGCTTGAGATTCTACTCTATCAACATAGAAATATGATGTCAATATGTATACAGCAGCTGCATGATATGTTCCTAATCCTCCCGGAGCAGCAGGTATTGCAAGAGCTAAAGATGTTGAAATAAGTATAATTCCTACACCTATCCAATTTATATTTATATTGGTTGCTAAAATCACTGAATAGGTTATAAAAAAATAGACAACCCACATAAAAATAGTATGTAGAATAATTTGACCAACATGTTTTGTGTCTTTAATGGAAGTGATTCCATTAACTATATTATTTGTAATATTTAATAATCTTTGCATAAAAGGTTTATTAAATATTGAAAGTTTTTTTAATGATGGAATTATTTGGGATTTTTTAGTACCCAACCAAAGAATAAATCCAAAAACTAAAATGGAAGATAAGGCTATAATAATCATAACACTCCTTCCGCCATACTCAAAAGGGTAAAACCAACTAAATATAAACATTGTAAAAACTAATCCAAGCATATCTAATAAACGTTCAAGTAATATTGTTCCAAAAGCAGCTGAAATATCAATATTTTTTATTGAGCCAATCGAAAAAGCTCTTAATAATTCACCAAATCGAAAAGGCATAACTGCATTACCAAAATATCCAATCATTGTACTACTAAATAATGGACGAAAAGAGATTACTTTTATTGGCTCAAGCAATAGTTGCCATCTTTCAGCGCGAATAGCTACAGAAAAGATAAGTAATACACTTGCTAGAATTATATAAAATATATTGGCTGATTTTAAATAAAACCATAACTCATTCAAGTTTACCTTATTAAAAGCATAGTAAAGACCTAATATGCTTATTAGAAGACTAAATATAAATTTTATTATTTTACTCACGGAGGTCGATTATCTCTGCATTTAAAGGATTAAATTCATTGATTAATTTTAAATTTCCTTTGATATAATTTGTTACTGTTAAAAGTAAAAATTGATCAGGCCCATATTTTACCTTTAGTTCAAGCGGTTCACCATTTTCTTTAGTTTTTATAAATCCACTATATCCCATCATTTTAATATTAAAGTTTACAAAAATTGAATTTCCTCTTTGGTCAGGATTCTCAAATAATACATCTTTAAAGTCGCCAGTAAGTAAATCAAAAATAGTAATATCACCTTCAATTAATTGATCTATTATCAATTGATTATTTACTTTATTAAATGTTTTAATTATACCATCAGAAACAAAAACAGTTTCATTTGAAAAATCAAGAAGGTAATTGTCTTTATCCATTATTTCTATCAGGCCTAAATCAGATGATTTTAAATCAAATTGCATCTGATCTATCTTTACATTAATTGAAACACCATCCTTATAATTCATAGCATCAATAAATCTATTTTCCCAATTTTTTGTCTGTGCTAAAACACATGCTGATAGCATCATAGAAAAAATTAGGGAATATTTTATCAAAATTTAATCGATTGATTCTAAATATGATTCATCTACTAAAACTTCACGAGCCTTGCTTCCAGTAAATGAACCAACAATACCAGCTTGTTCCATTTCATCAATTAATCTAGCAGCTCTAGAATAGCCTACTTTTAATCGTCGTTGTATTAAAGAGATTGAACCTTGTTGATGCATTACAACTAGTTTTACAGCATCATCAAAGAGTTCATCAAATACAGCACTATCTCCTCCATCAACCAATCCACCAGCGCCCATTGTTTCTCTGGGACTAGCTAAAATCAAATCCTCAGCTTTAGACTGCTTACTTATGTGCCCCATAAGTGATTCGATTTCTTCAAGACTGAGAAAAGCATTATGAAGACGTGATGGTTCAGATGAGCCATGACCAAGGTATAAAAGGTCACCTTTCCCAATAAGTTTTTCAGCACCTGATGTATCCAAAATAGTTCTTGAATCAATTTTTGTTGCAACCTGAAAGGCAATTCTTGAAGGAAAATTAGCTTTTATAACACCTGTGATAACATCTACGGATGGTCGCTGAGTTGCAACTACTAAATGAATTCCAACAGCTCGAGCTAACTGAGCAAGTCTTGCAATAGGAGCTTCTACTTCTTTAGCATTTAACATCATTAAGTCTGCTAATTCATCTATAAGAACTACAATAAATGGCATTACCTCTTCACCATTTTCTAACCTTTTTTTATTATACTCGCCAATGTTACGAACAACTGCGTCAGCTAGTACATCATATCGACGCCCCATTTCTTTTTCAACTGCTCGCAAAGCCAAAACAGCATTTTCAGGAGTTGTCACTATTGGTTCATCAATATCTTCAATTTTTAATAAATGATAATCGGCAAGCTCTCTATAAACTGCCATCTCAACTTTTTTAGGATCAATGATTACAAACTTTACTTCATCTGGAGTAGCGCTATAAAGAATACTTGCTAAAATTGTATTCATACAAACAGATTTACCTGAACCTGTTGTTCCTGCAATTAAAAGATGTGGCATTTTAGATAAATCTAAAGTTGCAATCTCCCCTGATGTAGTTTTGCCAACAGCAAGAGCCAATTTTGATTCTGCAGAAGCAAACTTTTCTGAATTAATTATAGATTTAAAATATACCATATCAGGATTTAGATTTGGAATCTCAATTCCAACAGAAGATTTTCCAGGTATTGGAGCTATAACCCTAACGCGACTCGCTTCCATTACTCGAGCTAAGTCATCTGATAAAGCAACAAATTTATTAACACGAACACCCTCAGCGGGCTCTACTTCAAATAAAGTAATCACTGGTCCCGGGCTCACATTCACAACTTTTCCCATGACCCCAAATGTTTCTAATGATTGTTGAAGAAAGTTTGCTCTTTCTACTAATTCATCTCTACTCATACCAGCATTTTCAATATTTACAGGATTTGTCAATAATTCTGCAGATGGTAGTTGATATTCTTTCTTAGGTGTTTTCCTTTCTTCAACTGCATCTAAATTAACTTCTTCTTCTTCAATTACTTCACCTACCTCTAAATCTTCAACAATGCCTTCTTCTATTTCTTGCTCTAATTCTTGATCAGTATTGTTTGTAAGTGATATTTTATCAAGTTCTGATTCTTCAGATTCTTTTGAAATTTTTTGAAAGGGTTTTTCTTCTTGATTATTTTTTTCTTTTATATCATATTCAGATATATTTTCAATAATCTCATTTGCTTGTATTTCTTCAGAAAGTTCTGATATTTCTTCTTCATTATTACGTTGTTGGTCTATTTTAGAAATTAAATTTTGAGTATGAAGGCGCTTTTCACTTTCAACAGATTCTTGTTCTGTTACTAGCCTTTTATCTGCTTGTTTTTTCTTAAAATTATCAATTAATAATTTTATAGGTTTATAGAAACTAAACCCAAAGTATCCACGAACAAGAACTAGCCATAAACTCACAAGAACTATAATAACACCAATTGCTCCAAGAAAATCAAAAATCATTCCTGCAATTAGCCCACCAATCATTCCACTAAAACGATATATTACATTTTCAATACCAAACCAAAATATCTGTACCGCGCCAAGTGTAATAGAGGATAAAACTACAAATCCCAACAAATAACCTGACAATCTGCTAATTGCTTGAAAATCTTTATGTGTAAAAAACCAAATGCCCCAAGTAATAGCAATTAAAGGAAGAATAAATGAACTATATCCAAAAGTTAACTTGATAAAAAAATATCCTATCCAAACACCAAGGATACCCATGGGATTATCAATTAGTATACTTGAAGAGATTCCTGGATCTTCATTTGGATTATAGCCAATCAAGCTTGCAAAAATAAGCAGGGAAACCGAAATTGAAAGTATACCTAATATTTCTAATCTTCTTTCCTTCATATTTAAAAGACTCCAATAGATAAAGTTGTGATTAAAATATTAGCTACTTTACTCATTTGTTCAATGAGCCATCCTTGTAAAAAGGTGATTTAATTATTACACATTTCAAAAAGTTTTTTCTAATTTTTATCTTAAGCTCAGTTCCAGGTTTAGAATGAGAAGTAGCAATATATGCTAATCCAATACCTACACCTAACGAAGGTGATTGAGTCCCGCTTGTTATTTCTCCCACAGTCTCATCACCAAACATTAGTAAATAACCTTTTCTTGGAATTCCACGATCATTCATTTTGATACATACAAGTTTTCGTTTCGAATTTATATTTGCATTAGCTAGAGAATCTTTTCCAATAAACTTAGATTTATCTATTTTTGTTATCCAGCTTAAACCTGCTTCAATAGGATTTGTAGAATCATCAATATCATTACCATACAAAGCATACTTCATCTCAGTTCTAAGTGTATCTCTACATGCAAGACCTGCTGGAATTACCAAGTCTTCACCTTTTGAAATAATTGCATCCCAAATATCCACAATTTTTTCATTACTTCCATAAATTTCATAACCTAATTCACCTGTATAACCTGTTCTAGCAATCGTAACATTTTCATCACAAATAATTCCTAATTTAAAAGAATAAAATTGGATATCATTTAATTTGACATCTGTGATTGACTGAAGAATTTTTCTGGAATTAGGACCTTGTAAAGCCAGCAAGCTAGTTTGCTGGCTAATATCCATAATATTTACATTATTAGGTTTATTTGCCATTAGCCAATCTAAATCTTTTTCAATATTTGCACAGTTTACCACTAACATAAAATGATCAGGGTATCTATAGATAATTAAATCATCAATGATTCCTCCATCTTCAAAGCACATTGCTGAATATTGTGCTTCCCATGGCTGAATCACATTAATATCATTAATTGTCATGTAATTTAAAAAATCTTCTGCACCCTCGCCAGAAATGATGAATTCACCCATGTGGCTAACATCAAATAAACCAGCACTTTCACGTACCATGAGATGTTCTTTAACTACACCAGAATATTGGATTGGCATTTGATAACCAGCAAACGGAACTAACTTTGCTCCAAGCTTAACATGTCGATTATGAAGAAAAGTTTTTTTCATTTTGATTCAAAATATTCTTTTAGTTTTGACAACCCTTCATTGATATCATCAACGTTTATTCCTGAATATGCAAAACGAATAAAGTAATCTGATTCATTTTTACTGGGTCTACCAAAGTGATCACGAGTACAAAAAGATACATTTGCATTTTTCAATGCACCTTCTTGAAGTTCCTCTACTTTTGTCATCCCTTTAAACCTCAATATTTCGTTAACATTTGGAAAAACATAAAAAGTACTTTTAGGAAGAGCTACATTTATACCATTAATAGCATTTAATCCATTAACTGTCGCATCTCTTCTTTCTTTAAGTGTCTTCAAAAGATATTGAGGACCTGATTGGTCACCATTCAAAGCTTCAACCATTGCATCTTGAATAAAATGAGTAGTACATGATTCTGCATTCACATTCAATTTTGAAATGTGCTTAATAATTTCTTTTGGTCCTATTGAACCACCAATTCTCCAGCCAGTCATTGCAAATTTTTTTGAGAAAGTATAGAGGATTACTGTGCGTTCTTTCATACCTGGAATCGAAACAATTGACCTTGCTTCTCCATCATATATTATTTCATAATAAGCATCGTCAGATAAAACCCATAAATCATTTGCGATTGCAAGATCAGCTATAGCTTCCATTTCCTCGATAGAAGATTCAGCTGAAATTGGATTTTGATAATTATTATAAATAATTGCTACAGTTTTATCAGTAATGGAAGCTTTCAAATGGTCAATATCAATATCAAATCCATCATCACTAGTGATATAATTATATGGAATTGCTAAACCACCTTGATACTCTATCTGAGATTCATAAATAGGATAACCAGGATTAGGATATAAGACTTCATCACCAGGGTTCATAACTGAAGCAATAAACTTTCCAATCGTTGGCTTACCTCCAGGTTGCACCGAAACATTATCAGGTAAATAATTAACTCCGCGTTTTGAACCAACATCATTAGCTAAAGCTTCTCTTAAGGAAAAAATACCTTCTGAAGGGCAGTAGCCTGTTTTACCATCTTTAATACCTTTAAGAGTTGCTTCTACAATATTATTGGGAGTAGGTAAGTTGAAATCACCAAGATGAAATGGATATACTTTGTTTCCTTTCTCAGCCCATGCACGAGCTTTTGCTGAAACAGCAAATGCTGTTTCAGTACCTAATTTTGTTAATTGTTTTGAATATTCCATAAACTCCTTAAATAATTTTAGCCAAAGCTTTTCTAATAATTTCTTCTAATCCACCTATTAGTTCACCCGATGATTCTAAATCTTTTAAGATTTTATTTACCTGGTTTGATTTATAACCTAGAGATTGAAGTGCATTTGCTGCATCTTTTACGAGACGAGTATCGCTATTTTCAGTAAAGCCTAGGTCATCTTTTTCATTAATATCATTTTCAAATTTCTCTTTCAATTCAACAATAATTCTTTTTGCTGTTTTAGTTCCAATTCCAGGAATTACAGTTAGAGATTTAACGTCACCATCAATTATACGACTTTTAAATTCCATTGGATTTGTACCAGACAAAATATTCATTGCTGAACGTGGACCTATTCCGCTAATCAAATTTAAATTAAAAAACAAAGCTCGTTCATCTTCATCTTTAAAACCATATAAATCTAAAATATCTTCTTTGACATGAAGATGTGTTAAAATGTCTACAGAGTTACCCTTATCAGGAAGTATTTCATATGTTGCAAATGAAATATGAAGTAGGAAGCGAATACCTCCAACATCCAAAATAGCCTCCGATGGACTTTTTGAAAAAAGGACACCACTAATTGAACTTATTAGACTCATAAATATTTATTTTGATTAATATGACATAAAGCAATTGCTAAAGCATCGGAAATATCCATTGATTTAGGCATAGAATCTATTTTTAAAATTTGTTTTACCATATATTGAATTTGTTTTTTATCAGCAGAGCCACTTCCAACAACTGATTGCTTTACTTTCCTTGGAGCATAATCAATTGCCGCAAGTCCGTTTGATGCCGCAGCTAATATTAAAACACCTCTAGCTTGACCTAATAATAGAGAAGATTTAATATTATTACTATAAAATGTATCTTCGATTGCCATTATATGAGGTTCGAATTTTCTGAGCAAATCATTCATGTGGCTATTTAAATATTCAAGTCTATTTGCAAGAGATTCTTTAGATGGTGGCTTAATTGTACCATAAGCTACGACTCGAATTTGACCTGCTTTTTGATCTAAAATACCAAAACCTGTTGTATTTAGACCTGGATCTACTCCAATTACTCGCTGAATTTTTTTCACTTTATATTTTTTATATTTTACAAATCAGTTTCTTCAAATTCCACATTTGAGTAAATATTTTGAATATCATCGTGTTCTTCTAGTAAACTTAATAGTAGAACTAACTTTTTTAGTTGATCTCCAGAAATTTTCATCATATTCTTTGGAACCATTTCTACTTCGGATGAAATTACTTCATATCCTTTTTCTGTCATCGCTTCAGCTACATTTACTGTCTCTGAAGGTGCTGCCGTAATAAGGAATGTATTTTCTAAGGCATTAAAATCATCTGCACCAAATTCTAGTGCATGATCAAATGCTTTTTCTTCATCTGAATTTTTAGACAAAGTGATTTGTCCAAGCTTTTCAAACATCCAACTTACCGAACCGTTTTCTCCTAAATTACCGCCATATTTACTCATCAAATGACGGATTTCTGCAACGGTACGATTCTTATTGTCGGTCATAATTTCCATAATTATAGCCACGCCTCCAGGGCCGTATCCTTCATAAGATATTTCTTCGTAATTAACGCCCTCTAATTCACCAGCCCCCTTCTGTATAGCTCGACTCATAGTATCATTAGGCATATTAGATGCTTTTGCAGTTGAGATAGCTTGTCTTAGCCTTGGATTTGAATCAGGATCACTACCACCAGATTTAGCAGCTACCATTAATTCTTTAATTACTTTGGTAAATACTTTTCCACGTTTAGCATCTAGCGCTGCTTTTTTATGCTTTATAGTCGACCATTTACTATGTCCTGACATAAATTCCTCTAAAGTAATAATAATTGAAATTAAAATTACGACTATAAAAACCTGAATCCCAACGAAGGTATTCAAAGAAATATTAATACTTAATAGTCATTAATTTTTGAATTCTTAACTAATGAAATTAATAAATAATAATAATCTTAAAATTTATGTTCTTATGGTTTTTGCCATGCTAATCTGGGGAGCTTCTTGGCCAAGCGGTAAAATTGTTGGACAATACAGCAGTCCTAATGTAATTATGGTTTGGAGATTTATTCTTGCATCTTTAACAATTGCTCTATTTATGTTATTATTTAAGATTAATTTTAAAATTCTAAAATCCTCACTAACCAATATTATTTTTGCATCTATTTGTCTTATTGCTTATAACTATAATTACTTAAAAGGAACACAAATAGGGATGGCAAGTTTAGGTGGTGTTATTGTTCCAACCTTAAGTCCAATAATTACATATTTAATAACAATAAAAGTTTTTAATCAAATAATTAATAAAAAAGACCTTTTCGGAATTTCTATGGGGATTTTAGGAGGTATTATACTAATTCGCATTTGGGAAATCAATGTATTGGAACTTATAAGTTCTGGAAATATTTACTTTATCTTAGCTGCTATCTCATGGTCAATTGTAACAGTTTTCTCTCAAAAATCAAGCAAAGATATTCATCCTCTTAATTTTAGTTTTTGGCTTTACGTGCTAGCATTCTTCTTCTCACTAATTTTTGCACCTTTTGATTTATTATTTAATGTTCTTGACAATGACATAACATTTTGGGTTCACTTATTAATTATATCTGTCGGTGCAATTGGGTTTGGAACAACAATTTTCTTTATAACAACAATGCGTCTTGGCTCAAAAAAGTCAACATCATTTATGTATCTTGTTCCAACTAGTGCAATTGGGCTTTCAGTGATTTTGCTTAATGAAAATCTAGCATGGTCAACAATTTTAGGAGGGGCGCTCGCTGTAAGCGCAGTTTATTTAATTAATCGTGAGAAATGAGTTTGAATTTTTCAATAAAAAATTTAGGCGGACGCTTAGGAGCACCTTTTTTATCTGTAAAAACATGCATAGTATGACCTGACACTAGTAAATGACTATCAGATTTTCGATATATCTCATAAACAATTTTCAACTTAATACCAATCATACTTTGAAGGGCTGTTTTTACAATTATAATATCTTCTAATTTGGCTCCCTCTTTATAATCACATGTAGCTGATATGACAGGTAAGAAGTAGCCTAAATCTTCAATAGTAGTAACTTTAATTCCCATATTATTGAGCAACTCTGTACGAGCTTCTTCAAAGAACTCAAAATAGCGAGAGTAATAGACTAAACCCATTTGGTCAATGTCTTTATAAAAAATTTTTTTTAAATAACTAAAAGAAGGCATTAAGACTCGTTATAAACACCAATCTTTTCATACCGCTCAATTCGCTGATCTAAAAACGAAGTTGGATCTATTTTTTTCAATATTTCTAATTCTTCAATAAGAGTATTTTTTAATGTTATCGCAACTTCTTCAAAATTACGATGTGCGCCACCAAGTGGCTCTTCAATTATTCGATCACAAATTTTCATCTCTAAAAGATCTTCTGGTGTTACTTTCATTGCATCTGCAGCATCTGCAGCTTTAGAAGCATCTCTCCATAGAATAGAAGCACACCCTTCAGGACTAATTACTGAATACCATGTATTTTCTAACATTAACATTTTATCACAAACTCCAATACCAAGTGCACCACCACTTGCTCCTTCACCAATCACGACTGAAATAATTGGTACAGTTAATTTAGACATTTCAAGAAGATTGCGCGCTATAGCCTCACCTTGACCTCTTTCTTCAGCTCCAAGTCCTGGATATGCGCCAGGTGTATCAATTAATGTAATTATAGGTAAATCAAATTTTTGAGCTAATTTCATTATTCTAAGAGACTTGCGATAACCTTCAGGCCTCATCATTCCAAAATTTCTAAATAAATTATCTTTTGTATTACGGCCTTTTTGTTGTCCAATAAGCACAACTTTTTGACCATTAAGATTTCCGATGCCTGCAATTACAGCAGAATCATCACCAAAATAACGATCTCCATGTAATTCTATAAAATCAGATGAAATATATTTAATATAGTCTAATGAAAAAGGCCTTTGAGGATGACGAGCTAATTGAACACGTTGCCAACGTGAAAGGCCTGAGGAAATATCCTTTTGAACCAATTTTCTTTCAGATTTAAGAGAATTAAGTTCAGCGGTATGATCAGTAGAACCTGCATCTGTTTCAAGTTCAAGTATTTTTTGATCAATTTCCTTTATAGGACCTTCAAAATCTAAATAATAGTGTGCCATGAGTTTTTTAAATTAAATTAAAATTTACTTATTCCATCCAAAAATACGCCAAATACGTAAGCGCCATACTATCCATACAGCTTCAAACATTATTGCTCGACTCATTTTAGATTCACCAATTGTTCTATCAATAAAAATTATTGGATGTTCATGTATTTTAAAACGTTTAATCCAAGCACGAAAGTTCATTTCAATTTGAAATGAATATCCAGATGATTTTACTTTATCAAATTCAATAGATTCTAAAACATTTCTTGACCATGCTTTATATCCTCCAGTAGCATCCTTTAATGGCATTCCTGTCGCAAAGCGAGAATATAAATTTGCACCATAACTAAGAATAAGTCTCCTAATAGGCCAGTTGACAACACTCACACCATTAATGTATCGACTACCAATTACTAAATCATTTGAATTTAATAATTCTATCATGTACTTGATTTCTTTAGGATGATGTGACATATCTGCATCCATCTGAATAATAGCTTCATAGTCTCTCTTTAAAGCCCATTTAAATCCAAAAATATATGCTCGGCCTAATCCATCTTTCTTTTTTCGAACTTCAAGATAAAGATTAGGATAAGTTAATTGTAAATCAAGAATAATCTCTGAAGTCCCATCTGGAGAGCTGTCATCAACTATAAGCATGTGGTAATTTGGGTTGCGATCAAATACCTGATGGACAAGAGTAGCTATGTTTTTTCGCTCATTATATGTTGGTGATATTATAAGTGTTTTCATTTTGATAAATTATCATGAATTTTTCTTAAACAATTTTCAACAGAATTTGGGACTATTCCCAACCTTGATTCAATTTTTTCAGTTTTCAATCCACTTTTTAACGGACGTTCAGCAATTTGATTCAAATTAGATGTATTAATTGGATTTATAAGGTTTTCATCTAGATTAAAGATCTTTGAGATTAAGATAGCAAAATCATAACGACTCATAAAATCTTTATCTCCATAATTGTAAAGACCTATTATACTATTATCAATAACCTTGTTAATAATGAATGAAATTGACTCAGTCCATGTTGGATTATTCCATTGATCATTTACTACATTTATTTCTTTATTATTTTTTAATGAATCAACAACCCACTTAACAAAACTAGCTTTTGTACGTTTAGTATAGCTATAGATAACATTAGCTCTAAGAATAGTTGCATTACTATAATTATTTTTTAACCAATTTTCAGCCTCTAATTTAGTTTTTCCATAATGAGAGATTGGATTTACTTCATCCAACTCGTTATATGGTCCTGATAAGCCATCAAAAACATAATCTGTGGATAATTGAATGAAATGACCACTAAAATTTTTACAAAGATTTTTAACACCCTCAATATTAATTTTATTAGCAGCAATCTTATCTCTCTCACATTCATCAACATTAGTCATTGCTGCAAGGTTTAGTACTACATCAGGTTTAAAATCGCTATAAGCTTTTGCTATATCTTTCCTATCTGTAATATCTAGTTTCACATCTTGTTCAAAGATGTTCTTTCCAGTTATAATAACATTAAAGCTTTTCTTTAGGTGTTCTTTACAAGCTACACCTAATTGACCGTATCCACCAGTTATGATTACTGTTTTCATTTATTTTAATTTAATTAACTTTGAAAGAATGAGCAACAATATCAACTTGCCTTAATAGTAAATATTTATCATTACCTGGATGAAATATCATCATGTATAGAAAGTATGTTCTATCTGTAAATTCATCATAAAAAAGATATGATATAAATGGTCCACCCTGCGCTTCTTCTACACTTTCCCATAAACCTGTGATTTTCCAAGCGCCCCAATCTTTAAATCTATGTGGTTCGATTTTAAACATATAATCAGAATATTGAACTGTTTTAAAATTGTCTGATGAAATTTTCTTAACGTATTTACTAACTGATGTAGAATCGCTAAATGCTAGGCCTTCTTCCCATTTTACTGCTAGCCATCTATATGGTATATCTCTGCCCATCCAAAAAAATTGCTCTTTATTGTCTTCTTTTATGATTGTATAACCCCAAGGTATTTTAAAAGTCCATCCATAATTTTTCAATAATTTATCTTCCAATTCTTTCTGACGAGATGAACCTTCAAAAAGATGAATACTTTGACGTTTAAAAAAAAGAGCTTCAAATTGCTTATTTAGCCATGGCCCTTTATCCTTTGCGCTTTCTAAAATTATATTTTGACTTGGTCCGTTAATAATCAAATAGTTTTGATCTCTAGCAAATACATCTTTTGCAAATATTAACTGATTATCTCCCTCCATACTTGATTTATACTGCGATGCTGATAAGACTTGTTTAATTAATTTAACTCCCATATTTCTAGGGTGACTACCTACAGCTGCGACGATTACATTAACGTGATCATTCACCTCGTTAAATTTCTCTGGTTTTACCCAAATGGTTTTATAATAAGCTTCTGGCTGAGGTGTAAATAATGTATCACTAAAAATAGTCGTTAGAATATTTTTAATTGCAGCTCTATCCTCTAAGGATGAAACAACCACTAATTCATTATCAGCACCTTGAGCTCGTGGCTTAACTGGCTCGCAGGATATAATCAAAATTAATAAAAATAAAATTTGACTAAATTTTATCATCAATTTAACTTTGATTATGTAGAGCAAAGTTTGCTCGTTGTTTTTCTATTTGTACAGAAACTATTTTAATATGCACTCTATCTCCCAATCTGAACTCTTCTTTAAAACTGCGGCCTTTAATACAGTAATGATCTTCATCATAATAATATTCATCATTTTCAAGAGTATCCATGTGAACAAGGCCTTCAGCCATTGATGACTTCAATCCTACAAAGAAGCCAAAATTTGTTACTCCAGTTATTGCTCCTTCAAAAACTGAATTAATTCTATCAGCGAGCCATCTAAGCTGCTTTATTTTAATATATTCACGCTCCGCATTCAATGCTTCTATCTCTTTTTCATTCGAAAGTTTCAAAGCGTCTTCAATTTTATCATTCCATTCATTTTTTAACTCAAATGAATGACTGTCTAACATTTTAATCATTCGATGAACCAACAAGTCAGGATACCGACGAATTGGAGATGTAAAATGTGTATAATGCCTGAAAGCTAATCCAAAATGACCTTTATTTTTTATAGCATATTCTGCCTTACTCATTGTTCTTAAGGCTACATTCTCAATTAATGACCTATAAGGTGAATCTTCAACATGCTTTAATATATTTTTAAAATCATTCGGAGACATATCTCCATCAGGAATATAGACACCCAGCTTGAGCCTTTTTAATAGCCCCGAAAATCTCTCAACTCTTAAAGAATCTGGCTTTATATGAACACGATAGAAAAAGTTAAGTTTTTTAGGTATTTTTTTAGGAATTTCAACTGCAACAACCTTATTAGCCAAAAGCATACATTCTTCAACAATCCGATGAGAAATAAGTCTTTCACTAGATCTAATTTCATGCGGAACACCTTTGTCATTCATTTCAAATATTGGTTCTGGAATGTCAAAATCTAAACTTCCGTTTTTTGATCGCTCTTTATAAAGTGCAATAGAAAGTTTTTTAAGGTCATTTATTTGCGCCTTAAATGCATGTGTATTTTTACCTTCAATTATATTCTGAACTTCTTGGTAGGTAAAGCGCGCTTTGCTATTAATTACTGTTGGAAGTATATCAACATTTAAAACTTTATAGTTATGGTTTAATTGAATGATTGCAGATACAGCTAATCGATCAACTCCAGGGCGAATTGAACAGAGATCTGCAGATAATTCTTTTGGAAGCATATGAACAACTCCTTCAGTAAAATACACTGAAGTGCCTCTATTCATAGCTTCTTTATCAATAAGTGAGCTTGGAGTCACGAAATGACTTACATCTGCAATATGTACTCCAATTTTAGTGCCCATTTTATTTTTTTTTATTGATAAAGCATCATCAAAATCTTTCGCTTCATCTGGGTCAATGGTAAAGCATATTTCTTTTCTTAAATCTAATCTATTTTTTATTTCATTTTTAATATCATCTTCAGAATATTTGTTCACTTCCTGATTAATACTTGAAGGAAAAGACTGATTGTAATCATATTTATGAAGAATCATCTTCAAATCATTAGCTGGATCATTTGCATTACCAATAATAGACTCAAAACTTGCAATAATTGGATTGTTTGCATTGCCCCAGTCTTTCACTCTTGCTTTAACTATCTTACCTTCAGATAATTCTTTTTTAGATCCAATTAAGCGAATACCGCGCCCAGGATTCACCGGTGATATTTCAATAAAAATTTTTCCACCATAAAAATATGTAACTCCTATAAAAGTATTTGAACCACGCTCTAATACTTTATGAATCCTTCCACTAAGCCCTCTAGAATTAGATCTTCCCTTAATTTTCACAAGAACTTTGTCACCATTAATAGCATCAGCCATTGAACGCCGACCAATAAAAATATCCTCGTTTTCATCATTTGTAATTACAAAGCCAAAACCCTTTTGAGTTACCGAAAGTTTTCCTTCAATTTTTTTAGGCAAATTAGGTAAACAATAATGATTAGCTTTTAGTTTAACAATTTCACCGCTATTAGAGATTTGTCTAATCAAAATTTTTACAGCACCAACATCTTTTTTTCTAACTTTAAGCCTTTTAATTAATTCTTTTTGACTTAAAGTATTTTTTGGTGCTTTCGCTAATATGTTTATTATCTTTTTTATCATTTATAATCCTGAAGAGAATTTAATATGTATTTTCCCGCCAGCATCACGTTTTGAAAATCCAATGGAAATATCTAATGCGATTGTTCCTTTATATTGACGAAAACCTAAACCATATCCTGGATGAATAGTATAGTCACTGACTGCAGGTATATCAATAAAGATGAATGATTGAGATTGATCAAGGTCCCCAAATAACCATTCAAACGTCTGAATAAATATCCATTCAGATGCAAATTGATCTTCATTATATCCTCTAACTGTATTTATTCCTCCAAATTTTACTTTTTTGGCCAAATTTAATTTTCTACTATTTAAAAAAATTCTTTCACCTTTTGAATATATTAGGATTACACTATTGCCTATATCTTTATATTTTTGAAATTT
>JAAZYT010000189.1 GCA_014239505.1 Fidelibacterota bacterium | reverse complement strand
TGTCTTTATAACTGTGATTATTGCTTTTTACAAGGGATGTATTCTTCTGCAAACATAGTGATTTTTGTTAATCAAAAAGATATGGAAAATGCAGTAGAAAAGGAACTTTCTATTCGTCCTTATCCAAATGATCCTTTAATGCTATCTATATCATATAATACAGATTTAATGGCTTTTGAAAATATTTTACCTATTACTAGGTCTTGGATTAATTTTTCAAAAAATAAATCAGATTTAAGATTAGAAGTAAGAACTAAAAGCGCATTATTTAATTCTTTATCAGATTTAACTCCTTCAGAAAAAATACTTTTTTCATGGACTTTATCTCCAGAAAGAGTTGTCACAAATAATGAGTTTAATACACCTACTCTGGAACGAAGAATTTCTGCAATTAGTCTCGCAATTAAGAAGGGGTGGAAGGTGAGGTTATGCTTTGACCCTGTAATAATATATGATAATTGGGAAAAAGATTATGGAGAATTATTAAATAAAATAATTACTTTACTAGATTGTAATAATATTTATGATATAACTGTTGGTGTATTTCGAATGGGGCAAGATTATTTTCAACGAATTAGAAAATCTAATCCGGATTCTCTTGAATATTATAAAGACTATGTTGAAGAGAATAAAATTGTCACAGTTTCTCAAGATGACAGAGATAGAGTCAAAACTTTATTTGCTAATAAACTAAAAGATTATATAGCAGATGATAAGATTCATTTTTGGATATAATATTTATTTATTGAGAATCAATAAACAATCAATTAAATCAGTAGTTAAGTGCCATAAACAACCGAACGCAATTGCACGTAATTTCCAAGATGGAATTATCAACATAATCGAGTAAATAATTCCAGCCCAAATTGTATGTAATGGATGAAAACCTATGCTACATCGATTAGAATCAAAAATAGGATTTGCTATTATATGGTCAACATCTATAAAAATAGTTGCTAACATTATAAAACCTGCAATTCGCCAATTTTTTCTCCAAAATAACTTTGCAAAAAGAAATGGTGCTAGAAGATGAAATAAATAATGGACAATATATCGAAATATTTCAAAAATGATTATTTAATCTTCAATAATAATAATCGGCAAATCTTCTTTTTTATAAAGCCTATTAAAATCATTTACTTCATTATTCATGATTGAATTCAATTTATTTTTATATTGATACCACTCTTCAGATAAATCAGAAAATCTATCTTTTTGACCTTGAGTAATAGGTGGGTCTGAGCCATCTAAAGTTCCCATTAAATTAATCATATGAGAGTTTAATCGATTTAAAAAGTTGACCACATCTTGAAATGTTTCCATTTTAGTTTGAACAACATTTCCTTCCCATTCATTTAAAGCTTTAATAGCCAGATCACTTGCACTTATTAATTCATCCATATTCTCTTTATTTTGTAATCTACTATTCATTTTTTCAATCTGACTTCTAACACTTCTTGCTTTATTAATTGCATTATGGAGATCATTAATTTTAGTATAGAGTTCACTCATAAGTTTTTGATGTTGATTTGTATCTCGATCTCTAATATCAAGTCGTGGGTCATGACGAATACTTAAAGGCTGACTAGTTGAGTAATCATCTAAAGTAAGGCGTATAGTATATTCTCCTGGACCAACTCTATAGCCTGAGTATGATCCATAAAATGATATATCTGATACTGTTAAAAGATCATCAACACGAAGATTCCATATAAATCTATTTAGCCCTTGTTTTGAGGGGGCTTTAGTCGTTTTATATGATCCATCAAATACTTTAGCTGATTCTCCACTTTTATTAGAGATAGTTCGAAGAACTTTATCAGAATTATCTAATATTTCAATTTTAAGATTCGAATTTTTATCAACCTCGTTTGCTATATTATATAATATTACTGCACCACTAGGTGGATTTTGCCCCATTATTTTTGATTTACTACTACCTCCAGAAGTTCGATATGCTATTCTTGGTGCAAATAAATGGATTTCTTTTTTCTTTATACTCTCTTTGAATTGATGGATAGGAGTTAGATCGTCCAAAATCCAAAATGCTCTTCCTTGAGTTGATGCAACTAAATCATTATTCCTTATTGTTAAATCTGTTATTGGAACAATAGGTAGGTTCAGTTGAAAAGGTACCCAAGATTTACCACCATTTGTTGATAAATATAATCCAGTTTCAGTGCCTGCATAAAGCAAGTCCTTTTGTATAAGATCTTCTCGAACAACACGCACAAAAGTATTTTTAGGGATGCCTGTTGTTTTTTGTGTCCAAGTTTTTCCATAATTATTTGTTTTATAAATATATGGTGCAATATCTCCAAATTTATATTTTGTAAAACTTGCATATGCAGTACCAGGATTATGAGGTGAAATTTCAATAGAGTTAACCATTCCTTCATCCATGCTTCTAGGAGTTATATTTTTCCAATTAGTACCTCCATCTCTGGTGATATGTATTAACCCATCATCAGAACCCACCCAAATTGTTCCAGCTTCATGCTTTGACTCCGCCGCATACATAATTGTATTATAAACTTCTCCACCAGCAGCTTCATTAGTAAAAGGAACGCTTCCTAGATCATGTTTTAATTTATCATTTTTAGTAAGGTCTGGGCTAATTACGTCCCATGAATTACCACCATCATTAGTTTTAAATAGAACGTTTCCAGCATGATAGATTGTAGATGGATTATGGGGTGAAGCAAAGATTGGTGCATTCCAATTAAATCTAAATTTTTGGTCACTTGGAACAGAACCTAATCCTAAATACTCATATGCCATTATACTACGACTTTTTTGTGTCAAAATATTTAGCTTCTCAATTAATCCTTGATAGCATCCTCCATAAATATCTATAGGGTTATCAGGGTCAAATGCTAGATAAGCACTTTCACATCCTGCAGCTCTATACCAATCTGACCAATCTATTCCACGACCGCTTGTCCTGCTAGGAATAGCAACACTAGAATTATCTTGTTGACCTCCATAAACATAATAAGGAAAGCGATTGTCAGTAATAACACGATAAAATTGAGAAGTAGGTTGATTCTTTTGAGTTGACCAAGATTTGCCCCCATTATATGAAATATTTGCACCACCATCATTTGCATTAATCATATTTTTGTTATTTGTCGGGTTTATCCAAAGCCCATGGTTATCACCATGAGGTACGCTCATTCTTTTAAATGACTTTCCACCATCTGTAGATTTCATAAAAGGAGCATTTAAAACATAAACGATGTTTTCATCTTGAGGGTCAGCAAAAACATGAATATAATACCAACTCCTTGCAATAAGAACTCGATCACTATTTATTTGTTTAAAACTTTTTCCACCATCATCTGAGCGGAATAGTCCACCTTTTTCTGCTTCAGCAATAACATAAACTCGTTTTGAATTTGCGCCTGAAACAGATACATCAGTTTTACCCATTTTAGCTGGTAAACCTTTTGTTAGTTTTTCCCAACTATTACCACCATCTGTTGATTTATATATTCCGCTTCCTTCACCACCACTTCTCATTTGCCAAGGTTTTCTTTGGTGATCCCAAATTGATGCATATAGAATTCGAGGATTATTTCTATCCATACTTAGACCACTTGCACCTGCATGCTCATTTATGAATAGCACTTTTTCCCAACTATTACCGCCATCTTTTGAACGAAAGATTCCTCGATCTTTACTCGAGGTATATTGATCGCCTTGAACAGCTACGTAGACTAAATTAGAATTATTGGGATGAATAATTACTTGTGAAATAGTTCGAGAATTTTCTAAACCAATATTTTCCCAAGTTTCACCACCATTATTTGAACGATAAACCCCATCACCATGAGATGTCATTACAGGGCGAATACATGCTTCACCCATGCCGGCATAAATGACATTTGGATCTGATTCAGATACAGCAAGAGCCCCCACAGAACCAGTTTTAATAAATCCATCAGATATATTAGACCATTCTAAACCACCATCAACCGTTTTCCAAACACCACCACCAGTTGATCCAAAGTAATAAGTTAAAGGCTGAGAAGGAACTCCGACGGCAGTAAGTGAGCGTCCTCCTCTAAACGGTCCTATGTTTCTCCATTTTAAAGCATCTTTAAAAAAGACATCTAAAGAATCAGCACTTAATATGCTTAAACTAAAAAATAAAATTAAATTAATCATCCTTCTCATGATGACACCTCCATAATTTGTCAAATAGATAGTATTATTATATAATTAATTGCAATCTTAATTGATAGCATAAAGAATTATATCCAAATTTGATTCAGTGAAAGGTATATCTGCTAGTAAAAAGACTAGTGACTATTCAAATAAACTAGCTTCCTTTAAAAGAAGTTGTTTTGCTTTTTCCTGCTCAAATAAATTTTCAGGGGATATATTTGGTAATAATGTTGGATCTGCATTCAAAACCATTTGTAGATCTTTTGTAAAAGCCTCTCGATTGCCACTTTTTGTATGAAGATATTCAGCGCGGACTACATAGGTGCCTAAATAATTTGGACTACCTGTAATTGCTTTATCAAAATTATTCATTGATAAGTTTAATTCTACACCAGGGAGTCTAGCATAAATTCCACCAAATAATCTATTTGCACCGTGATAAAAGTAATCAGGTTCTAGTGAAAGAATCCTATGTAGTGCTGTTTCAATTAGATCTCTAGACTGTAATCTGTCCATAACGGGTTTCTTAGAAAGATACCTGGAATAATTTGATACCCACCAATATAAGATAGGCACTATTTCTTTTGATATGTTTGTAATTCCAGCTATCTTTTTTCCAGTTGAATCTCCATCGAAAAGTGCTGCACCCTCTTGATATGCATTTGTACTAATTATATAACTCCAAGTTGTATTCATACCCTCAATAAAAAGCGAGTCAGATTTATCTAAGTTTGATTGCAAATAATATCCAACAAAATGGCATGCTCGTGCATAAAGTTCAACTATTTCTGCATTATCTGGATTTAGTTCATTAGCCTTTGATAAAAAAAGTTTAGCCAAATTAGCATCTTTTATATTTACTCTTTTATCCCAATGGAGTTTACCTTGAGCTACTAGAAATTGAATATTTTTTTCTTTTGAAACATATTTGTTAAATGTTTCTATTTTTGAAGAACAACTAAAACTAATAAATATTAAACTAAAAAAGGTAATAACATTAAATTTTTTCACACTATGACTATTATCTAAAAATGATGATAAACTTAAAAATTTGAATAAATTCATATATTAAGATTACTAATTAAATATTGTACATGGAAAAGACTATTGAAATAAATGGGCCGGACCAAAATTTTTTATTTGGGCCAGCGGATGCTAATTTAAAACTTGTTGAAGACTCTTTTGAGAGTCAAATATTTGTTCGTGGAAATGAAATTAAAATTATTGGTGATGATAATGAGGTTAAAATTATTTCTTCAATTTTTCATGAAATGAATACAACGCTTAGTCATAAAGGTTCAATTACTCTTCAAGATGTAAAAACTATTATAAATTTTACAGCAAATAATAATGGTACTAGTTCTCAACGAGATGAACTAACTATTCATTATGGACGAAAGGGGGCTATATCTGCAAGAACAAAAGGCCAAGAAAATTATATTAAAGTTGTAAGAAAAAATGATATGGTTTTTTGTGTTGGTCCTGCTGGTACAGGAAAAACATTTATAGCTGTTGCCTTTGCTATTTCTGCATTATTAAATCATGAAATTAATAGAATTGTTTTATGTAGACCAGCAGTTGAAGCTGGCGAAAATCTCGGATTTCTCCCTGGTGATTTAAAAGAAAAAGTTGATCCTTATCTAGCTCCATTATATGATGCTTTATCGGATATTATATCATCTGTTCAATTAAAGCCTCTTTTAGAAAAGAATACAATAGAGGTTATTCCATTAGCTTAT
>JAAZYT010000155.1 GCA_014239505.1 Fidelibacterota bacterium | reverse complement strand
CAGAAAGGAAAATCTGGAGAATTAGAGGTTATTAAAGCTTATCGTAAAGTTGATAATTTTTAGGAGGAAATTATGAAAAAAGTAATGTTGATATTAATGATGTTGGGATTATTGGTGGCACAGTCAAGGCATTTGCCCGCAGATACAGTAGTGGTGTCAAAACATAAAACAACAATTAAAGGAAAAAAGGTAGAATACAAAGCAACTACCGGCACTCAGCCAGTCTGGAATGATGATGGGAATCCAATAGCTGCCGTTCATTATACTTATTATGAAAGAACAGATATTAAAAAAGACCCTTCAAGACCAATTATGATTTCTTTCAATGGAGGCCCAGGCTCAGGATCCGTTTGGATGCACTTAGCTTATACTGGACCAATGATATTAAATGTTGACGATGAAGGCTTCCCTGTTCAACCTTATGGGGTCAAAAGTAATCCACATTCAATATTGGATGTTGCAGATATTGTTTTTGTAAACCCAGTAAACACTGGCTATTCACGCATTCTGGATAAAGAAGTAAAAAAAGAAAAATTCTTTGGTGTAAATGCAGACATAGCTTACTTGGCTGAATGGATAAACACTTTTATTCAAAGAGTTAATCGCTGGGAATCACCTAAGTATCTTATTGGAGAAAGTTACGGGACTACTCGAGTTTCTGGATTAGCCGCAGCTTTACAGGGGCGTCAATGGATGTATATAAATGGTGTTATTCTTGTTTCACCAACAGAGCTTGGGATTGATGTTGGAAACGGTCGAAGAGCAGGACCTTTGGGAGCTGCGTTGAGAGTACCTTATTTTACAGCTGCAGCCTGGTACCATAATAAACTTCCAAGAGATCTTCAACGTAGAGATCTTTTAGATGTCCTTGAAGAATCAGAAGATTTTGCTGTTAACGAGCTTATTTCTGTTATTGCTAAAGGAGGTTTTGTTGATGAAAGAGATAGGAAAGAAGCAGCAGCAACAATGTCTCGATATTCTGGGATATCAAAAGAATCAATTTTATCTTACAATCTAGACGTACCAACATCCTTCTTTTGGAAAGAACTATTAAGAGAGGAAGGTTTTACCGTAGGACGCCTTGATTCTAGGTACAAAGGAATAGATAAAACAAAAGGAGGAGATAGGCCAGATTTTAATTCCGAACTTACTTCTTGGTTACATTCTTTTACGCCGGCAATAAATTATTATTATAAGAATATTCTTAAGTTTGAGACAGATATCAAATACAATATGTTTGGCCCCGTCCGCCCATGGGATAATAAAAATGATAATACTGGCGAAAATTTGCGTCAGGCAATGGCCCAAAATCCATACCTGCATACGATGATTCAATCTGGTTATTATGATGGAGCCACAAAATACTTTGATGCTAAATATACAATGTGGCGAATTGACCCGAGTGGTCGAATGAAAGACAGATTAAGCTTTAAAGGTTATCGAAGTGGGCATATGATGTATCTTAGAAGTGAGGATTTAAAACTGTCCAATGAGGATATTAGGAGTTTCATTCTAAAATCAACACCAAAAAAAGGTGCTCCAGCAAAATATTAAATCCAAACTTAATAATGCGTAATAAAATCATTTTACTTGGCTGTTTTATGAGTTTGATTTTATCATCATGCTCAACTACCTATGGGCCTCGTGGCTCTATGGGTGGTTATGAAGACAAGCGCATTGGTAAAGATATGGTGGAAGTAAAGTTTTATGGCAACCAACATACTTCCAAAGAAAAAGTTTCTAAACTACTATTATATCGATGCGCTGAACTTACTAAGCAGTCAGGCTTTGATTTCTTTGTCGTATTAAAAGATCAAAGTTTTGAAAAAGAAATAAATAACAACCCTACGATTAATCAGCCTTTTAAAACGGTAGAATCAGAATCAGTTGGAGTTCGTACGGTGATATCGCCAGATCTTACAATGACCACTAAATCAAATAATAGTGTTGGAGTATATATAATTGCGATGTTTAAAGAAGGCTCCAGAGATTATTCTCAGTATAAAAAAAGCCATATAAATCCAGATCAGATTTTAAAGGACTATAAAGACTATATAAAATAAGCTAACAGAGAAATAATTAGCGCAATGATAGTTCCTTTTAGGGTTATTACTAATGATTTAGAACGTTGAACTTTTAAAAAATCTAAATCTCTTTCCCGTTTATTTTTTTGCCCCATATT
>JAAZYT010000188.1 GCA_014239505.1 Fidelibacterota bacterium | reverse complement strand
TCATGTTGTTTAATGTTTAATAAGGTTCGAGAATATCCAATAAAAGTTATACCAGTTTTATGATCAAAAAGCCCGCGAGACAAATAATTTTTTGGTTGTTCTAAAGCCTTTTCTTTTTCAAGGGAGACCTCTTGCGCAAGGCCAAAACTAATAACGCCTAAAAATAAAATTCGTTTAATCATATCAAAAACTTATAACTAATCGTCTATTAATTAAAGCATTTCAATTAAGGAAGTTTCAAACCTACCCATCATTCCAGAAAGAAAAACCACCGCTACTTGATAGTAAATCAAGAATTCACCTCATCTTGAAAAATATCTTCTATCATCATCTCAAATAGCCTAGCAGCTTTGAACGCAAGTGGTAAACTTGGATCAAATTTCCCTTTTTCAATAGCATTGATTGTTTGTCTTGAAACATCTAGTTCCTCAGCCAACTTAGCCTGGGTCCAATCTCGTTCAGCTCGTAGTACTTTTAATCGATTTTTCATCTGTAACGCCTGTTACTGAGAAACAGACCGAAGACGTAGGTTAAGCTCATCAACATTATTAGATGTGATATTTCAGGTTCGAAAGTTATTAACTTTACATCCTCGAGTAATTCATAGCTAATTCCAACAACAACTCCAACTCCGAAAGCTAAACTAAGAGCTTCAAGCTGGATTAGTCGCTGCAATTCATCCATCGCCAGTAAAAACCCTTTGAAAGCCCAAATCATCCCAAAGCCTATTGCCAGTTGTATTGCAATTCCTATGGAAGTAATCAAGGTTCCATAACCCCAAAGTAGTTCTGGTCCAAAGGTGGCTCCAGCGGTTGCCAATAACCAAGCTAGACACCAATAGATAACCTTGGCTTCGGAGGCTTTGTTGGTTTTAGTTTCTGCGTTTGTTTTGTTCATATATCTAGTTCCTTTGTCATAATGTAATGTTTACTTTACTTAATATTAAGCTTAACAATTCATAAGTGTCAAGTTTATTTTACATATTGTTTAGTAAGCATTACATTTCAAGTAGAAAATATTCAAATATCTACCCACCGGGTTATGAGACTGAACTAAGTCCACAAACAAAAAACCCATACTGCTTGGATTTGCGCTATACATCTTTTTATATGACATTGGCTAAACATGACCAAGGTTAAGAAAAACGCTCAACACTACACGCACTTTTTACACTACAGATTTACACTACAAATGGTATAAAACTATATTATTACCGAAGACTACACTACATCAACACTACATACTTTTTTGATTTGTTTCTCGTCGGTAATCATATTAGAATTATAACTTACGAATGCGTTGCTCTACCAACTGAGCTACAGTGGCTGATAGTACTTGGCTGTACGATATGCCCCGTATATTTCTCCACCATAAAATGTTAGGGCCATACTAATATATAATGGGCTAAGAAAACTTTCTTTTTTTAATGATCTTGCACCTGCATTTATTGCGAGAACTGACATTAAAAAACCAAAAGCACCATCTTTTGGTCGTCCAGCATAAACCCTGCCTAGTCCAGGAACTACCATCGATAACCCAGCAGCAAGTATTGGAGATTTTTTTGTTTTACTTAAAACATCGTAATTGACTTGGTCTACTAATCGCCCATCATTATGAAATTTTCCACCCATTTTATTATGAACGCTGTATGCGGTGTGATTACATCGTATTATTCTATCCGAAGTTATAAAAAGTCCAGATAGGACACCTTTCTCATGAATTGCTTGAGCACCATAATTTGAGCAACTTGGAAAAAATTGACAATTCATTGTTCTGTTTCCGTAAGAAATACCTTGCCATTTAGCTATGGGATACAAAAATATTTTTTGAGTAATTGAGTTATCAGGTGATGAAAAAAGTGAATCCGCTGGATATTGCGAAAAAATAAAAGAACTAAATAAAAAGGTATTGATTAATCTCTTCATTACACTCAATTTTAGACATGATTGTACAGAAAAAACTATTCCTAGTTATTATAATTTCTATAATTACAAATTTAATTTTTGCTCAAGATGGTAAATTATATATTCTTCATACAAATAATACCAATGGTGCTTTAGAAAACTGTTATTGTCCAGACCATCCATTTGGTGCTGTTGAAAAAAGATCTATCTATTTTTCTAATTTTCTTCAAAAAAACCCTAATACTCTCATCTTAGACTCTGGTGATATTTTCACTATGACTCACCAGCCTTTAAAGGACAGTCTAATGGCTGAAGCCTATAATTTATTATCTTATGATGCAATTTTATTTGGCGATCAAGAATTAACAATGGATTCAACGACCTTGAATCAATTAACTAACTTGATGAAAACAAAAATTATTGCAACAAACTTAGCCTATCCAGGAATACTAAAATCTCATATTGTTGTGAAAAATAAATTAAGAATCGCTATACTAGGGATAGTGGATTCTTATGCTCTAAAGTATTATCCAGAAAAGATTAGAAATAAAATTATATTATCTGATCCTATTAAATCAATCAAAGCAGAGATGAAAAGACTAAAAAAGAAGGCAGACATATTTATTTTGATGACGCACCAAGGGGCTGATCTAGATAATGTAATTGCAGAAAAAATTAAAGGAATAGATGCAATTATTGGAGCTCACAGTCAATCAGCACTAGAAAATCCACAAAAAATTAATGGTGCTCTAATTACTCAAGCAGGTAAAGAGGGCTACTATGTTGGGGTAATAGAAATAGAAATAAAAAAAGGCAAAGTAATATCCAATTCAGGAAAAATTGATACGATGAAGTTAAATATGCCTGATGACCCAATTATCATGAAAATGATAGAAGAATATGAAAATCGTTCCGGACGAATCAATCATCGAAAACTAGATATGAAAGAAAATCATTAATGGACCAATCAATTGAAATGTTAGTTTCCAATCCAGTCTATATGGCTGTTGCTGTTGTACTTGCATTGATTATTCTTTTTGGGGTCATCAAAAAATTAATCAAGTTAGTATTGGTTGTTGCCGCAATATTAATATTATGGGTTGCCTATATGGTTTGGACTGGTAATGATGTATCAGTTGAAACAATAAGAGAAGGCGTTCAAAGTGGTGTTGAGAATGTTAAAGAGAAAGTTTTTGAAACTAAGTCAGAATTAAAAGAAACAGTTGAAGAAAAGACAGAAGAACAGCTAAACAAAATCTTACCAAATAAATAAATATAAAGTTTTTTATTTACCCATCATTTTTTCGTTTGCGACTCTTAAGCGGCCAGTAAGTAACTTAATTATACCTTCCATTATATCACTCTGACTACCCATAACTTCATAAAAACCTTCTTGTTCAATTTTAAATAAAGTTGAGTCTTCAGTTACCGTTGCATCAGCAGAGCGAGGCTCATCATCTAGAAGGGCCATTTCACCAAGGCAAGTGCCTTTTCCAAGCATAGCTAATTCTTGAGTGCCTTTATGTATACGAACATTCCCATCAACCACAATGAAAAGCGAGTCACCATAATCGCCTTCAGCGAATATGGGACTATTTGCATCGAAAGTAACTTCATCCGTGATTTGTGCTACTCGCGATAAGTTTTCAGCTGGGATTGATTTGAACAAATCAACGGATTTAAGAATAATCGTTTTTTCTAAAGTTGAATACATAGATATAATTTCCGTATCTAATTTAAAACGTTCTGGGGGAATGAAATCAAGATTTGCGCCATTTTTTTGTATTCTTCTTGTAATTAACTCTTGGTTTGCATTTGAGGCAGGAACTTTTTGCCAATCTAATGATTTGATCACATCCATTTTATTTGAAATTAATAAATAATCTAAAGCAATAGCTGATTCCCATTTGTTTGGTGAATATACTGATTCAATTAATTTTTGATTAAAGTTGGTAGGCATTGATTTAAAATGAAGATTGCCAATTTTACTACGTTCATCAAGAGGTAGTTGTTCAATTAAAGGATTAATAACTTCACGCTCATTTTTAGAGAATACATTTTCAAAAAATTCAAGTAAAAATGGAAGTTTTGATGGGTCGCCAGACTTAATGGTATGAATATAGGTTTCAATAGGAGTTTCAGGAACATCAAGCACACCAAGTTTCAATAAAGTAGGTAGCGTGTTTTGAATTTCATTATTAAGATGATCTTCCATAAGAAATTTATGCTCATCATCAGGTAACATATTTAAACACTCGTTAAGTGTATATACTTTTTCAGCAATTGTATTTATTTCATCAGCGATTTGATTCTGCTTATTTTCATTAATTGGGTTAACTCGAGCGATTGCAAGCAATGACTCTACAATCGTATTATAAATATCTTGATCATTATTATCTAATTGTGAAATTAATAATTCAATTGAATCTTCATTTGGATATTCTCGCAGTGTTCTAATAATGCCGAGGCGTAGTTTTCTACTTGTTGCGTTTGATTCAATTAATTGTTTGAACTGCTCATTAATTAGTTCTTCTGAAAAACTCTTTAATGTTTGACGAGCTTGAATACTTGTTTGGGCTATAGATAAATTAGATATAATTGCGGGGACTAAAGATTCATCTTTCCTTTTTTCGGCAATATTTAAAGCTACATTACTAATTATTTCGCTATTATGATTTAGAAAACTTTTCAACTTATCATTTGTTAAAATTTGATCGTTATAAATTAATCTTTTAAGTGCAGTAGCTTGTGTGGTATCATCTTGCTCATCCAGCATATTGTTTAAAATCATTTTAGCTTTATCTGTTGGACCGCTCTCAATTTGTAAAATTGCAGCAGCGGCAGCAGCGCTCACATCTTGATTATCACTATTTAAGAGAAGGTTTTCTAAATCTGGAAGAGCATCTTTTAATTTTCGACGACCTACAACAATTGTGGCTTCAGCTGAAACAGAATTATTATTATTCATTGCTTGGATGATATCTTCATTTGAAATAATAGATTCTTCATCCCAAGCCATGGATAATATTCGCTTTTGAACTTCAGGCGCACCATCATTAAACAATCTTTTAATTGTTTTTTTCCAAGAAGATAAAGGAAGACCTTCAATAATTTCTAAAGCAAATAATTGTTTAATTTCATCGTTTGATGATAAGGTTTCTTCAATTGTTTTTACCATAGCAGCATCTTGTACATCAACATTTAATTCTTCAAAATCAATTTGACGTTTAGCTATCGCTGTTTGCAATTGATTTACGTAACCTGTTTTTACTTTAAATGAAGTAAAAAGCCATATAACGATAGAACCAAGCGAAACAATGCTTAAGTAGGGAAGAGCAATAATTTTAACTAATAAAAATGTAACGAGGCCACCAATGCCTTCTGCTATTGATTTTATGGTACCACTTACTTGTGGCTTGATGACTTTTCTAATTTCTGGGGGTACAGGTAACCAAATTAATTCTAGCGATGAACTATTGATTGTGAACTTAAAAGTTTGATCTGAAAATTTTGCAAAACTAGCACTCAATAGTACTGGAGCTAATAAAATAGAAGTAGAACCTAAAATAAGAAAGAAAGGTAAAATAAGTAATCCAAGCAATATACCAAATCTAGAAAGTATGGGCCCTGTTATAAAAAATTGCATAATAATAGAAGCAGCTCCTGCAATAGAATAAAAAGTACCAAAAAATCCAACCAAATCTGTTTCCTCTGGAAAAGTTGCACTAGCAATCATTTTAAATTGATAGTCCACTAGAGTTGTTACAATAGCAGAAAGGGCAACAATTGTTGCAATACCAACAATAAAGGGATCCATTTTCTTTTTCTTTTGCGCTTTTTTTATTGGTTTCTTAGGTCCTTTTGTTTGATCTTTTTTAAAGTATTGTATGGAAAGGTTGCCAAATAAAAATGCAAGCCCTAAAAACCCTGCGGATATAAATAGTAATTCATCTGTTCCAAAAGTTTTTACATAGGGCTTAAGCGTCATACCAATTAGCATCACAGCAAAAGATCCACCACCAGCAATGATTCCAAATAGGCGTTTAGCTTGTTGAGGCTCAAAAGATTCACCAGCATAGGACCAGAATTGAATGATCATGATAGCAACAGCAATCTCTATCCATATATAAGCGATAGGGATTACGTACCCAGTCATTATAGCTTGAAGAAAAATAAATGATACTGCAAAAATTGAGCATGTTATCATAAATACAGTTCTTGCAGCTAACTTCTTTGATAGTTTTGTATAAAAAGTAAGTATTGGTGATATTACAATTGCGATGGCCAAAAACATAAGAGGAAGAATAGACTTATCAAATCGACTTAAGAAATAAGCATCGCGAGCAGTTTTAGCTACAAGTCCCATAGCTATAGTAAAAAATGAAAACATAAAAAAGGTGAGGACCATTTTACCTTCACCAGATTTAATTTTTATTATATTTTTAATAAAATTCATTTAACGATTTAATTTTTTATTAAAGAGGTTAAAGAACTAATAGAATAATCAAAACCGCTATCATTTAAAAAATCCATAATAAAGCTTGAGAAAAAACTTATAAATATTAGCAAAATTCCAATCATGACAAATGTTACAATTAATAAAATACCATTAATCAAAAAATATTGTCTTAGTTGATCTATTGCCGTTGTAAATGATTCAGAATCTTTGTTTTGAACTGCAAATTGAAAATGGTTTGCTGCTGTAACTAGCTTTGAACCCATAACAATTGTAATAATGCCCATGATGAATGTTGGTACTGAAAAAAATAAAATTGATAGGGAGTAGACAATGCCAAGAGTAATATTTAATATCCCAACTATTTTGGTCCATTTATACATTTTTTCAATGGTAATTAAACCGAGCAGGTCAAGATTGTAACTTAATTGATTCTCTGAATGGATTTTATTTATATCAGTCATGT
>JAAZYT010000033.1 GCA_014239505.1 Fidelibacterota bacterium | reverse complement strand
CTCAAGGCCAGTTTCTTGACGCCTACATTCACCATTTCACCGAAAGCGCCAATCCCTCCGAGGTTATAAGAGCGTTGGTCAATATCCAGTGTGGCGTTTTCCTCGTTGTTGCCGCAACCCATCATGCTGATAAGAACAAACATAGATAGTACACGATAAGTCATATTGCTCTTCATTGGATACTCCTTTATTTGACCCAGAGGCGTTTCATTTAATAATTATAACAGGGATTCTTATTGGGGCACACTATCTCTAAGTGCTTCAAAATGAGAAATAAAACCTTTGTCAAAGTATTTGCCAAACATATCCCAGGTTTCTCTAGCGATATTAGTTCGATAATAATTGCTCACTGCGATTTGATCAAAAGCGCTTGGATCCAAAATGCCATCTTGGACTTGTAGAAAAATATTCTCTATTCTGCGAAGACCTGCATTAACATGCATTTGCAGACTGATATAGTCTTCGGGGCTCAATTCTTCACCGAGAATATTTTCAACCAACATTAAATGGGTCAATCTGCTCAATCGCTCATCTGTTGCAATGTCCCTGGAAATATCTATGACTTGATCAGAGATAGCAATGTTGGTTGCACTGCGAACAGCACTCGTATTTTGCCTAATCTCAAACCCCACAAAAACAAGTGAAACCACAACACTCAGTAACCCTGTTAATTCAAAAATTTGTCTTTTGCCCATCTCCATATCACTTCTTTAAAATAATTATTTACCATGATAAGCCATACCCAATATAAAAATTCATTAGATTAACACCTAATCCCATTGATAGCATACCATTGTAATTGTAAAACAACTTACAATAAACTTTAATCTAATTTGGTTTAGCACTAACCTCTGTAGATAAACGAATTTCGACGCCATCCCATACAGCAACTCTATAGTAGTAAGTTTTTGAACTATCTAGACCTTTATGTGTATAGGGTGATTGTAGATTCCAAAATGCGTTACCTTTTGATGAATTATTCAAAGTAATACCTTTTTGGTTACTCCAATAAAGACCATGAACTAGTTTACTACCAACTGCAGGTTTCCATGAAATTATGATCTCTCCATTTCCTCCTGTTGCTACTACATTTGTGGGGAGATTACCTAAGGTAATCGATGTTGTATCAGCTGGAGTATTTGGATCAGGTATCGCACTTACCTCAGGAGATAATATTGAAGTATTCCCTTCACCATCTTCAACTTGCAAACGGTAATAGTAAGTCGAACCATTATTAAGGTTATCTTCAACATGAAAATTGATATCTTCGTTTGTCATTCCTAACCTAAGATCAGAGACAACATTTGAATTTTCATTTACACCTGAAGAATTACTCCAAAATAAATTATATTTTTTGAAAAGAGAGTTTGGCTCAAATGCCAAGACATTTTGTTTGTTCTGCGCAATTACAAAAATATCAGGTGGGGTCAATAAGATTGCGGAAGAAAATGCAACCGCACGAAAATTACCAATTGTGTTGTTACCAAAATTGGAAACAGGATTATATGGTGTTTGAGAGGTCACGCTGACAAGTCCCCTAACAATTTTTTCATACATATTGTAATAGTCGTATGTGATCTTGTCAATTTCTGCAGTACGATGCTGAATATACTGATTTGGTAATGGATCTAACGTTACTGTAAATAACTTCAGTCCTTCATTTGCATTTACAACACGATTATCATCTATTGCCCAGTCTTGTCTAATATAATGAACCCCATTTACCCACCATTCAAATAGATAACGATTGCGAGTAGCAGAAGGATCATTAATAATCCACTCATCAGAATATTTACTAGATCCTTCTTTGCCGCTGGAATCTTTCCCATTACCATTTGAAGCTAGTTGATATACCCAAGCCCCCTGGTAACCCCGGGGTTTAAGCATTGTTGAATTTGCAGTATAGGTTTTTGATCCTATTGTAACAGTCATTGTATATATCTCATCAACAATACCTTTAATTTTGCTCCCGATATAAATTCCATCCCATATATGAAGCATCTCTTCAGATGAACCACTATTAGTACTTATTGATACGGTCGCATTCTTCTCATAATTAATAGGTGTATTCGCAGATGCATTAATATCCTCAGAATAACTAATTTGAACCCAAGCAATTTGTCCCTCTTCTATCTTACCATTAATAACTAAAATGGTCTCAACATCTTCCACATCTATGTTAATAGGGACCATTTCTTCATGGAATCCATCACAGGAAATGATAAAACCAAATAAGATAAAAAATAAAATGCGATCAATTCTCATTGCCTAAAACTCAACGTTAATGTTAATACTGGGCATAAAACCATAGGTGCTTTGTCCAACTTGCTCAAATAAACTGTTTTCACCTTGAACATAATTAATTGTATGAATATTTCGGCGATCATACACATTATATAAAGCCACATCAATTGTCGTCTTAATACCACCTGTCCATTTTTTTAGGAAAGTTGGTGAATATTTAATGCCTATATCTAATCGATGATAGTCCGGTAAACGATACTTATTCCTTCCCTCCCAATAGGGAAATGGAAGACCACTAATATAATAATAACCTTCTGGAAGAGTTACAGGTCTACCTGTTGAATATAAAAAAGTGCTCGATACTGAAAAATTGCTAGTAAGCTGAAAATTCGAAAGCATGGTAAGACTATGTGTTTTATCAAAACGATACGGATACCATCTTCCTTGATTAATCACATCAATTTTATAATCACTCTTACCATAGTTATAACTAACACGACCACTTAATTTTCCATTTGGTTTTTCAATAGATGTTTCAAAACCATATGCTAATCCTTCTCCAGTTGCAACATATGCTTCAAGGTTATCAACTAAATAATTATGTAAACCATCTTCAAAGTCAGTCGCCCGATTTAGTATTTTATAATATGTTTCAGCAGAAAATTTTATTTCATTATTATTAAAATTTCGAAAATATCCCATAGCAAATTGATCGGTTAGCATAGGCTTAATATTCTTTGTTGTTGGCATCCAAATATCATACCATTCAATTTCTGCACCTAAAGACATCAATCTTAAATATTGTGCATTGCGATTATAGG
>JAAZYT010000187.1 GCA_014239505.1 Fidelibacterota bacterium | reverse complement strand
CTTTTTCTTGGGTAAGGGATCAAACCAACTTCCACAATAAAAATCAATTGGGCTCTTAGCATTTAATTTAGCAACAGACAATGCTTCAGAAGATTGATCACAAGCTGAAACCTCCCATTTGGGACGATGATTTGACAACGTTATGGCAATAATCCCACTACCAGTTCCCAAGTCTAATACTTTTATTTTTTTTTCTGAATCTAGACTATCAATTGCAATATCAATTAGTAGTTCTGTTTCAGGTCTGGGAATAAGTGTTGAAGGAGATACCAAAAATTCATTATCATAGAAGCCTTGAGAGCCTTTGATATAAGCAAATGGTTTGCCATCCTTCCTCTGATCAACAAGACTTAAAAACTTTATAAATTCAGAGCTATTGATTTCATAGTCTAGGTTAGCAAATAACTGCTCTTGAGTTTTGTTAATCGCTAGGCCCAATAGTTTTGATGCATCTTCGACATCTTCTCTTAAAAGCTTTTTAATCAATCTTTCAGAGTTCATTTGTATTAATTTATTGAATATTTGCTCTTTTAATATTATATCTTCAATCGAGTTTTTAGAATTATTTAATGAACTATGGGATGATAGTCCTCATAGCATTATTGAGATAAATAAGTGACATGTTGAACTTAGTCTTATTTGAACCAGAAATACCTAACAATACTGGCAGTCTTATTAGATTATCTGCCAATATGGGCTCTAATCTACACCTTATAAAGCCTTATGGATTTGAAATTACTGATAAACGATTAAGACGCGCTGGTCTTGATTATAAAGAATTAGCAAATGTCTATGAGTATGAAAATTTTGATGATTATCTGGATAAAGCCGCTCCATCAAAAATCTACATAGTTAGTACTAAAGTAAAGACCAGCTATGCTGATGTTAAATACTTTAGGGATGATTCCTTTCTCTTTGGATCTGAGACTAAAGGACTCCCAAAAGAAATCATGGATGAATATGATGGTATTACACTTCCAATGCAAAAAGGATCAAGGAGCTTAAATCTTGCTAATTGTGTATCAATAGTTGCTTATGAAGCTTGGCGACAGCTTGGTTTTTCTATTTCTAAATAAGAATAATTTAGTTGTGTGATAAGCATTTATATTAGTTATATTATTAATTATTTTTCTATTACTATTAAATATTCAAAGAACAAAAAATTATTTTTTGGTAATAACTAATTGTAAAAATCACTTACAATTTCAAAATGAAAAATATTCCTGAATTTACTGAAGCCATTGAAGAGTGGACACATTTCTTTATCCCACTTGCTGATGGCATAAAACTTGCAGCACGTGCTTGGCTTCCAATCAATGCCATTGAGCAACCAGTGCCAGCTATTTTAGAATATATTCCCTATCGAAAACGAGATGGTACAGCTATTCGAGATGAGCAAATGCACCCGTATTGGGCTGCTTTTGGTTATGCATGTGTAAGAGTAGATATTCGTGGAAGTGGTGAATCTGATGGCTTGTTACTTGATGAATATTTACAACAAGAGTTAGAT
>JAAZYT010000186.1 GCA_014239505.1 Fidelibacterota bacterium | reverse complement strand
TTAACCATTGCATCAGCTGCTCTTGGGTCATCTTTAAATTCAGCTAGTAGCTCAATAGATGCAATCATAAATGAAATATCTAATGCAGAAGCATCACCTACAATTTCAGAAAGTGCATTAAGAGCAGTAGGGTGTTGAGTTTTAGCAAGTGCTTTTCCTGCTGCCATTCTTACATCAAAAGGTTGATTGGTATCATTATATATTGCAATCATTTCTTCAAGTGCTTGAAGCTTCCCTTCATTGAAAGCCACACTTAAATTCTCAATTAGCTCATAAGAGATATCTTCATTAGCACTTCTTTTATTTGGTAGAAATTTTTTAATCATTGAACATCCATCAATGAATATCAATGACAAAGAAAGAAAGATTATTAGCCTATATTTTTTCATTATCTTTCCAAAAGTGTAGTTTAAGATTTTCTCCGTCAAATTTTGCATAAGAAAAAAAACTTAGCCAATCACCAAGAATTAATAATTTTCCATTTTTAAGTTTTAAATCGATAGCTTGATGATAATGACCTGAAATAAAATAATCAGAACCCTTACTAAATTGCTTATTTGCATGAATAGTCATTTCATCAGATATTTTTTTGTTATATTCTTCACTATGATGATAGTTTTCGCCTTTCTTTGATATCCATCGAGCAAAAGCATAGCCAATTCGAGGGTGTATCCATCTATAGCTCCAAATAAAAATTCGGGAACGAATAAAACGTCTTAATATACGATATCCAGTATCCCAAGATAAATATCCATCGCCGTGCGTAATAAAAAAGTTTTTACCATTTATTATAAATTCTGTATCAGAAAAATAAGTATTATCAAAAAGTGTCTCTGTAATAAAGTCTTGAACCCAATAATCATGATTACCTAATACGTAATGAACTTTTACACCACTTTCTCTAAGTTTCAAAATCTCATAATAAAATGGGAAAAATACTTTTGGTATAACATCTTTATACTCAAAATAAAAATCAAAAAGATCACCATTTATGACAAGAGTTCCTCCTTTTTCTCTAATATGTTGAAGAAAATTGAATAAAACTTCTTGACGCTTAATCTCTAAATCTGTTCTTTTTAACATCAAGTGGATGTCTGAAATAAAATACACGGGTAAATCCATAGTGTGTAAACTACTAGATACCGAGGGGAGAATCAATCTTGAAACTATAAAATTAATTAATTTTTTTTTTTAACATTTTTATGTGTTTATCGTCAAATTAAAGGAACTATTTATTAAATTGCTTGTTCTATTAATATGAAAAAAACTATAATTACTATTTTATTCTGTATTCTCTCAATAGTTAATGCACAGTCATTTGGACAAAATAAAGTTCAATACAGAGATTTTGATTGGAAATTTATTTCTTCACCAAATTTTGATGTTTACTATTATGGTGATGAAATTGAATTAGCGAACTTTACAATGGAAGCTTCTATTGAAGCATATGAACAGATTGCTAAGCACTTAAGGTGGAATCTAAAAAAACGTGTTTCAATTATTGTTTACCATTCACACAATGAATTTCAACAAACCAATGTTGTTGGTGTTTATATGCAAGAAGGTATTGGAGGTGTTACAGAACTTTTCAAAAATCGAGTAGTTATTCCTTTTGAAGGTGATTATAAAGCATTTAGACATGTAATCCATCATGAATTAGTACATGCAATGATTAATGATCTTATCTATGGTGGAAGGATGCAAAATGTCGTTTCAAATCGAATTCAACTAGCTCTTCCTCTATGGGTTAATGAAGGTTTAGCTGAGTATTTATCTTCAAATTGGGATACTGAAGCGGATATGATTATTCGTGATTTAGCTATAAATGAACGTATTCCAACAATAAGAGAACTCGAATATTTTTTAGCTTATAAAGGTGGACAATCTGTTTGGAGATTTATTGCATCAAAATATGGGCGTGAAAAAATTGGAGAAATATTTCAATCAATGAAGCGTTATGGAAATGCAGAAAAAGGTTTTGAAGATGCAATTGGAATGGATTTTGAAGAATTAACAGAACAATGGCATAAATATATTAAAAAAGAATATTATCCTGATGTAGAAGGACGTGATGAAGTTAAAGATATATCAATAAGACTTACTGATCACAAAAAAAATAACAATTTTTATAATGTATCACCCACTGTTTCTCCTGATGGAAGTAAAATTGCTGTTTTATCAGATAGATCAGGATATATGGATATTTATATAATTGATGCTGTTTCTGGTAAAAAAATCAAAAGGCTGGTTAAAGGAAGTCGATCAATAAACTTTGAAGAATTAAAATTTCTTCAACCTGGAATTAGTTGGTCACCAGAAAGTGATAAAATTGTTATTGCTGCAAAAGCTGGTGCCTCCGATGCACTTTATTTAATTGATGTTAACTCAGATAAACAAGAAAAAATCGCATTTGATTTAGATGGTGTTTTTACTGCATCATGGAGTCCAAATGGAGAAAAACTTGCTTTTGTTGGAAACGAAGGTGGAGCAAGCGATATTTACACTTATGAAATTTCATCTAAAAAAACTACGAACTTAACAAATGATGTTTTTTCAGATACAGAGCCATCGTGGAGTCCAGATGGAGAAAAAATTATATTTGTTTCTGATCGAGGTGTTATGAGTAATGGTATTAAGACAACTGCAAAAGATATGATCAATCATAATTATGAACAGAGCGATATTTTTATTATTGATTTGAATTCA
>JAAZYT010000072.1 GCA_014239505.1 Fidelibacterota bacterium | reverse complement strand
AGCTGTGTTATCATAGTTCGAATAAAAAGCATCCATCGCTTTTGCAATAAGGTCCACCTGATATCCTACATCCTTTGAGCGGTGTTCATCAATAATCCCATAAAACCGTTCTATATAATAAGGCTCCACCCAATTTACATCCTGATTGTATTGTTTTTTCACTTCTTGTTTATGATGAAACTTCAGCTTCGCGCCTGCAGCATATACGCCGTTTATAAAGGCTACTTTTTCTTTGATTTCCAATGATTCCCAATACTTAGCTGGAGATCGTTTTTGGCCCAAAACCAATGATATTAAAAATATAAAAAGGATTATTCTTTTAATCATGTTTTAACTCATCATATTGATTAATAATTGGTACTCTCCTACCCATTCCAAAGGCTTTTGAAGTTACTTTTAAGCCAGGAGCAGCTTGGCGTCTTTTGTACTCATTAATTCGAATTCGATTTGAGATATCTTTTACCAATTCAGGGTCTACACCTTCTTTAATTAATTCTGATGGAGATTTCTCATCATCAATAAGAGAGCTAACTAAAGGACTAACCACATCATAATCAAATGGATCAACCTGTTCTGGACGTAATTCTGCTGATGGTGGTTTTTCAATTGAACTTAAAGGAATGCGTTCAAAACCAGCATTCTTATTAACCCACTTAGATAAGGCATAAACATCAGTCTTTGAGAGATCTGAGATAACAGCAAGGCCGCCATTCATATCTCCATAAAGGGTACAATATCCCATAGCCAATTCTGTCTTATTTCCTGTAGATAAAACTAACCAATTAAATTTATTGGATAGCGCCATAATAATACTTCCACGAGCTCTTGCTTGAATATTCTCTTCTGCAACTCCAGATTCACTACCATTATAGCTCGCTTTTAAAGATTGCTCAAAAGAACTAACAATTGATTCAATAGATATAGTTCTGTAATCAACACCTAAGTTTTCAGATAATAATTTTGCATCATCTTTACTATGTTGACTTGAAAATTTTGAGGGCATAGAAACACCATGAACATTCTCTTTACCAAGTGCATCAACAGCAATTGAAGCTGTTAAACTAGAATCTATACCACCACTAAGTCCAATTACAGCCTCTGAATGGTTAGTTTTCTTGAAATAGTCTTTAATTCCAAGAACTAAAGCATTATAGATTTTTTCTTCTCTTTGTAGAACTTTTAGATTCATTGGCTTGTTTAAACTAAGATCAACCATGACTATTTCTTCTTCAAAAGATTTGCCTTGAGCTATTAATTGACCATTCTCATTATAAGCCAAAGATTGACCATCAAATATAAGTTCATCTTGTGCGCCAACTAAATTGCAGTAAATATATGGTATACTATTATCCTTCGCTTTTGTTTGAATAAGTTCACAACGATCTAATAGTTTATCTACTCTGTAAGGTGAAGCAGAAATATTAATAATTATTTCTGCACCTGATTCTTTAAGCTCTTTAGCAAGGTCACATGAATAATTTTTATCCCAAAGATCTTCGCAGATTTGTAAACCTATTTTAGTATTTTTTCCATCAATTGCTAATTCCACTATGCAATGTTTATTTCCAGCAGCAAAATAACGATCCTCATCAAACACATCATAAGTAGGTAATAATCTTTTTTTATAATGACTTACTATTTCACCATTTTCACAAATAAATGCACAATTATAAAGTTTATTATCTTCAATCAGAGTATTTCCCAAAATAACAGGGATTGTTGATTTTTG
Organism: Fidelibacterota bacterium; assembly: GCA_014239505.1. Lineage (GTDB taxonomy): Bacteria > Fidelibacterota > Marinisomatia > Marinisomatales > TCS55 > TCS55. The sequence goes on along the minus strand of JAAZYT010000072.1, from coordinate 3,651 downwards.
AGCTATTTCATTTAATGCATTTTGCGCATTTATAATAAAACGATCTCTCAGTAATAGATCTTGAGGTGGATAGCCTATAATAGCAAGTTCAGGGAATACTATGACGTCTGCTTCTAAATCAATAGCCCGATTATACGTCTCAAGTATAATCTTTTTATTTTGATTAATTGCCCCAACTGTGGGATTTATCTGGCAAAGCGCAATTTTCATAGAAAAACTTTATTAAGGTTCTATCCTATGCATTGTACGTGGATAAGGTATTGTCTCACGAACATGTTTGGTTCCACAAATCCAGCCTACAGTCCGTTCAATACCTAAGCCAAAACCTGAATGCGGTACTGATCCATATTTCCTTAGATCAAGATACCATTGAAACGGTTCAACAGGAAGATCATGCTCATTAATTCGCTTAAGAAGCTTATCGTGATCATCTTCTCTTTGACCACCTCCAATAATCTCACCAAACCCTTCAGGAGCTATCATATCCACTCCTAGTGCTAAATCTTCGTTTTGAGGATCTCTTTTCATATAGAAAGCTTTGATCTCAGCAGGCCAACGATGAATCATTACTGGTCTGTCAAACTCTTCTGAAATAATAGTCTCATCAGTTCCTCCAAAGTCAGAACCATATTCGAAGTCAGCTCCTTTATCTTTTAGAATCTTTGCAGCCTCATCATATGTAATTCTAGGAAATGGTGGCACTACTTTTTCTAATGATGAGATATCCCGTTCAAGCACTTTTAATTCTTCCTTACAGTGTTCTAAACACCATTGAACAACATAACTAACATGTTTTTCTGCCCATTCCATATTCTCCTCTAAATCGCAGTATGCCATCTCAGGTTCAACCATCCAAAATTCAGTCAAATGACGGCGTGTTTTTGATTTTTCAGCTCTAAAAGTTGGGCCAAAAACATATATTTTACCAAAGGCCATTGCACTTGATTCTCCATATAATTGACCACTTTGAGTTAAGTAAGCAGATCGATCAAAATAGTCTAACTCAAATAACGTGCTTGTCCCTTCAACAGCATTGGCAGTTAAAATTGGAGAGTCCATTAATGTAAAACCATTATTATCGTAGAAATCTCTAGTTGCTTTAATGACTTGATGTCTAATTTTTAATATTGCATTTTGATTTTTTGAACGCAACCAAAGATGTCTATTACTCATTAAAAAGTCAGTGCCATGTTCTTTATGCGATATAGGATATTCTTCAGCAAATTGATGAACCTCAATGTTTGTTACACCAAGTTCATAACCTCCAACTGATCGCGGTTCAGCACGAACTGTTCCAGTTATAGTAACTGAAGATTCTTGTGTTAACTTATTTTCCAAGTTAAAAATTGATTCTTCAGTATCTGCTTTTACCACGACACATTGAACTAATCCTGTGCCATCACGCAATATCAAAAACCAAATTTTACCGATAGACCTAAGATTGTATACCCAGCCATTTAAAACAACCTCTTTCCCTTCAAAATCTTTTAATTCTGCAATTGTAGTTTTCATTCTTCTCACATTTTTAAGTTAAAACAATATTAATATTACCACGATGTCATGATTTCATTCAAAACATCTTCTGCAATTTTTGTTACTGCTACTGCCGTAGCAAATTCACGTGGATCACCAAATTCATTATCATCTTCGCTATCAATCAATCCATCTCCATCATTATCAATAGCATCAGAACTAATATCACCTGATAGACCATAAGCACCCCACCCAGAAAATTCTTTTTCTATTAAAACTTTGTCATCTCTAACATCGAACCATTCTACTTTCATATGTACTGTAAATCTATATTCTGTCACTGCTTCTTCTTTAGTGAAAGTATATGGTGCATCAGTAACACGAACTATTGTACCTCTAAGTATAGAAGTTGCTTGTTCTTCATCTGTAACTCTAAGGATATTTTCCTCATTAAACTTAAGTAATAAGTTTTCTGTAACGGACTCACTCATACCAAATTCAGCAGTTTGATTCTCAACAATTGGTATTGAGATCGAAGTGATATGAGCAGGTATACTACCCGCCATAGAGTAATATATACACCCAGAAAAAAGAGAGCAAAGAATTATAAAAATATTATTTTTATTCATTTAACTTGATCTTTCGCTCTAATCCATATTGGTCAATTTTACGATATAAGGTTCTTTCGCTCATATTTAATGATTTTGCCGAAGCGCGACGGTTATTGTTGAAATATTTTAGCGTACGTTCTATTACTTCACGCTCAAGATCTTCCATGGTAATATCACCAATTGCACTATTTTTAATAAAATTTTCAACATCTTCCTCAATATGTAAGCTAGGATTCACTTCACCACTATTCTTAGAAATAACTGGTACACCTACATGGCTTGAAATAGAGCTTCCCTCCGAAGCTACTTGTTTTAAAAATTCTACATCTTGACGAAGTAAAAAAAGTTGACGAAGTATTAATTCTCGTTCTGCAGATTCTGCTGGTTGAGGGACAACAACTGGCAGTGCTGTATTGTCATGTACGCCTGTTTTATTCATTCCTAATTGCTTTTCAACCATATCAACAGTAATTCGCTCTCCTTTTTCTAGAACTATTATACTTTCTACAAAATTTTTAAGTTCCCGGACATTTCCATTCCAAGAAAAATTTTTCATTGTTCGGATGGATTCTGGCATAAAACCTCTGTAAAGCATATCATTTGAACGTGTGAATTCAAGAGCAAATCGCTCAACAAGTAAACCAATATCTTCAACACGATTACGAAGAGGCGGTGAATCAATAGTTACAGTTTTCAATCTATAGTAAAGATCTTGCCTAAATTTTTCTTTAGAAACTAGGCTAGCTAAATCTTTATTTGTAGCAGCAATAACTCTAACATCAGTTTTTTTTGATTTCGATGCTCCAACAGGCATGAATTCACCACTTTCAAGTACACGAAGTAGTTTTACTTGAGTTTTCAAAGGAGTCTCACCTATCTCATCAAGAAAAATCGTTCCTTTATTAGCTGTTTCAAAATAACCCTTCCTATCATCTCTAGCATCAGTATAAGCACCTTTTTTGTGGCCAAATAATTCGCTTTCTATAATTCCTTCTGGAATTGCACCACAATTAACGGTCACTAGTGATTCGTGAGACCTTTTACTATTTTGATGTAGCGCTTTAGCAATCATTTCTTTACCTGTCCCTGACTCACCTGTAATTAAAACAGATATATCTACAGGTGAAACTTGTAAAATCATTTCAAGGACTTGTTGAATGGAATCAGATCTTCCAATAATTCCAGATTTTTTTTGGATTCGTTCTATACTCATTTTAATCTCTTAGAATACGTTTAATAATTCATTCTCGATTAGAGCTATTTCATCTCTTAATTTTGCAGCACGTTCAAAGTCTAAAGAATCAGCTGACTCCAGCATTTCCTCTCTCATCATATCAAGTGCTAATTTTTTATCTATTTTGCTAAAATCATCCCCTCTACGACTTTTATATTTATCAGGATCTTTTTCATCATGTTTTGAATCAGCTACAGTTGTTGTCCCCATTATCTCATCTGTAGATTTATAAACTGTTTCAGGTTTTATACCATGTTTTTTATTATAATCCTCTTGAATTTTTCTTCTTTTAGAAGATTCATTTATTAGATATTCCATAGCATCAGAAACTTT
>JAAZYT010000102.1 GCA_014239505.1 Fidelibacterota bacterium | reverse complement strand
CACAAACTCATTCGTATTAAGTTCAAATGGGATAGTTAAATTTCCATTGAAAGGATTAGGATAGGAAGGATGAAGAGTTGTTTGTTTAGGGATTATTGTTTCCTGATCAGTTTTTAGGGTAATATAATTACTATTAATAGATCCTGGAGTTCCATTCCCCTCTGATGCAATCCATGAAGAAGCTATTTCATTATTTAGAGATGGATCTATTAGCTCTAAGGTCGCTCCATACCCATCAGCTTGTAATGGCCATGGGTAATCATCATCATATCTAACTGAGTCAATGAGGATATTTTGGTCACTATATAATCTTACCTCATCACCACCCCCACTTAATCCAAACTCAAACGGACCATACAACTTATTTAACTGAGAAAACTTTTCTTTTAATTTTTCAGGTTTTTCGGAAAGAACTATATAAGAGTTTGGTTCCATTAATGCTGTTGAAGTAAAAATATAATTGTTGCTTTCATCCTCATCTTTGAAAAACCAGTTTTTTATATTTATTGTTGAATTGCTCCGATTATATAACTCTACCCAATCTCCTGTATCAAATCCTTCATTTGAATTGTAGTTTATTTCATTTATAACTATTGAATTTTGTTCAAATTGAGCACGTTCAAAGATTGCAGTTAATTTCCCCTGGTCTTTAATATCAATAGTTAAAGTAGAAACTGAATCTGGCATTTCACTCCAACCTACAAAAGTAAAGCCCTCATTAGGTATAGCTTTTACTTTTAATGGTATATCAGGAAAATATTTTCCACTCCAAGGAGATTCATTTATCATTAATGAGTTAAATTTTATTTTTCCAGAATTTTTTGGAGTAATAGATAAGATAATATTCTTTGGATTAGAAAGTTGAAATTCATCTTTTATGTGATTTCTTGCATAAATATATCGTTTATTATTGAATTCTTTTATTTTGTCTATCTCATTATTCCAATTTTGCAACCTATTCCATCTTTCACGATGCTTGGGAATATGCTTAGATATATTATTTTTTACTGAATCTAGTTTGGCATTTAAGTTGTTTGGCATAAAAACAGAATTTAATAAATCGGAGTAAGTATTAATGAATTGATTTTTATAAGAATCATTATGAAGCAACTTTCTAAAAAAATAGGTGCTCCATGGTGGGTTAGGCCATTCTGGTCCATTTGATTCTAAGGCAAAATCTAATGTATTGAACTCATAATGTTTTGACATCCAGCTAGGAAAAGCAAAGCCCCAGTCTGTATCATATAAAATCCAGCGCCATTTACCATTTTTTCGATTATCTTTCCATAACTTTACATTATTCCCTGGCCAATCACGATTATCAATAAAAATTTGAAAAATTTGATAATTAATATGCTCATCTATATCTATCAAAGAATTGATAATATTATATACTGATTGGTGAGATAAATCATTAGATGAGATATATTCTAAAAGATCATAATAACCTGCTTTATTACCATGAATTAACTCTATGTTATCTTCTTCTTCTCCATTTAATGCAATTAAATCAATATCATCTGTATTTATTTCATGATGTGAAGAAATAAAATGTTCACTTATTTTTTCTCTCATGTTATGAATACCCCAATACTCTCCATTAAGATATACAATTGTTGGACGAAATTTTTGATAATCTACGTTTATACCATTTAATAATATACTTGTATAACCATCTCTAAGCATTGAAGCATCCCAATCATTTCCTGAGTTTCTTAATATGAATGATTCATAGCTATCAATGTTTATATTTGGAAATATCTTATAATTAAATGATGATGGACCATATTTTTTTCGAGAAAAAAATGAAAGTGATTTCTGTGAATGCCCTCTACTCCAAGCTCCATATATCTTTGTTCCTGCATCTGAACTAAATTTTTGACCGTTGGTCTCTATAATTTCAAAATGTATTGGCCTTTCCCAGTCTTCCCAAAAATTCGCCCCAAAATGAGGAAAGTTAGAAGATGCATTTGGACCTTTTACATAGATTCCTGTATCTGGATTAAAAAAATGTGAAGGTTCAACACTTAATAAAATAGTAGGTATATCGTAAACATCATCAAAAATATAATTTTTTGATATAACATTAGATTTTAGCCATCCTTCTTTAAGTGCAATAGCTCTAATAACTGTGTTTCCATCAATGATTAATGGAAGTTTAAATATTTTTGAATTTTGGTTTGGCACAGATCCATCAAGAGTATAATATATTATTACATCTTTATCTTCATGGGTCAAATTAATAAATTTAGTTTCATTATAAAAACCAGACTCATTTGAAAAAAACGGTGCTGATAAAAAGCCTTGGTAACTTTTTTGATCATTTGTGAAACCTGGTGTGGGTTTTTCAAAAAGAGACCATTCCGATGATTCGTTAGTTCTTCCTTTGGATTTATCTGTAGGGATATTCCCCGTACTAATAGTATCCAACACTTCTCCCTTTTGATCACTTAATATAATTGTTTCACCTTCAGATTTAATTTTGAAATTAGTATGTAAGAATGATGGTGGTATCTCCATCCTTAAATCAAGAGATCTATAATTAGATTTTTTTGAATTATAGCCTACAGTTAAAAAAGGTATACAAGATAAATCAGAAGATCCTTCATTATAATTATGAACTTCAATTGCCAAGACATTATCTCCAATTATAAGTGGAAACTTTTTAAGATCAATCCAAATAGGTTCTGGAAATCCACCTGAATAAATCTCTGCTTCATGTAATCCTGTAGCAGGACTATTGTATTTTACTTGAGAATTAGGAGAGCCCATATTTCTTCTTGAAAACTCTTCGCCATTTAAGTAAGCAATATATCCATCATCAAAATCTATATGAAATAATAGTTTTATTATTGATTCAGGATTATCCACATTAAATGATTTTCGAATGAATAAAGACATGGTTTTATCAATAAGAGTATTGTCATCATTATCTCCATAACCAAAACCACTTGAACCCAAGGACCAATCAATAGGAGCATTCTTTGAAATCCTCCAATCAGATTTAGGTTCTGATAAACCTAACCAATAATGCCATTGATCGGACTCAGTAATAATCGCGTCCCATTGTAAAACCAAATTTGTCCTATCTTTTTTTGATGCAAATAAGATTAAAAAAGATTGTGGCTCTAGCTCTAATTCAGGGAATATCCATTTTAATGGTTTATCTAAATCATCAGATAAACCATAATCTTTTAGTTGAAGTGAAGTTTGTCCTGAGTTATAAATTTCTATCCAATCTGAATAATCATTATCTTCATCAATAATTATTGAAGCATTTGAACTTACAATTTCATTTAATTGTAGAGATTGTCCAAAAAGTGAACTTAGCAATATTATAACAGAAAGAAATTTCATGATGAAAAATTAACGAACTAAAGTAATCTTTTCTTTAATTAATCTTTTTCCATCATCTATAGATAAAAAATAAATACCATTTGAAACAAAATCTCCATTCATATTTTTACCTGTCCAGTAGGTTTTTTTATTACCTACATTACTATTTACTCTTTTTCTCCAAATTTGATAACCCTTCAAATCATATATCGATATAGTGATTTGTGTGTTTACTAACGATGAAAAATCAATATTTATCTTTTCACTCATTGGATTTGGATAGATTTGATATTCAAATATTCTTACACCTTGAGATGCTTCCTCAGATTTAATTTCTAATATTTTTAGATTTGCCCCTCCTCTATTTATTCTTACTGTTATAAGTTGATTCCCTTTTAATAGATTTACCTTCCCTAATTGTATATCTTGCCAAATTTGAGACCCTCCAGTATTTGGAAGGTCAATTGCTTTAATAATTATTTCATTATTATTAAAAATTGATATAGAACTATTATTTACTTCTGAAGCAATACGTGCAATAAATGTATATTTACCTTCCTTAATTACGTTAACAGTATAATTCATAAATTCACCTGATTTAGTCCAACCTACATTGTATGGAATTAATGTTGTATCAGTGGAAAGTTCAATATCAACACCATCATTTCTATAACTCCAACCAGAATTTCCACCACTTAACTGATCTCCAACTCCTGTTCTCATAAAATCATAATCCATATAAGAAAGACCTAAAGCGCCCAAATCATAATCTGCAAATGCTATTTTACCAGGGATAATATGATCTTTAAATGGAAGGCTCTCTTTTCTATAACTGTCTTCTAATAATGAAGAAATAACTCCTTTTCTAATATCACAATTCTTGAGAAGAAGACCATCTGCCATTTCCATTAATCCTGAGACACAAATAGCTTGTGTAGGTTTAGAAATTTTGCCATCCCAATAATCTAATATAGTTCGATAGTTTTTTGTTAATGGTACAGATGCAATAGTTGTAATAGTATCATATTTTTTATAAGTCCACCAATTCCAACCAATCCCTTCAGCTTCTATCAGATCAATGACTCTTGCCCACCATTCATTTGAATTTTCTCCAAATTCACCTAGCCATATAGGGGTATTTGTTTGGTCTCTTAAATTTAATAAATATTGAATTGTTCCTATAGTAACATCATTCCAATATTTATGAAAAGCCCAAACCATATTATCATCAAAGGATGGTTCTAGTCCTCCAAAGCTTGTTGAATACCAATTACCATTAACAAAAATAATGTGATTTTGATCATACTTTCTAATTTCGTTCCTAATTCTAATGTGTAAATTTCTATTTTCTCTATTACTCATATTATTTGGTAATACTGGTTCATTGATCAAATCGTAACCACCTATTACATCTTCATTCTTATACCTTTTAGCAATCTCTCCCCATATTTTAATTAAATGATCTTGATTTTCTTTTATGGTCCAAAGTTCAGCAACACCATTTGCATCTGCAATTTCTCCTGGGCTTTGACCTCCTGGTGCTGCATGCATATCTAAGATAAGATAGAGATCATACTTTTTACTCCAAGAAATAATACTATCAATTATAGTGAACCCTTTTTCAATATATTCATCTTTTGATGGGCTTAAAAACTTATAATGCATTGGGAGCCGTATTGAATTAAACCCCCAGCCTGAAATAGCTTTTATATCTAGTTCTTGTACATAATTATTTTCAAATTTTTTATAAAATTCATTTGCAGCATCTACACCAATAAGATTTACTATTTTATTACGAATTGTAGTTGGAGATCCTGAGCCCGGTATTTGGAACATGTAACCCTCCGGCACCCACCATCCACCTAAGGCAATACCTTTCAGGATTACCTTATCCCCATTACCATTTATAATATTTTTACCAGATGTCTGTAAAAACCCTTGACTGAATACAGCTGAGAAAGCTATAAATATTAAAAAGTGAATAAGTTTAATTAGTTTGCTTTTTATAAACACGTACATAATCTATTTTCATATCTTGAGGAAAAACTGTTGTATTATCTGGAGATCCTGGCCAATTACCACCGACTGCTACATTTAGAAGTAAATGAAATCGCTGATTGAAAGGCCAAGTCTTATAGTCATTTTTGTTATCATTAGAAAATGAGAAATACATTATATCATCAATCAAAAAGTTAATCTTATCAGGAGACCACTCAATTGAATAAATATGAAAAGAATCTTTTATATCAGAAAAATATTTTGTTTTTGATTTTTGAGTACCAATCATGTGATTAAACGCTTCGGTATGAACAGATCCATGGATAGTACCTTCATCATTGCCAACATGTTCCATGATATCTATTTCACCACTTTTAGGCCAATTGCCATAAGTCCAATCTGTTGGAAGCATCCAAATCGCTGGCCAAATACCTTGACCTAATGCAAGTTTAGCTTTGACATCAATTCGGACATATTTCCAATCGCCTTTTCCTAAAGTCCTTAGTCTTGCAGAAGAAAAATTTCTTAAATTTGTTGATTCACCAATCCCTGCTGCCTCGAATTTTGCCCTTATATGAAGCACTCCTTCTTTCGTAAAAACATTTGAAGTATCATTGGTATAAAATTGAAGCTCATTATTCCCAAAACCATGGCCTCCTACTTCATAACTCCATTTATTCATATCAAGAGAAGTACTATCAAATTCATCATACCAAACAATTTCCCAGCCTTCTTTAAACCATGGTTCTCGCTCAATTATATTTTCTTCATTGTCTTGTTGACTACATCCAAATAAAAATAGAATAATTAAAAAGTTCTTCATTTTAAAAGAGTAATCTTTCTATTATAAAATTGTTTTCCACTAAAACCTCGCACAATATAAACTCCACTAGAATAATTTTTGGAGTTCCAATGTACTATAGTATTAGTTGAAATGATTTGGTCTTTAACTAAAGATTCAATGAACCTTCCATTAATATCTAATATATCAATATTAATATTTGTAGGTTCATTAACTATAATATTGATGGATGTAGTACCATTAAATGGATTAGGATAAGATTCACTTAATTTAAATGACGAAGGAGAATTTTCATTAATGACACTTAGCCCATTTGTATGTTCAATTATTAATCCATTTAGGAAAGGACCTGCAGCTTCGTAACTCACTCCATATAAATCAGTTTCAAAATGAATTTCTAATATTCCATCCATTACAGAAACATATGGGATTGTTTTTTTAATTGCTGTATTTTTCCCAACTTCTGAGGCAATATCTAATTTTGAGAATATTGTTTCACCTTCTATTCTAATTGAAAAATATCTTTGATTTTCTTCATAATAGTTTTCTGAAAACATTAATGTTATATCATATATCCCAGGAAGTAAACGTACTTTATAAAGAGCAATCCTTTCTGATGATGTCTGATAAATAATATCATTACTTGTATTATTAATTTCTATACCTTCAGAATTCTGAAGAGATCCATTTAAATGACCATAACTATCTGAATCTTTCCACCAATACTGATCTTTTTTAAAATCGCCAATTTTAGGTCCACCTACATTCACCTTAAATGGCACTGTAACAGGTTGTACCTTTTCTATATTGATTATTTTTTCAGATTTGTTTCCAAATTTATCTTCTAATTCTACTATGCTTAACCAATAAGAACTATTTTCTTTAAGACCATTTGTACTTAGATAGATAGTTCTTTCATCCGGATCAACATTTATAGAAGTGACATATGAATTGTTTAATGAATAATTTGATAAATTGTAAAGATTCTCTATTCTCAACTCTTCAGAAAGTCTAACTGTTACATTATTATTAATACTATATGCATATAAAATTGTAGGAGGTTGAACATCCTGATATCCAATCTCAGAGTTATTTGTTAAACAAAGTATCATCTTTCCTTGTTCATAGACAACATTTTCTGGTTCAAATTTGACTCTATTTCCAGTAAACCCGTGAGTTGCTTTTTCCCAGCGAGTAGAATCAAAAGTATCAAAAGTATCTTCCCAATTAATTTTGAAATTATTATTCGTCCCATAATTTCCAGCATCTGGTGTATACTCATAATAGGCAACTCGATCATAAAAGGCGAACCTAGGTAAAACAGCTTCATCCCATTTTCCAACCCAATCTTCATAAACTGGAACCCATAGATTCATCATTATCTTTTGAGGCTTATTTAAAGTTGATATGTATGAATGATCTGGCAGGCTCTGTCTATATAATTCTTCACCATTGATAAACCAAGCTACATAGCTAGGTGTCCATTCAAAAGCATAGTCATGATAATTTGCGTGAGGATCAAATCCTTTAATAAATGATTCTCTTAAATGACTTGATTGACCCTTTGTAATAGTATTCATATTTAATATTTCAGTCCATCGTCCTAATACTTCAATATCAATTTCATTCCAGTTTCCTCCTCCTTCATCATGGTAAGTAAAGAATGAAGAGACCAAACCTTCTCCTCTTGCTGATTTGAAGGTTGCTTCATATCGACCATATTTATATGATTTTTTTGTACGTAGTTCCGCTCCCAAATATTTCTGTGAACATATACCTGAAAAACCTAAAAAAAATATTATTAAACATTTACTTAATTTCAGAACCATAATCCAAATAACTATCATTAGTAAAAGATGGAAAACTGGGTACAATAACTGGATAAGGAACATTACTTTGCGTTACAAACATATCTACATTTGATAAGGATATTGATTCAAATAAATTCATATTAATAAATATTTCTGAACTATATTTTTTTTGTAGAACATCAATAATAGGTTTCATTAAAATATGTTGTTTATCACTTTCAGATTGAGACTCCATCCATAATTTAGCAGCTTGGTATGCAGAAAAACTATCTGACCATAATGATTCATTTAGTTTTACCGTGCTAGTTTTATCCAACCCAATTTTATAGGCTTCTTTTGTTAAATATAAATCTTGAATAAAATCTATTATTGCAAGTTTAAACTGAGTTGAAAATTCTGAATGTTTCATTTTCTTTTTTCTAAAAACAAGAGGATGGGACGATATTTCTTTTTCAAAATCTTTAACTGTCCAATTATCTCCGTTTAAAGTAAAGAGATCCAAATCTTTATATTTTTGATTCATTGGCTTTATATCTTCTAAAGATAAAAATTCTCCTGAATCAAATAATGCATTTGATATAGCATTTTCTTTTTGTTTTCTTGAACGAAAAAATTGATTTTGTATTGATTGAGAATAGGGAAGGAATACATCTTTATTAAAATTTATTTCTTTACCCTTCATTATTTTTCCTATGAAAGCTCTATAAATCTCTCTTCCTTTTCTGTCTTTCAATGTATTAATTACTTTTTCTTTTTTATCGAGGTAGCTTTTTTCAGATAAATCTAAATGATCAGTCCATCCATTAACTTTTAATAAAAATGCCGATCCATCCTTTAAAGTGTATGGACCGATGATATCTCCTTTTTTTATCTGATTATTAAATAATTTATCGCTTATTATTGGATCATTATTATCAATCCAATTAACATCCCGAGAAGGAATATTTCCTTCAAAATTAATAGAATATATTTTTTCAATTGGAATCCCATCATTCATTGCTTGATTCACTGAATCAGCAAAATTTCCACCAGGAAATGAAAAATAATTAACGTGATAAGTTCTTTCAGATATTTTAAAGAAATGATTAATCTCATCATCTTTCAGTTCAACTTTCTTATAACCTTTTTCATAATAAAGTAATTGTCGCATAGCCTGCTCTTTTCGACCTTTTAAGAACGCTAATAAATTATCTGACCTATTATTATTCTTGACCTTATCTGATTCAATAGCTAATAATTTTTCAGCAATGAGATTATTTAATATTATTTTTTTGTGGATGTATAAATTACCGCGGCAATAGTCTGGGCGTAGTGAATATTCAGAACGGTGTAAATAATCTTGCAAAGTAATCACCCGATTTCCAACTTTTGCAAGTATTTGTAATTGGTTATCTTTGAATCCTTTAGATTGACAACCAATGAAAAAGATTAAAAGGGTAATACAGTAACGATTAAACACACTTGAATATATTAAAAACCAATACTGATCGTATAGGAGTTTAACCCTCCAAAAACATCTGTTGATCGATAAGCATAGTCAATTTTAATTGTTTGGTTTCCAATCAGGCTCATTTTTAACCCTCCACCATATGTCATACCAAATTGAGAATCTGGTAAGAAAAGAGATTTATATCCAGAACGTAAATAGAGACTTCCTTTACCAACCAAACGAAGTTCATATTGTCCACCAATGTTAACATATTCTGCATTGTTATTTGGATGGACTGCATCAACAGCAACCGAAACGCGATGAAGATCTGTATAAATAGGTTTAATACCTAAGCCAATTCTAAATAGTAATGGTAATTCCCATTGTTGTGGTCTGAACTGCCCAGGAACATCCCCATAGTTTCCATCCTCATAGGGGGCAATATCAATGGGATTAAGAAGATCAATACCATCATATTGTAGCCTAGAGCCATAATTAGATATACTCATTCCAATTCTAAGTCCATTTTCTTTACTTTTGTTTGGTGAAAAAAAATCAGTATTTACAATTGCACCAACATCTAATGCAAAAGCACTTGCAGAAGAATGCCAAATTTTAGAATTAATAAGTTTAACTGAAGCTCCAAATGAAAACCATTGTACAATTTTTCTAGAAAAAGTAACCGCAGCACTATATTCATTGGCAGCAAATTTTTCCCCTGTTCCTTCCTGTTGAGTCATAGTTGTCACTTCCATGTCTCCATAACCCATATGAGTTAAGCTAAATCCAAAAGTCCCCATACGTCTAACATGGATAGTTGAGCCAATAAATATCATATTTATATCTAATATCCATGGTTGTACCATAAAGGAGTTTTCATTTTTTTCTATAAAAGCTAGTGCAGCTGGATTCCAGAATACTGAAGCAGGTCCATCTGCAAAAGATACACCAGCATCACCCATAGATGCATTTGCGCTTCCAACTCCTATTTCAAGAAAATTTGCAGCCGTAGATCCATATCTGTATATATTTTGTGCAAAAATAATATTCAATGAAACAATTAAAGCGATAAAATGGAGTTTCTTCATTTAATCACCGCAAACTTTCCAATTTTTTCATTGCCAGTTTCAGCTTTTATATGATATAAATACATACCTGCAGAAATTTCTAACCCCTCACGAGTAAGCATGTCCCAATGTACAATTCCTTTTTCCGGAGAATTATTAATAATAATTTCATCAACCAAAACGCCACTAACAGTAAAAATTTTAATTAAAGCCTGAGCTGGTATATTTGTAAACATTAAACTACGACGTTGATTTAAAAACTGATTTGAGACTGCAGTTTCCATTACATTAGTTGCAACATATGGATTAGGTACAACTTTTATATCATCCATAGTTTTAGAAAGAGAATCTGTATTGATACCATCGTATGAATTAACAGTAAATTTAATATGATCATCTTTCCAAAATGGTCGTGTAAATTTTACTTGAAAAATATCATCAGCTTGAGGATATGTCAAACTTGATGCCAAATTAAAATCTAATACAAAAGCTGTTCCAGCCCACTTTCCGTCACTTCTCATACCACCAACAATAATTTTATCTCCCTCTCGATCATAAACACCATTTTGATTTACATCATGAACAACCATATCCATAATTACATGACTTCCATCTTCTTTGATTAAAGTTTCGTTTTTAATATAAAAATCAAATGCTTGAGCAAGAAGAATTTGATTAGTGGAAATTTTATCATCAAGAGCATCTCTAATATTAGATTTACTAGTTGTTGTTGATGAGTAGATATTTTGATTATTACTAAAAACTATATGATAATCCCAGGCAAGGTATTTTGATTCTCTAGAACTTGGGACTACGCGCATTATTCCATTTCCTTGAACCCAGCCAGAGTTAGCGTAATCATATGAACCAACTTCATATGGTAAATCAATATTTAGCTGAATTCCATCAAAAACATCCGTACTAAAAGGTGCTTTTGTATTAAGTGTCCAATATCCCAAAGAGTCTACTTTGATTAAATTACTTCCTACAAACTTTTCTGGACTTTCTTCATAAATAACTAAACCTTCATTAAGATCAGTAACCTTAATTGAGTTTGTAGTATACATTAAACCATATTCATATTTTGGAAGTAGTGCAACTGTATCAATATTAAATGAAACTTGATATTGATGATTATTATTAATGCTTGACTGTGCAAGGATTGAAGGTTCAACCTTACCGCCACCAGTAAGTTTTGAATCATCAATAGTGATATCTGGTGAAATATAACCAGCCGCTGGTTTATATGGAGTAACAATAGCAATATTTTTACCAATAGATCTAACCTCTTCAGCTTCATTGAGTTCTACAACAATATTGTTTTCAGAGGGGGAAATTCCTGGGCCAATATTTGGAGCACCATAATCATACGCGACCAAACCATAATAATATGTTCTTCCATTCATCACATTATTATCAATAAATACATGAGTAATTCCTGTCTCAGAACCCAAATTATATGCGGCACCATTAACAAGACCAAAATCCGTGAAACCGAACTTACCATTTTTTAAATCACATTGAAAAATAGGCTTCATAAACATCGGAGTACCATAACCATCCGTTATTACTTCAGCATCTGCAAAATATTTATCTGTTGCTCTAAATAATTTATACCCTTCAAAGTCATTTATGTTGCCAAGGAATGGATCTCTTGTCCTTGTATCAGAAATATTATCCCATGTGAGAATAACTTTACCATCAGCTGGAGTTGCCGTTAATGTTGGCATTTTAGGGGGTTGAGCAAAACGATAATCTTTTTCATAGATTACTTGAACAATCTTTTTTAATTCGTATAATGCTGGCGCTGTATGGCTAGAAGAGTTCAGCCCTTCTAATGCATCAAATGAATGCAATTCTGACATTGAAATTCTTTCAGTCCTACCTTTAAACAATGGAAAAGGTCCCGAAGCAAAGACTTCAATTAAATTTGAAATATCAGCAATGTATTCTTCTAAAATATTTTCACCAATTAAATCCCACATTGCCTTATCATTTCTAAACCACCAAGTGGAATTTGATTGTGAATGACTTGGGACAGGAAATAAACGAAAAGATGTTAATCCCACCATATCAGATTCTGAGACATCTGTAAGTGCAAAATTCGGTTCAGATCCAATTCCTTCAACAAAATCAGGTTTATGGTTCCCTTCTCCTTCATCTGGACCAGAATAATTCAATTCACCTGGAGCAACGCCATCCAATCCTATGTCATCTCCAAAAAATTCAGTTATTTGATACACTCCATCATTATTTAGATCTTCACCATCTTGCCAATCTTGGTCTTCATCAGCATCCCAATGTTCTACTAAATCTGATTGTTCAAGTTTATAAAAGGATAAAAATTTATTTATATCATAAATACCATCTGTAGGTCCTACTTTTGTTGTAGCAACATTATCTCTTTTTTCATTAATTATTCCATCATTGTCATTATCTTTATCATCATAAGCCATACCTGGACTTTCCAAGTAAGCAAACCCCATTGTTCCCGTTGGTAAACCTCCAGAGCCTATTCCATTTATATCCCATGAGTAAGACATATCAAGGTCAACATTAAAATACGCTAATTCATCATTTCCATCATTTCCAATAGCATTGTCAACCCAATAGCCAAAAGCAACTTCGGTTAAATCGTAATTAGAAATATTAGCAATGTTATACTCCCAAAAAATTGCATCCCTAGCCTGTGGATTATTCCACTGAAACCCCCTTGCCTCAACACGTAAACCTAAACCACCCCAGGGATTATCTTTTCCAATTGTAACATTATCTCTAATTTTACCAATTTTTTTGTTTCCACGAGGATAATATCGGACACGATCTGGTAGCTCTAAATACTCTTGATCTTGTGCATCATTGGCAACAAAATAAGTTTCAAGATCTGCATAAATAATACCTCTACCAAATCTACCATCCCACTCTCCAGGCCATTTTGTACTAGAACCAATTGATGGCCATCCATTAGGCGGCCATGAACTTGGCCGATTACTCATAGCTGGATATTCATTGGTTTCATTAAAATAACCAAAAGAAGGATAAAAACCATATTCAAAAGTACCTGCAGGATTAACATCCATCTCTTCTCGATAGCTAGTCTGCAAGAAATAAAGGTGGTGAAGTCCTTCTCCATCACCAATTTCAAGTGGGTCAGAAACAACAGTAGAATCAATTTGCGTGGTTGGATCATCTTTGATATAAACTTTTGCACCAACAAGAAGTCCAATCCCATCTACCATTTTTACACCATCTAAATTATTTGGCCACCTTGATACATTCACTTTTGGCCAATCAGAAAGCTCCGTATTATTTCTAAAATAAAGATAAATTCGATTCCCTGTCATGTATCCTTCGCGCTCTGCCGCAATATCTCCAGCAGGATCATTTGGCCCTTCATACTTTTTACCTTGAGATAAGCCTAGGTTTATAAGCAATAATAAATAAATAATTCTTTTCATTAAAAATTAATTCCTGTGGATATTTTAATCATTCGTGGAGCTGAAAACATTGCTGGATTTTTTATTCGGTCTTCATAATCATTAAAGTTACTCCTATGACCTGCTAAGTCTGTTTCTTTGATTACTGCAGTATAAGCTCGCCCCGTTTGATCATTCACCCATTCTTCATTTAAGCGATCAAATAAATTATATACAGCTAATCTGAAATTTATTTTATGCTTTTTTGAAATACTCAAATTATAGTAAGCCATCAAGTCAGCATGATATTTTGTAGGTCGATAATCATTATTTGGATATAAGTTTACCCGAGATAGTCGACTTTCTTCAATTGGGCGAAATGTATAAGGTGATCCTGAATTATAATATCCCGTTACAGAAAAACCATAAGTTGGTTTATTATATGCAACTGTAGCATTAAAAGTATGGCGCTGGTCCCAACTCATTGGAATAAATCTATTAACCGGGTCCATACTTGACCCAGAACGTGAAAAGGCTTGAGTAGGGTTATCTGCATTCCCTTTTGTATATTGGAGAGTATAGTTTATCCAAGAGGAAACCGGACCAGAATTAAAATCAAACTTAACTTCTAGACCTCTTGCATTTCCATAATCTTTATTACTATAAAGGCCATATTCAATTTGATTGTAAGTGCTAATTATTCTTGTACTTAGTAAGTTGTAAATATCTCGATAGAATAAAGAGACTTCAAGTCCAACCCCTTGAGTTAATTCTTGCCACAAACCTACTTCATATGTAATTGTTTTTTCTGCTTTTAACTCAGAGTTCCCCATAACTGTTGCATAGTCACTTGGGGCAACCAAAAATGAATGGTTCTGGTATAGAGAATACATTGGCGGCATTTGGAAAAAATGACCATAACTAAAGTGTAATACGGCAGCACCACCGAGTTGATAAGCTAAACCAAAACGCGGACTTATTTGTACCTGAGGATCTACTTTTGGATAAAGCGACATCATTGAATCTGGTAAGGCTAATTGATTACTTGGATTTCTTCTATCAGAAGGCAATATTGAATTTGGATCAAACATATCATAGCGTAATCCAAAGTTAATAACCATATCATCAAATTCCATTTTATCTTGAAAATATGCTGATAGTTCTTTTGGTTCTACTACATAAGCATCTGCATAAAGCGTTGAATCAGGAAAAATCTTTGGTTTATATATTAAATTCTCTTCGGGTGTACCAAAGTATTCATTCCTAATTTGATGCCATTGATTATCTATTGAGTAATTTGAATATTGAAACCCTGACTTAATACTATGATTTTTATTTATTTGCCAATTAAGATCAAATTTAGCTCCTAATATGTCTGATGTTCTTTCACTGTGGTCTTTCTGTTGTCCACCCATAAAAAAACCTGGACCGTAACTTTCTAAATATCGATCATGAACATAACTAGTATCTAAAGGATTTTCATAAAGATAGCTTCCGCCATAATTTTTCATTGAAGATAATTTAATATCATAAAAAAGCTTCTGCGAAATCAAATGATTCCAGTGAAATGAAAAGAAATCAGTTTTCCTGTGAGATGCTCCCATTCCATCAGGGTTGTATTTAAATGCATGGTCATAGCCATGCCATGTATCTTGGTTGATTGAATACATAGTAGAAAAACGAATGCCAGAAAAAAGAGAAAAAGTTAATTTGCCTAATACAGATCGATTTGAACTTCTATTCATGCTTACAAAAGAAGAGTCCCCTGTGTTCTCAGAATACCAATCTAATGGATTAAGACTATAATAATTACTTGAATCAGTAACATTAAATCTCCTTAAGCCATTAAGATGATTATCATTATCTTGCATCCTAGTATTAATAAAATAGTGAATTTTATCTTTTATAATTGGTCCACTAATTTGAAATTTATAATCTTTATTCTTATCTAGCTCTTTATTATCTAACCCAAGAAAAATATTATTATTTCCAGTAAAATAATTTCCAAATGCTGTCGACACAGATCCTTCGAATTTATTTGCACCATCTTTTGTTACCGCATTTACAACCCCACTCATAGCTCTACCATACTCTGCATTAAAAGTCCCTGTAATAACCTCAAGGTCTTGAATAACTTCAGGTTCTATCTCAACAGCAGAGTTCCCACCACCAAAAACTTCATCAACTTGTATACCATCTATCAGATAAGTGACTTCATTTGTTCTTCCACCTCTAAAGTGACCTTCTACAACTCCTGCCTGCATACCAATTATTGCGCCAATATTCTCAACAGGTAATTTTTCAATTTGATCACTAGAGATATTCTTAATAGTGGATGTTTGATCTTTTCTTGTGGCAACCGCATCAACTTCAACTATTACCGTCTCTCCTTGAATAACAGTAGGTTCCATTTCTATATTTATTGTTGATGTTCTATTGACAGAAACACGAACATTTTCCATCTTAACCTGTTTATAACCTATCATATCAAAAACAAGTGTATATACACCTGGCTTAACATTTACAATAAAATAATATCCTTCAATATCTGTAGCCGCTCCATAATAAGTCCCTTGAAGAATTACATTGGCACCAATTAAAACATCATTGGTTTCCGTATCTTTAATCGTACCTATGATTTTGCCAGTAGTTTGACCATATAGACAATTTATAATAAATGATAATAAAATAACCCGAGATATGATTTTCATAAAATAAACTTTAAATATTGACCATTAATTTAAATAAGTGGGGATAAGTAATTAAACCATATCCCCACTTTATCGTCGCTAGTGTATCGTTCTTCCAAACGGAAGTCTTTATCTTATTTTTTAATAATATATTTTTCCAAAATAAGAATCATGATAGTGATAAACTTTATAGTTTTATTTCATCAAAACCATTTTTTGTGTTCTAGTGAAAGTTGATGTCTCAAGACGATAGAAATAAATACCAGATGGCATATTTGCAGCATTCCAAACAATTCTGTGAGTTCCCATTGGTCTATACTCGTCAACTAATTTTACCATTTCACGCCCAAGAACATCATAAATCATTAACTTAGTTTGACCAGCAATACCAATTGAATATTCAATTGTTGTTGTTGGATTAAATGGATTAGGATAATTCTCCTTTAACTCAAACCTAGTCGCAACTAAGCCTTCATCATCAGTCGATAAGATATTCCCATCTTTTCTTCCAACAAAAGTGTGTGACCAGACTGAAGGTGTCTGCCATGCGTTATCATTATTATTTTTTGACATGAAGAGATTTCCTTGCCAACCTTCACCATCATTATCATGCCATGCTGGTTCTATAGCAATTCTCATACCTTCTGTTGGAACAAAAACAGAGTCTGAGTTTATTTTTGCTAGTGAATCTAAATTAATGCTGAATTCAATAACTGCATCCGGCGAACCAGTTACACCTGAATTTGCATATGTTACATAGCTCTTATCTGATAGAGGTGTTGATGTTCCAAACTCTACAAAAGCACTATCACCTAAAAAAGCAAATTTATAATCTGGCTCTGCACCACGTTTTGCTGCACCATGTTTTGGTCCTCTTTGATCGTACAAACCGATAAAAAGTTCCATTGCATCTTGTTCCCACCAATTTCCTGCACCTACGTGAAATACATCATCTGTTACATCAACGCCAACATATAAACTATCTTCATCTGCAGCTAAATAAATTTTTAGCGATGCATCATCATCACTATCTACTGTCTGCCAGACTTTTGCCGCCCCAAGTGAGTTTGATGATACTCCCATAAACAATGGTACTATACCACTCGCTTCCCACTCTGCAATATCTCCATCCGCAGCAAAGGCTGGTGGAGTTAATGATAGTGTTGGAATTCCTCTAGCAAAATTATAAGTAGGTGCAGCTGTTTGAGAGACTATACTCTTATTGCCATTTGAATCTGTACAAATTACAGCATAATAGTACTGCACAGATCGCGCGGAAAGCGGAATAGTAATATCATGATAAGCAGACATTACATCTTCAAGCACACCTGTTGCTACAACATCAACGGTTGTATTCGCTGCTAATAACTTAGCTGATGTATCTGTGAATGCTTTACGACTAGCATACACATCATAGGTCTCTCCCTTTTCACCTGCTACATCATCCCAAACGACAGCATTAGTGTAAGTACCTGGAATTGCAGCAATATTTTCTACTGCAGCGGGAGGTACCCAATCAAATATTGGAGCACCTGTCCAAATATCTGTTAGATGAACTACATTTCCAGCAACACCATTACCTTCTGGAATAAATTGAAAAACTTTAACAGCTGTAGAATCAAATCCAGCCGTGGTTCCATCACCATAAACAAAGTCTTTTAATGCAACTTTGACTGTATGCCAATCATTATCAGCAGTTAATGTAACTGGGTTAACCAATTTACCAGTTCCTGCCTCAAATTGGAGACGTAATGGACCAGTATAAACTTCTGACTTATAAGTAAATTGAACAGAATCAGTCATCCATTCAAAACTCATATCAAATCCATTATCAGCATTCATGTTATATCCATAGCCTGTATATCCATTACCCCAAGGATTAGCATGAGTCCATTTAACCGCACTTTTAACACCACCAGGACCTCCGCCATCAATAATCTCTTGCTGCGAGTCACCCCAAGTAAAAGGAACAATTGTACTTGGATAAGATTTACCATTAAACATGACTACAGGGATATTCTTTCTTCCTTTGAGAGTTAGATTATCAATATAAATCGTAGCTGAAGAGCGCGTTGAATCTGTTTGGTTTCCTGAAAATTCAAAGGTAAATCCTTTTATCTTATCAGTATCAAAGACTTCATTACCTGCGATACCTGCCCATCCAGTTCTATTGAATCCAGTAGCATTATTCCAGTTATCAGGACTATTTACCAATGGGATATCTACAGTAACCCATTCTGTTGTTGCATCACCTAGTCTTGGACTAGTAAAAGAATAATAAAATTCACCTAATGGTTTACCACCATCTCCATCTGCAGGTACATAAGTAGGATCAGTAACATCACTAAATTCTAATACATTAAATCTAAGCTCAATAGCGCCTGCGTGACTTGGAGCGCTTGGCATATAATATTGAAATGAAACTGTATCGTATTTTGACCAATCATAAAAACCATTCGCGGTGTCAGGATGCATATGTTGAATTTTTGAATAGCCTCCCCACCCTTCAGTACCATGCACTGAAACATCTAATTTCATTGAACCAGTACCTTCAGCCTTTACATCAGTATCATAAGAAATATTCACATAACCAGAATCTTGGAATGCATTAATATTTACTTCATAATGACCACCTAATGAATCTCCTCCAGGTAAATGACCAGCTGAAGGACCCCAACCAAAATACTGCCAATAACTAGTATCCGTAGAAGCCGCATTCATGGAGTTTATCATTGGAGAAGTATCTCCAGTCCATGCCCCAGCAGCTTGAGTACGTACAGGTTGCGCAAAAGAAATAGAACTAATAATGATTAAAAATAATAGATTAACTAGCGTTTTTTTCATAATAAATCACTCCTAATAGGTTAAATTTGTAGCCCTTTACTGTTCGCATTGTATCAATTGTTATAATTTTATGCAAATTATTTTGTTTAGTTATGCAAATTATTTGCATTTTATATGCAATTATATTTTATTATATTGCATGGCTAATAAAAGGATTCCTATAATAAACAATGTCTATTGGCTTAAAAGATATTTCAAATGCTACCGGCTATTCAGTTTCTACGGTTTCACGAGTGTTATCAAATAAGATTAGCGGAAACTCACAAAGCGCTGCACAAATTATTAAAGCTGCCCGAGAAATGGGTTATAATAGCTATCGTATCTCAGTAAATCCTGAAAATAGGGTATTAGATATTGCTTTAATTACTCAACATTTTTCTGAAGAATTCTATGCTTATTTATATTCTTCGTTCGATCAAGTTTCACTTAATAAAAATTGTACACTAACCATTCATTCTGTTAGGCATAGCAAATCATTACAAGATGATTTATCATTCCTTGCAAAAAATCATGATGGATTTATAATGTTTCTGCCTACGCTAGATCCATATAGTTACAATAAAATAAAAGAAACCCTGGAAAATTATCCTATAGTTTCAATTGCTCCATCTTTCGAGCCAATATTTGATACTTTCACTTTTGATTCTTATCAAGGGGGGGCACTTTCAGCAAAAGCATTTATTGAAAAAGGTTACGAAAAATTTGGCATCATTAGAGGTCCTTTAGAAAAATGGGAAGCAGCACTTCGTCGAAATGGATTCCGAGACACAATTGAAAATGCTGGCTATAAAATTAGCTGGGATTATAAAGGCGACTATTCTTTTGAAGCCGGGGAAAATGCATTTCACTCAATTTTTAAAAGAAAGATTAAAAATATTGGAGTATTTGCAAGCAATGATCAAATGGCTGTGGGCTTCATTCATGCGGCCCTAGAAAATAAAAAAGAAATACCGACCGACTATGCAGTTATAGGCTATGACAATATTTTATTTAGTAAAATATTTTTTCCAAAGCTAACAACTATTGATACTGATGTAGACCAACTAGCTGAAGAGGCAATTGACCACCTGATTAGAATGATAAAAAAAGAAGTTAATTTAAATCGCTCCGCTCGAAAAACACTCATACCTGTAGAATTAATTAAAAGGGATACGCATAAATAATATGAAATCTATTTATTTTAAATCAATAACATCACTTTTTTTACTCTTGAGTTTATTTGGATGTAAATCAATGAAAAGTAATAACGCTTCAATTGATGTAGCATTTGTTGATTCCTTAATACAAGAGATGACGATTGATGAAAAAATTGGACAGATGACCCAAGTTGACCAACAATTTTTAAATGAAATTTCTGATATATCTAAATATGGATTTGGTTCACTTTTAAGTGGTGGGGGTAGCACTCCTCAAGTTAATGAACCTAAAGCTTGGGCTGAGATGTATGATTTATATCAGCGTGAGGCTCTTAATTCTCGTTTAAAGATACCTTTATTATACGGTATTGATGCAGTTCATGGACATAACAATGTAGTTGGCGCGACTATCTTCCCTCATAACATAGGCTTAGGGGCAACTCGTGATGCAAAACTAGTTGAATCGGTTGCAAGGGCGACCGCACTTGAAGTAGCTGCTACAGGGATTGATTGGGATTTCGCACCATGTCTGGCTGTACCTAATGACTTTAGATGGGGAAGAACTTATGAAGGGTTTTCAGAAAATACAGAACTCGTTACTGAACTTGGCAATGCTGCAATTTTAGGCTATCAATCTGCAAACATTAATAATCCTAATAGCGTATTAGCCTGCGCAAAACATTTTATTGGTGATGGTGGTACGTTATTTGGCACAGGGCTTAATGGAAAAATAGATAGAGGAAATCTAGCTATTTCTGAAGAAGAGCTCCGAAAAACACACCTTCCTCCTTTCAAAAAAGCAGTTGAAAGTGGCGTGGCAACTTTTATGGCGGCGTATAATACTTGGAATGATGTAAGGTGCCACGCAAATAAATATTTATTGACAGATATCCTTAAGGATGAGCTAGGATTTAAAGGTTTTGTAGTATCTGATTGGGCTGCCATAGAAATGATCCCAGGTGATTATAAATCAGATATTATCATATCTATCAATGCAGGGATAGATATGGTAATGGTTCCCGGGGCTGTAAAATTTGGCAATGAATCTTATGAAAAATTCATGCGTTTATTTAAAGAATCCATTGAAGATGGGTCCATTCCTATATCCAGAGTCGATGATGCTGTTAAAAGGATACTGTTAATTAAGAAACAATCAGGACTTTTTGACAGGCCATTTAGCGATCAACAACTATTATCTCATATAGGTTCTCAAAAACATCGTGAAATTGCTCGTGAAGCAGTTAGGAAAAGTTTGGTCTTATTAAAAAATGACGATGACCTCCTACCTCTCCCTAAAAATGGGAAAACAATTATTGTTGCGGGACGCGGAGCAGATAATATTGGAATGCAATCTGGTGGTTGGACGATTAGCTGGCAAGGAGAGATGGAAAACAAAACTGAAGGCACTTCAGTTTTAGAGGCAATTAAATCAGCAGTAGACCCAAGTGTTTCAGTTCAGTATAGTAAAGATGGAAGGAATGTTGAAGGAGATGTTGCTGTAGTTGTTATTGGTGAAGAACCCTATGCAGAAATGGAAGGTGACCGTGAAGACCTTAGTTTAAATAAAAAAGATTTAGATGTTATTAAACACTTAAAAAGTAAAAATATTCCCGTTGTAGTTATTCTCTTTTCAGGTAGGCCAATGATAATAACGAACGAAATAGATCAATGGGATTCACTTTTAGCAGCTTGGCTTCCAGGCACGGAAGGTCAAGGTATTTCAGATGTATTGTTTGGTGATTATAGTCCAACAGGTAAACTATCGTTTTCTTGGCCTAAGTCAATAGATCAATTGCCTATTTCTATGACAGATGATCACTTATTTAATTTTGGTGATGGCTTATCATATTAAATAAAGAAAAATATAATGGGAAATAAATTAGGTATAGACCTCGGCGGTACAAAAATTGAAGCTATTATTATTAATGATGCATTTCAAGTAATAGAACGAAAACGTGTTGCTACAAACCGTGATGAAGGCTATGATGCAATTCTAAAACGTATAGTTGACCTAGCTCATGAGTTAATGAAAACTGGTAATGTAGAAGGACCGATTGGCATCTGCACACCAGGCGCGATCGACTTCAAAACAGGAACGTTAAAAAATAGCAATACGGTTTGCTTAATAGATAAACCACTAAGATCTGATCTTGAGGTGGCCCTTTGCCTTCCTATTCTTATGGAGAATGATGCAAATTGCTTTGCTTTAGCTGAGGCAATTTTAGGTGCTGCAAAAGATTACAGATTGGTGTTTGGCGTGGTTCTTGGTACGGGTTGTGGCGGTGGAGTGGTTATCAATAAAAACATACATCGTGGACCAAATCATATTAGTGGTGAATGGGGGCATCATGTCCTTTATCCTAATGGAAGAGATTGCTACTGTGGGAATAGAGGTTGTACTGAATCCTATATCTCAGGAACGGCACTCGAAAAAGAATGGAAAGAATTAACTAATGAATTTAAATGTGTTACAGATATTATTGATAATGAAGACTATTTAAAACACCCAGAGTGGAAAGAAAATTTTATTAATAATTTCGGTGCTGCCATGGCAAATGTCATTGATATACTAGATCCAGATGCAATAGTATTAGGCGGAGGATTATCAAAAATAGATTTGCTTTATAGTGAAGGGAGTGATGCTATAGCAAAAGCAATATTTAGTAGAAACTTTGTTACGCCAATTCTAAAAAATAAACTGGGTGATTCCGCTGGTGTATTTGGTGCAGCAATGTTAGGAGATCATATTTGAAATTTGCCAAGTGGCTTTATAATCTGAGTAATACAGATCAGTATATTCTTATAGGGTTTTTAGCCTTTAGTTTAGGCCTCTCTTATTTAACTATTCTTGTCTTTCGCACTTGGCACTTAAAAATTCATGGAAGTGACAAATACTCTCATGAGCTTCGCATTACTCCATTTGCCTTGGTTGGCATCGCATTTGTTTATACGGTTATACTTTATATGTCAATTGGAGATACTATAACTCGTTGGGTCATAGAATTTTCTAAGTAATTATTTTTTCTTTTTCCGCTTCATTTGAAGCAACTTCCATGCAGCTTTAGGCAATTTCTCTAATTCATTCATCTCGCCTGCTCCTTGAAGCCATTCACCACCATCAATAGTTACCACTTCTCCATTTATATATGCTGCTTGGTCACTTACTAGATAAGATGCCAAATTAGCTAATTCTATATGCTCTCCAACTCTTTTTAGCGGAACTCGGTTTCTCATTTTTTTCTCAATCCCAAGTCCTGGAGGTGCTAATCTTGACCATGCACCTTTTGTTGGAAAAGGACCTGGCGCAATAGCTAAAGTTCGAATACCATATTTAGCCCACTCAACAGCTAGAGATCTTGTCATAGCTAGCACACCTGCTTTTGCCGATGCAGAAGGAACAACATATCCTGAACCTGTCCATGCATAGGTAGTCACAATATTTAATATGACACCACCATCTTTTTCACGCATCACTTTACCAGCAGCCTGCGTACAATTAAAAGTTCCATTTAATACAATGTCTACTATTGTTTTAAAAGCATTTGGACTTAGATCTTCCGTGGGACTAATAAAATTTCCTGCAGCATTATTTAAAAGAATATCAATCTTCCCAAACCCATCTACGGTTTGACTGACCATCTCATTAACCTGCTCTGAGTCTCTAACATCGCATGCTATAGCTAATACTTTCCCTCCGTGGTCTCGTAACTCCTCAGCAGTTTTATCGATGACTTCTTGACGTCGACTAGTGATAACAAGGTTAGCGCCCAATTCAGCAAACCGCGTGGCCATTGATTTACCTAAACCCGTACCGCCACCTGTGACAATAATTGATTTGTCATTTAAAAGTTCTTTATCAAACATAAATAAATACCTTAGATGATTATATTAAAAGATAACCAATAGAAACAAAAAAGCCCCGAAATAAATCGAGGCTTTT
>JAAZYT010000047.1 GCA_014239505.1 Fidelibacterota bacterium | reverse complement strand
TTGTGCATCCACTGCAATTTGTTCAAATGATAAAGTATTTGAATACGTCTTACCAGATCCTTTTATTTGCCTTTTTACAAAGTCGTTAACAGCTACTTTTTCCATGGGTATAATTTCTCATTCCAATTTAGTGCTTTATATTTTTTTAAAATTTTCATTGTCTCATCAATAGGCAAAGATTCTATTTGACCATATTTACTATCCATTGCATCTGCCATAAACAAAGAATTAATTATCGCTTCCTCTGTTGCTTCTACGGTTGCTGCAAATAAACCATTCATATAACGGTTCTTCATTTCTTCACGTTTAATGGTCTTTTGATTACTTGATAATATATTCGCAGTTGAAAATATTATTACATAATCTCCACTTCCATTTGATGAATAAGCGCCAACTCTGCCAAAGGCATGATCAACGCGCTTTGCCATTCTCTTCAAATTTCTATTAGATAAAGGCGCATTTGTAGCGATTACTATCATACAAGAGCCTTCATCTTCATCATATGGAATACTTGAAGAAAAAGATGACTTTAAGAGCTCTCTACCAACAGGAGCACCATTTATCATAAGTGAACCACCAAAATTAGTTTGGACTAATACTCCAACTTTATAACTACCAGCCTCTTTGGGTAAAACTCTTGAAGCGGTTCCTATACCACCTTTAAAACCTAGAGCTCGCGTTCCAGTTCCTGCTCCAACTGATCCTTCTTTTACAGGACCTTCCTTTGCATTTTTTATTGCATTAAAAACATGTTTTTTTGTTACATGTCTACCCTGAATATCATTGAGACCGCTATCATTAGTCTCTCCAACCACTGGATTAACAGAACGTATATCAGGATTTTCTGCAATCATATAATCCACAATCGAATTAGCAACCATAAAAATATTTAAGGTATTTGTAAGACCAATTGGTGTTTCAATAGTTCCTAGTTCTTCTACTTGAGTAAATCCAATTGCTTTTCCAAAACCATTGGTCACATACACAGAGCCCATCACTTTATTTTCAAATAGATTACCACCATGAGGTTTAATAATCGTTACTCCAGTACGAACACTATCTCCATAGATAAGAGTTTCATGTCCAACTTGCACACCATCTACATCTGTTATTGCATTCCATTTCCCTGTTTTAAATATGCCTATCTGGACACCCATATCTCTAGGTCGCAATTCCTGTGAATATGTAATACCAATCAAAAGAAAAAAGAAGAATAATTGTTTTAATGTTAATTTTTTCATATTTAAAGCTACAAAAGCATAAAAGGATTTACTCATATCTTTAAATTAATTCAAATTAAGATACCAATATTAAGGAATTATTAAATGACTGATGGTCTTGCTATCGAAAATTATGAAATTGTAAATGATTTATTAATTGTATCTTTTGCTGATAAGAGTGAGTCCATGGTATCTTTAAAACTATTAAGAGAAAGGTGTCCATGTGCTTCTTGTGAAGGAGAAACCGATGCATTAGGAAATTTATATAAAGGCCCTGAACAAGCACTGAATCCATCTAGTTTCCAAATTAGTGGCCTTCAACCTGTTGGTTACTACGGATTAAGACCATTTTGGAAAGATGGTCATACTACTGGAATTTTTACAGGGACCCTTTTAAAAAAACTATCTGAATAAACTATTTATAAAATTATAATTATTGGTGCTGGCGCTATTGGTCTTTCTATTGCAAGAGCAATCAGTGTGAATTCAGAAGATTCTGTTCTTGTAATTGAAAAAGAAGAATCTTATGGAC